>NZ_JBQXEO010000021.1:0-135649 GCF_052601155.1 Micromonospora yongxingensis
AGCGGCTCGGGCGGTAGATAACGGCAGGTGCTGCCGGTCGAGACGGACTCCCGCAGGTGCCCGGCGAGCGCCGGATGCCGCTCGTCGAGCTTGCGCAGCGTGTCCCGGATCCGCGCGGTGACCGTCTTGCGGGCGCGCTCTGCCTCGTCGCCCAACCGGCGACTCCGGCCCGCCAGCCCCGCCGCGGCACGAAGCTCGTCGAGCAGCGCGCCGCGCTCGGCGTCCAGCGCCGCCACCTTCCGGTCGTCGTCGCGCGCGGCAGCCCGGTCGATCTCCTCGTCGAGGCGCGCCAGGTGCCGCCGGTAGCGGGCCTTCGCCTCATCGTCCAGGACCGGGTCGGCACCCATACGGCGAGCGGCGACCAGCTCCGGCCCGGCCGCCGGGTCGAGCAGCTCCACCGCCGGGACGTCACTGCCCGGCCGGCTCAGCAGCAGATGCAGGTCATGCAGCCCCTTGGCGTCGGGCAGGTGCACGACGGCACCGGCGTACGCGAGTTGCCAGACCAGGCCGTCGCGGCGGAACTCGTACCCCTCAACCGGCACTCCCGCCGAAGCGACCTGGCGGTACCCGCCGGCATGTCCTGACCCGACGGCATGTCCTGCCTGAGAGGCCCGGCCTGGCACGACGGTTTGGCCTGCCTGAGAGGCCCGGCTCGGCACGACGGTCTGGCCTGTCTGGACAGCCCGGCTCGGCACGACGGTTCGGCCCGACGCATCGACCCCGCCCGTTTGGACCACCTGGCCTGGGGCGGCGACCCTGTCGGGCTCGGCGACCGGCGTGGTGACCTGGCCTGGCGCGCCGGCCGGCGCGGCGGGGTCGGTCGACGTCGGGACGGCCAGCCGGTCGAGCACCTGGGCCATGCCGAGGGCGGTGGCCTCCCGGGCGGTGGTGGCACGCAGCGCGGCCAGTGTCGCGGCGTCGCGAGGGTCGCCACGGAAGGCCAGGGCGTTCGCCAGCCCGGCGCGGGCGATGAGTGACCAGGGCCGCGAGTCCATCCGCTCGGCGGCGTCGCGGGCCGCCGTGAAACCGGCGATGGCGTCGTCCCAGCGTTCCTGCGCGGCGTCGACCACCGCCAACCAGTGGTCGACGGGACCGCTGATGTCACAGCCGAAGAGCCCGACCGTCCACTCTCCACGGTGTGGGGCCAGCGCTGCCCGGGCGTCGTCGCAGCGCTGCGGGTCACGGGAGGCTGCGGCGGCCTGAGCGCGCAGCCGCAGCCAGAGCGGCGACACGGGACGCGGGTATCTGATGTCGGCGGCTTCGATGCCGGCGGTCAGCCGGACCGCCGTCTCGTCGTCGCCGCGCTCCGCCGCGGTGATCGCCCGCAGCAGCTCCCGATAGGGGTAGTCGGTCGGGGCCAACCCGTCCAGCAGTGTGTCGACCTCGTCGAACCGCCCCTGGAGCAGCAGCCGGGACCAGCGCAGGTGATGGCCCATGAACGCGAACTCGGCGTGACCCGGGTCGGCGAGGTCGGTGAGGACGGCGAACCGTTCGTCGGCCTCGGCGAAGTCACCCCGGAACGCCGCGATGATCCCACCGTCGACGGCCGCCGCCATCCGGGGTCGGGCCAGCTCGCCCTGCTGGCCCACCCTGACGAAGGTGCTGAACTCCTCGACGAAGCGGGGGTCGCCCAGCTCCAACAGCGCCACCCAGCGCAGCGAGGTGGCCCACAGCTCGGTCTCCCGGTCGCCGGTACGGCGGGCCACGTCCCGGATCTCGGAGGTGAGCGCCGCCCGCGCCGCCGCGGTGCCCAACCCCCAGGTGGTGTCGTGGCGGGCCCACAGGCTGAAGGTCAGCGTCTCGTCGTCGCTGCCCCGCCGGGCGATCGTCTCGGTGGCGGTGATCAGGTCGGCGATCAGCGTGCCCACCGAGGCGTCGACGTCCGGCTCCCCGATCAGCCGCCGGTACGCCTCCCGCACCAGGTCCGCCGCCTGCACCGAATGCCTGGTCTCCACCTGCCGGGAGCGGTGGACGGTGAGGGCGACGCGGGCCAGCAGCACCGGGTCGTCGAGCGTGCGGGCCAGCGCCGCCGCCTCGGCAAGGAGTTGCGCGGCCTCGTCCCGGCCGGCGTGGTTGTAACACACCTCGCCCAACTCGACGAGAATCCGGACCCGCTGTGTCCGGTCCTCGACGACCTCCAGCGCCCGCTGGAAGTGCACGCCCGCCTCGTCGGTGGCCAGCCGGGCGAACGCGTCCCGCCCGGCGGCGACCAGCAGCTCGGTGACCCGGGCGGGGTCGAGCGCGGGGCCGGCCAGGTAGGCATGGCGGGCCAGGTCGGCCGGGATCAGCCGTTCGGTGAGCTCCGCCGAGGTGTCGACCGCCCGGACCACCGCGGCGTGCCGGGTCCGGCGGTCCTCCTCGGTGAGCCCGTCGTAGAGCGTCTCCCGAACCAGGTCGTGGGCGAAGGCGAACCGGCCACCACCTCGGGCGACCACCAGCCGGGCGGTCACCGCCCGGTCGAGCAGCCGGTCGACCTGCGCCGCCGGGGCAGCCGCGCTGGCCGCCAGGACCTGGCGGTGGAACTCCCGGCCCAGTACGGCGGCGACGGTGAGCACCTCGACCACCGGCGCGGGCAACTGCGCGAGCCGTCGCCGCACCGCCTCCCGTACGCCGGGTGCGATGGTGCCGCCCGTGCCGTCGGCGCGCCACAGCCGCGCGGTCTGCTCGATGAAGAACGGGTTGCCCCCGGTACGCCGGTGCACCTCGTCGACCAGACCGGCCTCGGGCTCCCGCCCGGCGGTACGCGTCATCAGCGCGGCCACGTCGTCCCGGGACAGGCCGGTGAGGGTGATGGTGGTCGCCTTCGCGACCAGCGGCATCAGCAGTGGGCGCAGGGGGTGCTCGCCCGACTCGACCTCCGCGTCGCGGTAGGTGCCGATCAGCAGCAGCCGTTCGAACCAGGTGTGCTGCGCGGCGAAAGCCAGCAGCCGCAGCGATGCCGGATCGGCCCAGTGCAGGTCGTCGAGGACGACCACGACCGGCCGGTGCTGCGAGACCGTCACCAGCGCGGCGGTCACCGAGTCGTACAGGGCGAACTCGTCGCGGTCGGCGGTGCCCCGGCCCGTGTCGACGCCGGCCCAGCCGGCGGTACGGCCGGCCTGCTGGGCGGTGGTGCCGACCTCGCCGAGCAGCGCCGCAAGGGCCGGTTCCGCGGCCTGCCCTGCCACCGCCCAGTCGTCGGCGGAGCGTTGCAGGCCGCGCAGCACCTGCACCCACGGCCAGTAGCCGGGGGCGCTGTCGGAATCCCAGCAGGCGGCGCCGAGCACCAGCGCCCCGCGTTGCCGGGCCTCCCGTGCCGCCGCCGTGACCAGTGTCGTCTTGCCGATGCCCGGCTCGCCGGTGACCAGGACGAGACCGCCGTGGCTGGTGGCGGCCCGGTCCAGCTCAGCGCGCAGCAGACCGGCGGGGTGATCCCGCCCGATGATGGCGTCGCCGTGCCGCGCGTCCATGGTTTCCAGACGGTACTGGACCCGTCTGACACCCGGGGATCTTCAGCGGGGCTCGCCGCCCGGCAGTTCAAGCCTTATGCCGTCGCGGGCGGCACCACCGGGGTACAGGCGCTTTGGAGCTGATGTCGTCAACGACTCACGTCGCACGCCCTCCCCCATCGCTCCCCAACATTCCCTATAGGGGTAGGGTAGGGAGTGATGAAGGAAGACATGTACTCGGTCGAGCAGGTGGCCGACCGGCTCGGACTGCACGTCCGCACCGTGCGCGGCTACATCCGCTCCGGACGGCTGAATGCGGTGCGGATCGGCAAGCAGTACCGGATCGCCGCCAGCGACCTCGACGCGCTCACCGGGCAGACCCGAACCACCACCGGCGCCGCCACCGGGCCGGCGGAGGTGTCGAGCATCGTGCAGATCGACGGTGTCGACCGGGCCGCCGCCGACCGGCTCGGCACGCTCGTGCTCGCCAGCGCCAACACCGGCCACGACCCCGCCAACCCACTACGGGTGCAGACCGTGCACGACGAGGAACGGCACCGGATGAAGATCATCATCCTGGGTGACCCGGCCTCCACCGCCGAACTGCTGCACCTGCTCGACGCCGTACTCAACGCCGACAACGGCCTGCTCGACCGGGAGGTCCCCCATGCCTGACGAACTGCAGGAACGCGCCGGCGTGCAGGTGCTGGTCTGCGACCCGGCCGGCCCGCCGGTGGCCACCGAGCAGGACGCTCTGGACCTGATCGGCGCGGCTTTCCTCGGTGCGCAGGTGGTGGCCGTGCCCGCCAGCCGGTTCGACGAACGATTCTTCTCGCTGGGCACCCGCTTCGCCGGCGAGGTGATGCAGAAGTTCGTCAACTACCGGCTGCGACTGGCCGTCGTCGGCGACATCTCGGCGCATCTCGCGGAGAGTTCGGCGCTGCGCGCCCTGGTGCACGAGTCGAACCGGGCCGAGCACATCTGGTTCGTGCCCGACCTCGACGCCCTCGACGCCCGCCTGCGCGCCATGGCGCAGCCGCGTCAGCGGTCGTAGAAGGCTGTCATCTCCACCGCGTCCGGTTCGATGGCTCTGGCGTGCGCCTGCTCAGCCGCCCAGCGCAGATAGGCGAGCCACTCCTCGGACAACCAGCCGGATGCTCGGCCGACGCCGGCCTCGGCAGGGAGGCGGCTGGCCACCACGCGGTCGAGGATCAGCGGCTGCACACCACCCACCCCTCGGCGGTAGCCGGCGAGGTAGAGGACCTTCGTGAAAAGGCCCGGCCCCAACCACGGCAGGCGAGCCTGGTCGGGGTCGCCGAAGCGGCGGTACGCCGTGCGTAGCGCGTCCTCGTCGTGCTCTGATGCGGACACCGCCTCAAGCGCGTACGCCAAGCGTTTGCCGTCCGGATCGGCGCCGAGCGACTTCGCGGCGCGCCACGGCCCGTACCCGATGGGTCCGTAACCCCAGATCAACACGGCGGTCAGCAGTTGGCGGGCGCTCGCGGAACCAGCCCGGTACGCGTCAGCCACCGCGAAGACGTCGCGCCGCCAGACGTCGCCGCTCGACGGGAAGCTCTCGGGCCAGGCGTCCGGCGGTAGGCCTGCCCGCCACCGGTCCACGTTCACGATGATCGGGGCCTGCTCTCCCGGTATCGGTTTCTGCACGGCTACCTCCCTCAGGTCACGGGCTTGGAGTTCTCCGCACGCTATGGGCGGGCACTTCCGCCCGACTGCCCGAGGACGCCATATCGGGGTATCGCGCCCCACCACGTTTGTTCTGGGCCCGGCGGAGAGCACGGCATCTGGCCTGGGCCCACGACTAGCCGCCGGATGACCGGGTACGCGCGATGCATGGGTAGCCACAAGCAGAACAAACACGACAGCGGCGGCGAGTCGGCGCGAGGCCGGCGGCATGCGGGCAGCGGCGCTCCGGGCCGCCAGGGCTCGCCCATGGAGCACTCGCCCGACCAACGGCACCGCCGTACTGCGACCGGCTCCGCCGGCACGGAGCACGACCTGGGCCGGGCCAAGGTCTCGGGCGACGGGCGGATTCAGCGCCAGGGCGGCTCCTGACCTGACGCGTCACCGGTGCAGCCGCCCCGCGAGCGCGCGGGGCGGCTGCACCGGATGAGTGGTTGCTAGGCGGTTGCGCAGATCGCGTACGCCGTGTCGGACCAGTTGCCGGCGAACGCGTCCTCCTCGTACGCACCCGAGGCGGCCGACGTCGGGGCGGTCGCGGGACCGCCGTTGGGGCGGAAGTCGTCCACGATGCCCTCGCCGGTGACCCCGTTCAGCTCGTAGCCGGCGCCGGTCAGCACCTTCCCGACGGGGCAGGTCGCGACGACGCTGCGGAAGTCGAGGGAGTTGCTGGCACCCACCGCGGACGCCCGCACCAGGCCGGGCAGCGGGTTGGCGCAGATGGCGTACGCGGTCGCGGACCAGTTCAGGGCGGTGGCGTCCGACTCGTAGGCGCCGACGTTCACGGAGGTCGGTGCCGCGGCGACGCCGCCGTTGGGGCGGAAGTCGTCGACGACGCCCTCGCCGGTCACCCCGTTCAGCTCGTAGCCCGTACCGGTGAGGACCTTCCCGACGGGGCAGCTCGCGGTGGTGCTGTGGAAGTCGGCGGAGTCGCTGACGCTGGTCGTGGCGACCCGCACCAGGCCCGCTACCGGGTTGGCGCAGATCGCGTACGCGGTCACCGACCAGTTGCCGGCGAACGCCTCCGTCTCGTAGGCGCCCACCGTGACGGCCGTCGGCGCGGTGGCCGGGCCGCCGTTGGGGCGCAGGTCGTCGACGACACCCTCACCGGTCACACCGTTCAGCTCGTAGCCCGTACCGGTCAGGACCTTGCCCACTGGGCAGGTCGCGGTGGCGCTGTGGAAGTCGGCGGAGTCGGTGACGCTGGTGGCGGCGATCCGCACCAGGCCGGGGACCGCGGCGGACGCCGGGCTCGCCGGGGCGACCACCGCTCCGGCCACGACGAGACCGAGCACGAGTACGGAGGCTCGGGCACCGAACCGCCGGGATTCCTTCTGAGCAGGCATGTATTTCTCCCGTCTGGGGCCCGGGGCGGCAGGTGTTACGACGCCGACGCCAAGGCCGTTCGTAATGACGGGTTGACGGTAGGTAGTGGCCTGACCAGGCATTATCTCCAAACCGACTACGTCGCGTAACGGACCATGTCATCGATCGTTCCGATCCGTCTGCGCGGCGCCGGGCCGGGCAGCTGCCGCCGATCGGCGAGGTGAGCTGGCGGTACGACAGCACGATGAGCACCACGGGTCGGTGGGCGTAGCACGGTCATCGGCACCAACGCCTGCCTGGTGCTGGTAGCCGGGTACGCGGTCATCACGGTGCACATGTCGGCGCTGCGGGACGAGCAACTGCTCCAGCGAGTCCTGGCCACCACCGAGCACACCTCCTCCACCTGGGCTGACGGCCAGAGCGCAGCCGAACGCGACCCTCTGGCCGTCTGCTTCCGGAGACGGGCAGGTGAACCATCGCGCGTCGGCGGTTCAGCTTGATCATTTCAGCCGTTCACCCCGGCATGATCGGCTGACCAGGAAACTTTCGCTGGTCCGGCCTTCGTCGGGTCCGCTCGAACCGCCGAGCGCAAGGCTCGGGACTGCCCCAGGAAAGGAGCGACGATGAGGTCATCGAAGCTCGTACACCCGAGTCTGGCACTGGTGCTCGCCGCCGGACTGAGCACACTCATGGCGCCCGTCGACACCGCGCAGGCCGCGATCACGACACCGGCGGCGTCCACGGTGGACGATGCGATCACCGTCACCTCGACCGAGCAACTCGCGCCGGGCGTAACGTACGGCTCGTTCCAGGTGCAGACGCCACGCGGCGTCACCGTCGGCTACCTGCTCACCGCGGACCTGCACAAGAACAAGGTCTCGGTGGACCTGCTGCACCCCGACGCCGTCGCGCAGCGGAAGGTCGTCTCGGCGATGACGAACGAGCAGGGTGCCGTCGCCGGTGTGAACGGCGACTTCTTCAACATCAGCGAGACGCACGCCGGGGTCGCGCCGACCGGCTCCGCCTCGGGTCCGGAGATCGCGGACGGCGAGGACCTGAAGTTCGCCGTACCGAACAAGCAGCGCTTCGGCCCCGGACTCGCCCCCGGTACCTCGACCCGCGACGTGTTCGGTGTGGGGGTGAACGGCAGGGCGCGCGTTGACACCCTGAGCCTGACCGGCGAGGTGCGCAGCGCCAAGGGCACGATCCCCCTCGATGGCCTCAACCAGTACGCGCTGCCGGTCGGCGGCATCGGCCTATTCACCTCCGTCTGGGGTACCGCCTCCCGAGTCCGCTCGACCTGCGGCAGCGACACCAGCCGCGACGCGCCGTGCAGCAGCCACACCTACGAGGTGACCGTCCGGCGCGGCGTGGTGACCTCGGTGGGTCAGACGCCCGGCGCGGGTGAGATTCCCAGCGACACCCAGGTGCTCGTCGGCCGGGAGGACGGCGCGGACCAGCTCGACGACCTCGTCGTCGGCGACCGGGTGAAGGTGGACGAGAAGCTCGTCTCCGTGGGCAAGCCGAAGCTGACGTTCGCGGTCGGCGGCGCGCCGATCCTGCGCGACGGCGCACCGCTGGCGGGCCTGGACACCAAGACCGCTGCGGTACGTAGTGCCGCGGGCGCGAGCGCCGACGGCGGGACCGTGTACCTCGTCGCGCTGGCTGGCCGCGCGCCCGCCAGCGCGGGCTTCACCATCGCCGAACTGGCCGACCTGATGCGTTCGCTCGGTGCGCACGACGCGGTGAACCTCGACGGTGGCGGCTCGACCACCATCGCCGTACGGGAGCCGGGCCAGCCGGCGGCCACCGCTCGCAACAACCCCTCCGACGGCACCGAACGCGCGGTCGCCAACGGCGTCGGGATCTTCGTCGGCCGCCACTGACCGGCCAATCGCTGAACGGCAGGAGCCTCGCCCGGACACTGGGCGAGGCTCCTGCCGTTCCAACTCCGGCTCGCCCGGTGCGGCGGCCCCCGACGCACGGAGACCGGCCGCACCGGATCTGGTGAGGACCGGGACACCTGTTGCGACGTCCGTCAGTTGCCGCTGCGGTACCGGCCGGCGACGTAGACGAGCGCGTCACCGACGGCCCGCTCGGCCCCGCTCGGGTGGCTGACAAGTGCGCCGGCGGCGGCCATGGCCGTGGACCCGCCGCCGTCGAGGTTGATCGCGTCGGACATGCCGAGCGCCTGGGCGACCGCGGCGGTCTCGGCCAGGGTGGTGCCGACGCTGGTGGTCTGCCGCCCGTCGATGGTGGCGAGCACGATCTTCCCGTCCCGCGTGGTGCCGGCGATGGTGCGCGGGTTGCGGGCGAAGAAGCTGTCACCGGGGGCGCCGTCCGGCACCACGATCTGGCCGTCCGCCGTCAGCGGGTAACGCCCGTTCACGCCGAAGAGCCCGGGCCGCAGTGGAAGCTTCCGGCCCTGCTGGTCGGTGAGGGTCGAGTCCCGGTCCACGCACCCCTTGCCGGCGACGCCGAGCAGAGCAACGGTGTCCTTTCCGGTCGCCTGCAACGAGGTCTGGCCGGCGGCGAGGGTGGTGCCCCGGGTGGTCGCGGTGCGGACCACGCAGTTCAGCCGGTTGAGTACGACCTCCACGCCAGCGCCGGCCGGGGTGGCAGCGCCGAACTCGGGGGTGAACTGCGCGACGTCGCCCGGCACACCGCACTGGGTCTGGTCGGTGAGGGTGGTGCAGCCGGCGGGGATCACCGGCGGGTGGTTGATGAACTCCAGCGGCAGAGTGGCGTTGGTCCGCCGGTTCCGTACGCTGCCCGACCACGCCACCTTCCCGGTGAGGGCCTGGTTGCTGTTGGCGTCGACGATGAAGTTGACCTCGGCCGGATCGGTGGTCGGCTCACTGAGCAGCTTCCCGCCGTAGAGCCCCAACCCCACTGGGTCACCTGGGTACTGCTGGCTGGCGGTGAAGGTGAAGAACGAGGCGTTGACGCCGGCCAGGGCGCCCGAGGCGCGTACCAGATCGGTCGTCTTCTCGACCTGACTGAGGTCCGGGCCGTACGTCGCCTTCAGGTGCCCCCGCGCGCGGCGCGGGTCGATGGTGAGGACGTTGACCACCCACGGGCCGCGCGTGGTCGTGTTGATCTGGTCGGCGGGGGCCGGCTCGGCGCCCCGCACGATCCGGGTCAGGGTGACACCGGCGGCCAGGGTGCTGCTGGTGCGGACCTCGTCAGGTCGGCGTCGCCGATCGGCAGGGTGCTCGCGGCGGCCTCGGCTGGGGCCCCCGGAACGACACCGAGAGTGACCGCGGCCAGCGCCGCGGCGGCGAGCGCCCCGGCGCGGCGGAAGCCGGCGAGGCCAGAGTGGGAAACAGTCATGCCCTGACTGTCGCGACGGCACGGAACGAGCTACCCGACATCACCTGACACCCGGGCAAACTGTTGGTGTAGAGGATCGCCAACCGCTGAACAGTTGCTGAAAAGAAGCTTCGCCACTGTGGGCACCCGGCGAGGCCGCTCCCGATCAGCGGATGAAGCTCTCGGACGAGTGGATGTGCGCGGCGGGAATGTCGAGGGCGAGCAACCGTGACCGTGCGCTGGCCAGCATCGCGGGCGGGCCGCAGAGGTAGACCTCCTGGCCCGGGTGGTGGTGGTCCAGGGCGATGGTCAGGGCGTCGCCCTGCTCGGCCGGCTCGGCGCAGGGGCCGTCGGAGAGAGCGGGCACGACGGTCAGCCAGCCGTGCGCGCGTTGCAGCTTGTCGAAAGTGATCGAGTCGTACAAATCGGTGAACGTGCGGGCACCGACGACCAGCGTCACCCGCCGGCCATCCGGTGCGGCGGCGACCTGATCGACCAGGACACGCAGCGGCGCCAGGCCGGTGCCACCGGCGACCAGTAACAGATTGTTGGTTGCGCCGGATCGAGGCGCAGGCCGGTGCTGCGGGGTGGGTCAAGCCAGAGCAGCTCGCCGGGGCCACTGTCGCAGCCCCTGCTCCATCCGCTCGCATTCGGCCCGGCAGGTCACCACCTCCCGCTCCAGCCGGGCCAATTCTTCGGCGACTTCGCTCAGATGGTCGTACGCGTCGGCGGCCTCGAGGCCACATCGAGAGTGCTGCTCGGTGGCGGCTGGCCGGCGGGTGTTATCTGCTGGGGTACGCAGGTCACCAGGCTTTTGAGACGAGCGAACTCGTGCGGCGCGAGGTTCGCGACGGCGGCGAACTCCTCCACGCTGCCGAACCCGCGGCGCACTTGCCGTTCGGCCACCACCCGCTGCGCACGCTCCGGGTCAAAGTGGGCAAGAGCGGCAAGCTGTTCGGATGTCGCCGCGTTGACATCCAAGGCCCCTGGGGGCGCGGCCATTGGCGCAGACGGCGGTTGCGGCGCTGGTAGCGGCGACGGTTGAGAGGGCACGGGCGCCGCCGTGGTCCCGTTACCGGAGTAGGCGCCGGACTGCGGCATCATCTCGGCGACGGCGGGCGGTGCGGATGTGGGCAGGGACGGTGGCCCTGCCTGCGCTGGTGGGTGCTGGCTGCCGGGCCAGGTGGGCGGCGGCGCCTGGGGCCGGGCGTACCAGGGAACATGGCCGGCCCGCCAGCGCAGCCAGGACGGGTTGATGACGAAACCGTGCACGATGCTCGCTACCCACAGCGCCATGAGCACGACGGCTGCCACCGTGCTCAGGGTGCTTGTCTTGTCCGCCTCACCGATAGTGGCGAAGGACGTCCAGCCGATCACCAGGTAGACGATGCCCGCAATCCACCAGGAAGGACGCCGGGCGCGCAGGCCGACGTAGAGGAACCCGGCGCCGGCGAGGAAGCCGCAGCCGGCAACGGGCAGCAGCAGCCAGAGGCTGTGCCGGATCCGCCAGCCGAGGCTCGCCGCCGGACTCGGGGGCGCTGGTGGAGGCTGCCAACCCCCGTTAGACACGCTCGACATACCGCTCCTCCTGCAGGCACTGCCCGTTCACGTTGGTCCTCGTGTCTCGACCGTCCAAGCGATCCCTGAACCGCCGTCACGGCGGCTTCGGCCAGCGGCAGGAGGATCAGCAAACGCTCAACGCGTCCTCGCGACCATGCCGCCGTCCCAGGGCTTGATGATCTTCCACCAGGGCAGGCAGCGACGCATCGTCGGGGCGGGTGGCGCCAGGTGAACCGAACGGTGGCTTACCACAGCCAGCTGGTCCGATCTTGACGATGCCGGCGCTCCAATCGAAAGATCGGATCTTGTAACCGGCCACCCGTCTCAGTAGGCTCACCCGCCGCGCCGCCGACAAGAGGGAACATCCTGAGCGCTCCCGGCGGATCAGGGCGCAGCTGTAGACCCGCTGTCTATGACAGTACTGATCGCGCTCGTCCATAGACCCGGCCGGTCGCTCCCAGCGCCGAAAGGTTGAGCGGGCAAACATGCACTCGACCGAGCGACAAAACCGCTTACCGACCGTACGGTCGAGGGACCTTGAGCGGACTCGCTGAGCCGACCTTCAGTGTCCTCAGCTCCGCGCGAGATGGGCCGACTTGTCGTAGCGAGACGCTACGGTCTGCGCCATGTCAGCGGGAGGTCCACAATGTATGCAGTTCCGGAAGAGCTAAGTCGCGAGCAGAAGTACTTCGACGCGGCTTGGGACCACCGGGAGCGCATGCGCACGACTCTGGGTCTGGCCGCAGGCGCTGCCGCCAACAGCGGCGCCGCCGCGAGGATCCGGCAGGACACCCAAGCGCGGCTTGACCGTATCGGCGGATCGGACGAACCCGTCGCCTTCGGCCGGATGGATTACGAGGACGGCGAGGCCTTCTACATCGGCCATCATGCGATCTTTGATGACCACGCTGAGCTGCTCGTCATGAACTGGCAGGCACCTGCCGCCGCCCGCTACTACGAGGCAAGTCACGCCGACCCGCTTGGGCTGCGCCTCAAGCGCAATTTCGAGTGCTCCAGCAACACGATCACCTCGTTCAGCGACACGGTGTTCGCCCAATTGGCCGCTGACGTCGCCGAGCTGGAGGCCCACGAGGACGTCGACGACACGCTGCTCGCAGACCTCAACAGCAACCGAACCGGCACGATGCAGGACATCGTCCGGACAATCCAGGCGGCGCAGTTCGATCTCATCCGCGCCCCGATGGACCAGCTGTTGGTCATTCAGGGCGGGCCGGGCACCGGCAAGACAGCAGTTGCGCTGCACAGAGTCTCGTGGCTGCTGTTCAACAGTCAGGGCCGACTCTCGGCCCAGGATGTCCTCATCATTGGCCCGAGCCCCACCTTCACGCGCTACACCCGCACCGTGCTGCCCAGCTTGGGTGACACGAGCATTGAGCAACGTGACATCAACCAGCTGCATCCACCGGTGAAACGTGGTCGCCAGGAGGATCCCGAAGTCGTGAGGCTGAAGGGCGACGGCAGGATGGCTGGGCTTCTGCGGCGGGCTCTCTACGCTCGGGTCGGGCCGCCCGAGGGACAGCATTGGGTTGAGGCGCAGATCGAGGGCCGCCCCGTGCCGATGGCCGCCGAGGAGCTCAAGCCCTTGATAACTCGGTGCCGTGCCAGCGCCGGCACATACTCCGAGCGTCGACACCTGTTCCGGGATCTGCTGACCGATCTCGTCACCCCCCGGGTCCACGTGAGTCAGCAACGACTACGGACGGCACTCGATCCCGTCATGGACAGGCTCTGGCCGTCGTTCACCGCCGCATCATTCCTGCGTGAGCTCTACGGCTCGCGCGACCGGCTGATGGGAGCGGCCGGCGACGAATTCACGGCTCGGGAAGTTTCACTGTTGCACCGGCGGCCCGCGGATCGGCTCTCGGAAGAGACGTGGAGCGACGCCGACCTTGCGGTGCTCGACGAGGCCGAGCACCTCATCAACAGCGTGGAGACCCGGTTTACGCACATCGTCGTCGACGAGGCGCAGGACCTCTCCCCCATGCAACTGCGAACCATCGCCCGCCGCTCTGCCAACGGATCCATGACCATCGTCGGGGACATCGCTCAGTCGACCGGCCACTGGGCGCGTGACGACTGGGACGAGGTCCTCGATCACCTGCCTGCCGATCTTCCTCACGTCCGGGAAGAGCTGCGTTACGGCTACCGGGTACCTCGACAGGTCTTCGAGCTTGCGGCCCAGCTTCTGCCTTTCGCCGCTCCCACGGTGCAGGCACCGCAGATTGTGCGGGACGGTCCGGCCGATCCTCTCGTCCACCGGGCCGACGAGGACGAGCGTGCGGCTGAGGCCGTCCGCGTCGCGATGGGGCACGCCGCCCACGGCCGCTCCGTGGCCATCATCTGCCCCGCTTCCTGCCGCCCGGACACGGAACGGGAGCTGAAGGCCAAAGACGTCGCCTGGCGTGCCGCGTCCGCCGGTGAACTCGGCCCAGGAATCAACCTGGTCGGCCCGCAGGAAGCCAAGGGGCTCGAGTTCGACGCCGTCGTCGTTATGGAGCCGGAAGACATCGTCGCCGAGGACGACCGGGGCCACCGCTTGCTGTATGTCGCACTGACGAGAACCACGAGGTATCTCGACATCGTCTGCGTCGGGGACCCGCTCGCCATGGGCGAGGACGACCGCGGGTCGGACGACACCGATGAGCCCTCTGCGGCGACCGGCGACGCCGCCACCCACGCAGAGGAAGATTCGGATTTCAGAGCGGACCCGTGGGGACCAGTCCTCCGTGAGGTGCTCGGTCCGAACTTCGCTGCAGCCAATGGGTCAGATGCGGCCGACGGCAAGGACGGCCTGCGTGTCCGTCCTGCCACGGTGGTAGAGCCTTCCGACGCCCCGCCACGACGAGGACACGTCTCCCAGCGGTTCGTCGACCTGGCGGCGGAGGAGGTGGTCGCGCTACTCCGCGGAACTGTCGCGCCGAATCTGTGGGAGTCCGTACTAGCCAGAGCCGGCGAGATCCTCGACGCAGACGGCTGAACCACGAAATTCGTCGGCAACGGGTCGCCTCGCCGCCGATCTTTGACAAATGCTGCTACTCGCCAACCCACTGCTCCCACAGTCCGCGTGATCGGTGGTCGAGGGACCCGACAGCAAACGGTTCGAACCTCACGACCGGTCTGTGTGTCGGGATGGTCGCAGATCGAGAATGTCAGGCGCCCCGTCTGCGCCGATCTCTTGCCGTCGCAGCAGGGTCAGCAGGTCCTCCTGGCGTGGCTGGCCGAACGCCAACCGGTACACAACCAGATCTGCCTTGAGCCGGTCGAGCCTCGCCTGGTCGCGGCTGAGCGGGTATGGCAGGACGTGTCGCTCGATCTTCGCCGGCCCGGGGAACACCCAGTACGGCGCAAAGTCGCCCAGCTCCCCCGAGATCGCTCGGGCGGCCTCGTAGGCGGCCTTCCACACGTCTGGCTCGGTGGAGCGCAGGGCGTCGGCGCGGTGTCCGGCGGCGACGTTGCGGCGGACGGCGTGCCCGCCGAAGCGGTGCACACGCCCCTCGCGCTGCTCGAAGTCCACGGGGTTGGCGGGGGTGTTCCAGTGCACGACGGCCGAGCACCACTGGTGAAAGTCGATGCCCTCCTGGCCGGCACTGGTCGTTGCGACGACGAACGGCCAGAACGGGCTGTTGAAGGCACGGCGTACGGCCACCTTGCGGTCGACCTGGGATTGTTCCTCGCCGCGACCGCCGTAGCGCAGCGCGAACCGGCCCGGCAGCTTGATCGGCTGGTTGGGGTGGTGCGGGTCGAAGGCGACGTACGTCGACGGGCGGCTGGCGATCGCCTCCCGCGCCTCCTCGGCGAGCGCGTACAGCCCGTCGTCGTCCAGCCCGGTGTCCGAGGCGGAGCTGCGCAGCGTGTGCAGGTGTTCATCGAGGGCCGCCTGCAGACCCCCGGCTGCGCAGTAACGCAGCACCGCCTGCCAGTAGACCTCGCCCATCGCCAGGCTGTCGATCAACTGCGCGGATTCGGGCCGGTTGAACAGGGATCGTAGCCCGTTGGCGAGCAGCGCGGCCGCTCGCCAGTGTCCCTCCGGTGTGACGGTGCTGCCAGGTATCAGCCGGGACAGCGCCCGCCAGGCGATGTTGCCGGGGCCGTGCAGACCGATCGCCGCGACACTGTCGATCAGCCCGTTCAGGTGGCCCGCTGTCGGGTAGGCGGCCTGGCTCGCCAGCTCGCGGGCCCGTGCCACGTGCCGGTCCAGACCGGTGGCCGCCCCATCGTCATCGGCGGACGTACCCAGGGTCGCGGCAGCGTCCTCGATGCTGGGATCGGCGCCGGGCCACCGGAAGGCCAGCTCCCACGGCTCTGCGGTGCCCGATCCGGGGTCCGCACGCTCAGTGGAGGCGTGATCCAGCAGCCGTTCCCGAACTTCCCGCTCGAGGACCTCGAGTGGTGCGGTTTCGTCCGGTCGTCGCCGGGCCAGGGCCAGGGGGTCGCACAGCGCCGCCAGGGTGGGATGCGGCCAGAAGAGCGCGAGTGTACTCATCGCCGCCGGGCGGCCGTGCTCCACGCGATAGTCGAGGTGTCGGTGTGCCTCGCCGGCACGACCGAGCCGGCGTTCGGCTTCGTAGCTGAGCAGCCCTGCCACGGCCGTGGGGGTGGCGTTCCAGGAGGAGAACAGCAGCCGCTTGGTGATGCCCTCGCGCGCCGCGCCGGCGAACGGCTCGCCGAGCGCGTAGTACGGCATTGAAGGGGGCAGCCACAGCAGCTGCCACCAGCCTCGATCAACAGTGTCCGCAGCGAGCTGCCGCAGCCGGCCGTTGCCAAGATCGACCGGCTCTCGTCGGCTGATCACGTCGCCGTCAAGCAGCTGTGCGGAGGCCAACAGCGCGGGCACCTCGGGGTGTGGCTGGCCACCGAGCGCCGTCCGGACCTTCTCACCGAGCTGATACCCGTCGAGGAAATTCAGAAAGTACGGGGCGGACTTCCAGTACTCGACGGTCATTGGGGCACCGAGCGTGGTGGCGATTCGGCGCATCGCCACGTAGCTGCGCACGTCGGGGACCTCGAGGTCGTCGGCGAGGCTGATGTGCTCTCGCAGCATCCCGTCCTGGCCGAGCACGGGCCGTTCCGTGCGGCACATGACGCGCAGCAGCAGATTGCGCAGCCACTCGCGCAGGTCACCGCAGGGCTCGCCGCGCACCAGGGCGTCCCGGTAGGCCTCGAACGCCTTCGTCACGTCGGCGTGCCAGGACTCGTCGTCGCTGAGGAAGCGCAGCACCTGCCGGAAGTCGGCGTAGTGGTCCTCGCCGGCGGCAGCCTCCTCGGCGAAGGTGAACGGCTTGTACGGGGTGGCCGACAGCAGCAGCACCCGGGCGGCCCGGTAGTCGAACAGGTGCCGGGCGAGCTCGGCGCCTTCGCCGCCGTTCGGGTCGAGAAGCTCCCGGAACCGCTGAAACTCGTCGAGGATGATCAGGTCGGGTTCGAGGACCTCGACGCCGGCGGTGGCCAGCGCCGTACGAAGATCGCCGGTGAGCTTGCGGGCGTCCCCGCGCAGCGCGTTGGGTAGGCTTGAGCGCCGACCGATGCCGTCGAGCAGCGCGTCGAACTCGTCGAGCAGGCCCCGCTGCCGGGCCTGGCGCAGGAACTCGCCGGTGATCGTGGGGTCGAGTTTCCCGTCGAGTTGCGTCCACAGGCGGTTGCACTGCTCCTCGAACCGTTCAGGGGTTGCTACGCCCGCCTGCAACGCCCGTAGCGCGGCCCGGGTTCGCCAGCCGTTCCACGAGTTGGCCTGTTCGAGGACCAGGAACAGCAGCGCTCGTTCCTCCGCCGTACCGGTGCGCCAGCCTTGGTCGAAGGAGGTGCCGGGGGTGAACGCGACCAGGTTGATCGGCTTGCCGGCGGTGGCGGTCGTGGCGTTGAGCTGGTCCGCGTGTTTGGCGAGCAGGGTGAGCCGGCTGGACAGGGTGACTGTTTCGTCGGGGGTGACCCGTAGCCGGCCAATGTTCTGCCGCGCGACGTCCTGGTTTGAGCAGACGTAGATGACGTCGACCCGCTCCACGCTGTCGTCGTCCTGCAGCCGCTGCAGGGTTTGCGCGATGACGCCTCGGGCGACGACGCTCTTGCCGAGACCGGTCTCGTCGGCGACGAGGAAGCGGCGGGTCGCGTCGGTGCCGAAGTATCGGTCGATGACGTGCGCGACGGTGTCGCGCTGGAAGTCCTTCAAGCCGGCCATGACCGGGCCGGCGTCGTACCGCTTCACGAGCCCACCGCCTCTGTCATCGTGTCACGTGCCTGCGTGATGGCCCGCCACAGCTTGGTGAAGCCGGGCGGCAGCAGGCGCTTGCTGTCGCCGCTGGCTTCGATGCGGGCGACCAGCCCGGCCAGGTCCTCGAGTTGCGCCGGCCGGTCGACGAGAGCGTTGAGCAGCAGTTCGAGGATTCCGCTCCCGCTGGTGCGCCAGGTGCCATGCCCGCCGGCGTCACCGCTCGATCCGGCGGCGGCGTCGGTGCCGAGCCCGAGCATCAGCAGCAGGAATCGCAGGAACTTCTCCGGTGTGTCGATCTGCTGGGCGATGAGGTGGTCGAGCCGGTGCGCGGGATCGCCTATCAGGGTGGCCAGGACTACGGTTTGTTCCCGACCGGTGCTGTCCTCCGCGGTGACGACGACGAACGGGGTTATGTCGACCAGCGCAAGCCCGGTGAACGCCGCGTCCACCGGCTGTCTCGCCGCAAGCACGGCCGCCTCGCCGCGGCGGGTGTGCAGCTGGGCGGTGATTCGTACGCCCGGCGCATCGGGCAGGGCGTTCTCGGAGTTCAGCCGGATTCGATAGCCGTCGGCATCGGACGTGACGGTGGCCGACAGCGGGATGGCCGCGATGTCGCGGATCAGATCACGCAGGTCGGCCACTTCCGGCTCCGGTTCGGCGACGTCATGGCGTTCGTAGGGTTCGAGGATTTCCCGGATCCCCGCCCCGGGGCCGAGGAGAGCGTTGATACCCCACTGGGCGCGACCACCGACCAGCTCCACCAGTAGCTCGACGTTGCCGCCGAACGCCGCATCGGTGGCGTTGGCCGAGCCGAGCAGGACCCGCGCCTGCTGGCCCTTCTCCACCACGTACACCTTCGCGTGCAGCCCGCTAAGCACCTCTAGGTCGGACGGCGCCCCCTCCGTCGGCAAACCGGCCAGGGCGTTGACCACCAGTACCTCGGACCCGGCCAAGCTCTCGTCGGGAAGGCAGTCGAGCGTCTCCTGCCGGCTCACCAGCGCCCGCTGGCCGTTCGGTGCGCACCGGTCCAGACCGCCGGGGGTGCAAAACGGCGACATGACCAGGTGACGCGTGCCATCGAAGTCCGGTGGACGAGCACGGGGCACCCCCAGCGCATGAAAATACATCTCCCTCACGCCCTCGGGGTACTCCCACTCGGCGCGACGCAGATCCTCACCCAGCGCCTCAATCGCCGCCAGCCGGTCCGCCGGCAGGGGCGCGACCGTCAGCTGCAACGTGTGCTGCACGAGGTCGAACAACGGCTTGTTGCCCGCCACCCGGCGAGTGCCCGGGTTACCGTCCAGGCGCAGGCCCACGTCCCAACTGCGATCCTTGGTCAGGTTGCGGCTGAGCACCAGCAGCCGTAGCGACACCGCCCCGGTCGTCTCGTCGTGGAAGCGCAGCGCCCACAGCTTGGGGTGGAACAGGTGACCCGGCTTGGGCCGGCGCACCTGGTGCACCATCGGCTCGACGAAGGCCAACAGCGCAGACTGCGTCGGTGGCACTACGATCTGCCCCGCCTGGCAAAACACGTCGATGCGGTCGGCGCAGTGCCGTACCCCCTCCATCACCGCGATCGGGTCCGTCGACTCGCATAGGCCATGCGCGGCGAACGCCAGCGGGGCGACCAGCAGGCTCTCTAAATCCAGGGTGAACGTCAACGCCACGGCTCGGGACAGCCGCGCGCCGGATGGCGGGCGCAGGGCGTCGAGCAGCAGCGAGCGGGAGTCAGGCGCGAGCACCGGCAGCCTCCGGCAGGTCGGCGGCGCAGCCGTCGTGGATGTCGGTGAGGATCCGGCGTACCTGCGGCCAGCGGAATACCAGCTGCCCGCTGCCCGACGCGCCGCTCCACGTGCGCAGCAGCTTGTCATTGACCAGCCGTGACTGGCCTCGCTTCACCGACCGTTCCCGCTCGGCCACGAGGTTGCGCAGGGTCGGGTCCGTGGCGGCTTCGCCAGCGGCTCCGCTGGTGACCGCGTCGAGCCACCGCTCGATGAACCGGCGTGCGGCTTCGTTCGCCGCGATCCGCGGATTCTTCAGGCTGAGCCGACTCCACATGTCCGACCTGTCCCAGCTCTTGAAGCTGCGCTCCGCCGACACCCGATCGTTCCACTTCAGCAGCGCGTTGCGGTACAAGGCCACCGGCTCCTCGCGCTCCGTGAGGCCCGCCTGCTCGTACCGATCGGCGATGAGCAGGTTGTACAACAGCGCCGCGCCGTGAATCGCCAGCGAGAATCGCTCCGCGTCCCGCACCAGCGAGCCGATCGGCTCCGGCGCGGCCAGCGTGGCCGGCTCATCCCAGGGCGCCTCACTGTCCCAACCCGGGCGGTTTTCAGCCTCGAGAAGGTACGCCAACAGGGTGTTCGGTGCCGCGGCGAGAATCCGCTCGCGCAGCCAGCGGGCCTCGTCCGGGCGCAGCGTCAGCCCACCCTCGACCTCATTAGGGAAGCCCACCGGCGCCCCTGGCAGCGTCGGGTGCCAGGTTCCGCTCGACCGTTCGGTCAGTTCATCGGCCTCGGCCATGCTGGCTGCCAGCCGCCGGTCCGATGCGGCGTCGTCGTCACCGGTGCGGATGCCGTACTGCAGCAGCGCCGCCGCGTAGATGCTCGACGGCAGCGTCCGCACCCCGACCCCGGCCCGCCGGCCGATCACGCCTTCGGTGTCAGCGCCGCGTAACAGGGCCTCGATAACCTTCCGTTCGTTGCGGTCGACCTGCGTGGCGAGGCGGTCACCGCGCAGCCCGCGCCGCTGCGCCTCCTGGTAGCACCACGGCACGATCAGCAGGTACCGCGCCCGGTTTTGAATGACAGAGGTACCGGGAAAGAGCAGGTCGCTGAACGCGTCGCGGACCTGGCCGATGCCCAACTCGTCCCGGCTCTCTGTGTCGCTGAAGAGCTTGAGCAGCTCGCGCATACGCTGCTGGTCGTCGCGGGAGCTGTCCAACCAGCTCAGTCCCGAAGTCATAGATGCCTCTCGCTCACGCTTCTGCCATATCGATGAGGCCGCTGGGTGGGCAGGTGGGCAGAGCGATCCAGCCCTCGGTACGGGCGGCCGCCCGCTGTTCGTCGTTCGGCCGGCTGGCCTTCCCGATCGCCGCGGCGCGCGCACTCAACGCCGCGATCACCGAGTCGAACGCGTCGTGGCTGCGCCGGCACAGCGCCTCGAACGCTCCCAGCTCCAGCCACGGTGCGGCCGCGCACAGTGCGGTCACGAGGTCTGTGTGCTGGACCTGCTGGCCTCGTCCCTTGTAACCGCGGTGCGTCAGCCCCCAGCAGTTCAGGGCCGCCGCCGGGTACACCTCGACGATCTTGCCGCCGCCACAGCGATCGACGTCCTGCCCGTCGGCGGCGAGCATTGCCAGCAGGCCGGCGCAGCGAAGAGCGGTGTGCGCGATGCGATCCGCTGCCACGCTGAGCGGAACGATTCCGGTCTTCTCGCGCACCACCTCGTCTGTGAGACGGTAGGCCATGCGACGGCGCCACTGTGCGCCCTCGCCCCCTCCGTCGGCGATGGCGACGTGACCGGACTGGTGGGCCGCCATGAGCGCGACGAACGGTCCCGGCCATCCGAGCGGGCAGTCCAGCCCGGTCTTGTCCGCGTGCTGGCTGGCCTTGACGATGCAGGCGTCGCTGACATCGACTATCAGGTCCCGCACCACCGCACGGTCCGACAGCCACTCGATCGCGGCCATCGCCGTGCGCTTGTCCGCTGCTGCGAGATCAACGCCGAGGGTCAACACCACAACCACACTAGATACGCCGGACCCGATCGGACATGATCCGATCGATGATTGTTGCGCGACGTTCAGCTGTGGCGGCGCGCCTCCGCCCAAGCTGCGGCGGCTTGCTGCCCACGCCGAGGATGTCGCACAGGCACGACACGATGGCTCCTACATTTACGGGAGGAAGGCGTCGGATGACTTCGATTGCAGGCGACACCGAAGTGGCTACGGTCATGGCCGAGCTGATCACGCGGCGGTCTGTCTTCCATTCGGAGGCCGACTTCCAGCACGCGTTCGCCCGGACCTTACACAGCCTGCGACCCTCGGTCGAGGTTCGGCTGGAGGTCAGACAATCCGGGGGCGAACACCTCGACCTGTTGTGCTTCGGACCGCTCGGACGCACCGCCATCGAGTTCAAGTACTTCACCGCGCGGTGGGACGGTATCGACCCGACAAGCGGCGAGCAGTTCCAACTGCGGGCACACGCGGCCGACGACGTGGCCCGCCGCAACTTCATCTTCGATGTCGCCCGGCTGGAGGGATTCAGCGCTACCGATCCCACCCTGACGAACGGGCTCGCGATCATGCTGACCAACCATCAGGCGCTGTGGACCCCGCCCAGCCGATCACGACCCACGCGCGACAAGGACTACCGCATCCACGAAGGCCGTAATCTGACCGGCACGCTGCGCTGGGGCGTGGAAGGCAACTACTACACGGCCAACGAGCGGCATCTCACCGGCACCTATCAACTCGCCTGGAACGACTACACGAACCTCGAAGGCCGGAACGGGCAGTTCCGCTGGCTTGGCATCGACATCTGAGCGGCACGCTAATTCCGGGCAGGAGGCCCCATGACGCAATGGAACGCGCTGAGCGAAGCCCTCGCAAGAGGTGAGCCGTCCGTTCGACTGACGTGGCCAGAACTCGACCGCATGGTCGGCGGCCTGCCACCCTCCGCGGCACGACACCGCGCCTGGTGGTCCGGCGACCGCCCGCACGTCCGAATCTGGCGCTCGGCTGGCTACACGCTCGGACACCTGGTCCTTGGAGAAGAGATCACATTCCTCCGGACGGCGAACCATGAGGACGCAACCGATCAGCCCGCTGCCCCCACCTACCGACCGGACCAAGCCGCTCGCCCCAATCTTCTTCTTCTTGCATGCGCGCAAACCAAGCGCGAGGTGCCGGCACCCGCACGCCAGCTCTACACCTCTCCCTTGTTCCGCAAGGGGTGCACTTACGCCGAACATCTGGGTGTCCCGTGGTTCATTCTGTCGGCCGAACACGCGCTTGTGACTCCAGACCAACTACTGACGCCCTACGAGCGGTACCTCCCCGACACGTCGGACAGCTACCGAGCCGCGTGGGGCCTCTGGGCGGTCGAACGCCTCGACCTCCTCGCCGGCCCACTGAGGGGACTCGTTGTAGAGGTGCACGCCGGGGCGGCATACGTCGGTGCCATCGCCTCTCACTTGAGGGCCAAGGGCGCCCACGTCCTCGACCCGCTGCGCGGCATGGCCATTGGAGCGCGGTTGCACTGGTACGACTCACAACTGACGACCGACGTCGTCGGGCCCACTGCCGAGCCGGGCACCATGGCCGACAACCTTGTCGAAGGCCTCACCACTGACGAGGCCGCGGTCAGACCGAAGGAATTCCTCGCCTCCCAGGGCGCTTACCTGAAGGTCCCTGGCCTCTATAGCTGGTGGGTTGACGAGACCGGTGCCGCCGATCTGTCTCGTGGGCTCCAACTTCCAATCCCGTCCGGATTGATCTACGTAGGCCTGGCCGGCGCTACCCGCTGGCCCAGCGGCAAGCGGTCCACGAACACACTCTGGTCCCGCATCGCCGGCATGCACCTCGGCGGAAACCACGAGTTCTCCACCTTCCGCCGCACGCTCGGCGCAATCCTGGCGAACGCCGCAAACCTAGACCGCATCGACGAGAACCACCTCACCACCTGGATGTACGACCACCTGAGAGTCATCACGGTGCCCTGCGAAGACGCGGACACCCTTGGCAGGCTCGAGGAGGCCGTACTGGGGGAGATGGACCCGGCCCTGAATTTGAAAGGCATGTCTCGGACGGCTATCCGGGCTCGCATTACGGAGCTTCGGCGCAGGTACACCTGAACCTCCGTCTCCGCCGTGTGAGGGAACAGCGAGGTGTCGGGGCTGAAGTTACCTCTGGTGGGTCGGCGGCGGGGTTGACGCAGCCTGCTCTCCGGCGGCGTCCGTCCCGGATGCGCCCCAGCGAGATTTGGGTTGACTCCCGGGCTGATGATCAGGCTGTGACGTCTGGAAGATTCTTCGGGCAGGATTTCGTTGCGCGCCACCGCGAGCAGTTCGGCAGCCTGCCCCCCGACCGCCGCCGGCTGACCTTCGACATCGCAGTCGAGCCGCAATACCAGCAATGGCGGGACTGGTACGACGAGCAGCTCGCCCTGCTCCCGTCCTCTGAAGCGGAGCAGCTAGCCGGGAGGCTCTGGAAGGACGAGTTCTTCTGGCCCGTGACGATGGAGTTGGCGGCAGGCGCCGCATTGCGGTCGGCCGGATATCTCGTAGCGTACGAGCGCCAGTACGGTGGCTTGACACCGGACTGGACGGTGCTAACGCCTGACGACGACCCGATCATGTTCGTTGAGGTTCACACCGACCAGCCTCCACGAGAGACGTTCGCACGCCAACGAGCCTGGAAGGCGCTCGAACAACGCATCGCGAAGATCCCTGTCGGTGTCGTGCTCGTCCTCAAGTCCGGCAATATGCCGCCCAAAGCGCCCGACGCCGGGACAGCTAAGAAGGTCGCCCAAGAGGTACGCGACCGCCTGCTGCGGTCCCCATCGACCTCCAGTATCACCGCCTACGGATACACCTTCCTGGTGCTCGCCAATCGCTTCGGCCCAGTTGCCTCAGCCGACGGACTATTCGCACAATTCGCAGCACCGAGTGGAGTAGCTGGTCCTGTCGATGCCGCCCGGCTAGCGCGGGCGGTCAACGACAAGGTGCGCAAATACGCGGAACTGGCGGCCCGCTACGACGTTCCCCTCGTGGTCGCTGCCGGTGCTCACCGTTTCACCAGGGTGGGCCTGGACGACGTCGACAGGCTCATCGCTGGCGAGCCGACGATTAGCTTCCAGTTCAACATCGGCGACACGTTTATTGGCGCGCAAGAGATCAATATGGCTCACCCGCCGCGTTGGGTCATGCCCACTGACCTCTCCGCGTTGCTGTGGATCGACAATCAGCCGCCCTTCGCAACAACAGCGCGGCCTAACCCGCATGCACGCCGAACGCCGCCCGACCGCCTTGCCGCGCCCATGAGCCCCACTCCCTGAGCCTCGTCTTGCCCAGCGCTGCTCTCCCGACGACGGAACTGGCGCATCAGTGGGTGCTACGGCTGGGGATCCGTGAAGCCGGCCAGCAGGTCGTCGTGCGCGGTGTCGGGCATCCCCGGACGCTACCGGCGTGGACCCTCATCCGCGGCCCCGCACGAGCCGTCGTGGTCGTCGCGGCGTCGGCAGCGGCCGGGCCCGTCAAGCTTGGCGTCGCACCAGATTCGGGTACGCAGGAACTGCTGATCCTCCTCGCTGAGGGTGGTCTCGCCGAAGTCGATGGCGGTGACGTGGCCGAGCGAGTCGCGTAGGGCTGCGGCCAGGATGATGGCCCCGTCGAGGCTGGTCAGGTTTGTGGGAAGGTGGATGATCCACCGGGGTGCGGTCATCGCTGCCACCGGCTGTTCGGTGAACCTTGATCCGCGTGGCGGCAGTCGGTGTGCCGGGACTGCCACTGCCGCAGCGCCTGGCGGATGCGTTCGGCCTCAGTGTTCGCCGTGGTCAGCTCGCGGTGCAGGCGTTCGAGTTCGTCGGCTACGCGGTTGAGGTAGTCGTGCACCTGGGCGGGGTCGAGGCCGCGCCAGCGGGTGTCGAACTCGGCTGTCCGGACGTGGTGCGGGTGCATGCGGTTCCCGGTCACATAGATCATCGCTGCGGCGCTTCCTGCTCGGCGAGCAGCCCGCGGATCTGCCGGTCGGTGAAGCCGCGTTGGTCGAGGACCCGACGGCCCCAGCGGTGCAGGCGGCAGGGGTGGGGTGCGCTGTCGTCGCGGCAGCGTGGGCCGTCGGCCCACTGCTCGACGGCGTGAACGGTGACCGCCTTGACGGCGAAGCCGATGTCTTCGGCGGTGACGTAGGGTGGTAGGGGTAGTTCGCCGAGGACCTCGTCAATCGAGTCCATGTCCCTCCTCACGTATTGGGTGGCGCCGAGGCGGGCGGGGTCGGACGGTACGACCGCGCGTCCGTACCGACCGGAGCCCAGCACCCACCCCGGGCCGTCATCGCAGGGTTGTGGATCAGTCAGGCAGGCCGTATGACATGCGCGAGGTAGCCGGTATGCACCGTTCGCATGCGGTGGTCTACCGACTGTAGATGCTTTTCCGATGGGCCCGGGGGGGTGCCTTACACACGGCAGGCGGACCGACATCGAATGGCAAAAGCCGCGAGGATCGTCGATATACGTGGTACGTATACCGCGAGCCCGCGGAACGGTTTGAATGGTTAGGCTCGACGGAGCGCAATGGACACAGCCACCCCCGCGAACGGCGAGGTTGCCGGTGACACCTACGAACTGCCCACGCTGTGGGGGACGCCTGGCCCGGGACAACGACAGCGGGCGCTGCGCGCCCTGCCAGGCCGCTGAACGCGACCGGCTAAGCGCGCCCCCGGTGGTGCCGGCGTCATTCTGGGAACACGAGCCGGTGCGGCTCGCACTCGCGGAGCGGCACCTCGGGCGGGTGATCCGGGCGTACCGGCACCACCCGTACCACGGGCGGGCGGCGTTGCCGCAGGCCGTGATAGCGGGATGGTTCAGCATCACGCAGGCGCAGCTGAGTCGTGTGGAAAAGGGGCCGCGATTGGTTCACCTTGATCGACTCACACACTGGGCGCGGCTCCTCCGCATCCCCGCCGAGCGCCTGTGGTTCACGCTCCCCGATTCGGATCAGGAAGCAACCAACGGCGCGGCGCAAGGAGATCAGCTTGCTTTCCGCGGCTCGGAGGGACGATCCGCCCACGAGCGCGGTCGGCAGGCTGACGAAGGGCGGCGTGCCTTGCTCGCCGGGATCGCGGCCGTCGCCGCCGGAGCGGGCCTACTGGGCCGTGCTGCCTCCACACGTCATCGGCGGATCGGTAGCGCCGACATCGTTCGCCTGAACGCCATCCTTGAGCTCTACCGATCAGTCGACTACGAGTGCGGCGGCGGATTCCTCTACCGAGAGGTCGACCGATTCGCCCACGCGGTGTTCGCGCTGCTCGACTCGTCACACTCGGAAGCGTTGACGCCGGGACTGGTCGCCTCCGTCGCCGCCGCGCGGCAGTTGGCTGGCTGGACTGCTCTCGACGCGGGTCGACACCCGGATGCCCAGCGCCACTTCATGGCCGCAGAGCGGGCGGCTCAGACGGCCGACCAGGCCCTACTACTGGCCAGAATTCGCTACTGCCAGGCCCGGCAGCTGCAGCATCAGAAGCAGAATCGGGACGCGCTGGCCACACTGCAGCTTGCCCGCGCCCAGCTCGGGGCAGCGGGGACGCCGGGAGTGGCAGCCATGCTGTTCGGTGCGGAGGCCGCTTCGCTCGCCGCGCTCGGCAACCGGCCGGCCGCCCTGTCGGCGCTCGGCAGGGCGAGCGAGGAGTTCGACCGCATTATCGCGGACCGGGAACCGGAGTGGATGCGCTTCTACGACCGAGGCGAGTTGCTGGCGCAGTACGGCCGCGTCTACCGGGACTTCGCTCGGAATGACCGGAAGTACGCCGCCGAGGCGGTGCACTGGGTGGACGAAGCCGTGGCGGCACTCGGTCCGCAAAACGTCCGCAGCACTCTGCTGAACGAGATCGGCCTGTGTAGTGCCCTGTTCCTCGCCGACGAGCCGCAACGGGCCCTGCCCGTGGGCGCCCACGTAGTCAAGCACGCCGGGAGACTCAGCTCCCGAAGGGTCATCGACCGCGTCCGGAACCTGCGGCGAGACCTCGCCCAGCACCACAGGAATCCCGACGTCGCAGACTTCGCGCGCGTCGTCGCCACCATCGCGCCCACTGCCGCATGAGTGAGACGGGCCGTTTCACGCAAGCGGCGATGACGGCTGCCTTGCACCAGATCGCCGATGACCTGAGGGTGCCGGCAGACGACGCACAGCTGCTGCGGCTGACCAACAATGCGGTCTTCGCTCTCCCTGCCGGGGGGATCGTCATCCGGATCGCCCGCTCACATCGGCTCCACGACCGCGTAACCAAAGTTGTTCAGCTCGCGCAGTGGTTCGCCCAGGTCGACGCCCCGACCATCCGACTCGCACCGGGCCTCGGGCGGCCGGTACAAGTAGGTGATCTGATGGCCTCAACCTGGCAGTACGTGCCGCCGACAGTGCCGGCACCAAGAGTTGAGGATCTTGGCCGGGCGCTGCGAGAGTTCCATGCCCTTGGCGCTCCGCCGTTTCCGCTGCCCTCGTGGGACCCGGTCGGAGACGCTCGCCGGCGACTCGCCGATGCGGAAGGGCTCGCCGAAAACGACCGCGACTACCTGCTCGACTGGTGCAACCGCCTCGAACCACGAGTCAGCTACCTCAGGCAGCATGCGGCAGGAGGACTTGTTCACGGCGATGCCCACGTAGCCAACCTGCTACGCGCACCATCGGGTCGCATCCTGCTCTGCGACTTCGATGCCACGTGTCTCGGCCCCTGGCAGGTCGACCTCGCCGCGGTCGCAGTCGGTGAAGTTCGCTTCGGTCGGACCGGATCACACGGAGCGCTGGCAGCCGCATACGGCCACGACGTCACCACCGACCCAGACTGGCCACTACTACGTGACGCACGCGAGCTAAAGATGATCGCGGCTGCCGCACCGCTCCTAGCCAGCTCGGCGAACGTGGCGGGTGAATTTGCGACCCGACTCCTGTCAATCAGGAACGGCAATCCTCACGCCCGGTGGACACCCTTCGCCGAGCTGACACAGCCAACGGCCATCGGCGGACGGTGAAACTCCTGCTATTTGACAAGATTAGAAGCAGAATCCTGCTGCGGGGCGACGAGCTGCAGGACTGCGTGCAGCCTCCTCGAAGTGCGAGTGCAAACGAAGCAGCACCTCGGCGTCGAGGGCGGCGTAGGTCACCTGGCTCTCGGTGAGAGGTCGCCGGGTCCAATCCCCGGCCTGCTCCCTTTTATCGAGCTCCACGCCAAGCTCACGCACGCAGACTTCGCGAAGGCTGTGGCCACTAGCGGCGCGGCGGAGCCGGCGCGACACATCGCGGGTATCCAGCACGGCATCCAGGGTGAAACCGTGCCGGCCGAGGACTTCGCGCTCGAATGAGGCATAGTGGATCAGCTTCGTCGTCTCGGCGCTCGCGAACAACCGGCCGAGAGGCTCCAGATCGGGAAGCTCGAGCGCGTCGATAAGGTAGGTCGCCTCGCGACCCGCTACCTGAATCAGGCAGAGCGTGCGATTCGCGAGTGTAGTTTCGACGTCGAGGCCAACGACGGGTTCGGACACCAACGCAGCGACCGCTGCCTCGAGCTGCGGCAGCGTGCGCACCCAGCGCATCGGTCGACCATTCTCTCGACGCAGGAGGGGCAGCTCCGCGAGGGTCCCCTCGAACTGGGCGATGCGCTCCGCGTCGCCAAGGCTTAGCGTCCGAACGCCATCAGGCAAGCGAGCTAGACTGGTTTCGGTCCCTGAGAGCCACCGCCAGGCACCTCCGACATCGAGCAGGTAGCCGGCGACTACCTCGCGTTCGACCCACGGCGGCATCAGCGGTTGGAACTTGCTGAGGCGATAGCTCGGGAGCGATTCGCCGACCTGTGACCAGAGGCGGTCGTTCTCCCAGAATTCGGGCTCCGCCAGCTTGGTGAGCGCATCGCGGAACCGGCGCCTATCAATATCCTCACCCCGCACCTTGATCAAGAAGTTGTCAGGGATGACCTTCCACTCTCCCCCGACCGCTTCGAGCGCGTATCGAAGCGTCGCATTGATGCGTCCTCCGGCGAAGGTCCACCAGCGAATCTCCCCCTCGTCGAACTCGATGCCTCCACGTTGAGAGTCGATGATTTCGCGCATGGAATTGCGATGCTCGGCGAGCACCGCCCACGCCGCGTCGTCGAGGTAGGGAAAGCGCTCATCGCTCAGGAGCGCCGACAGAATGCGCTGGCAGACGTCGTAGCCGAGGAACTGCGGGAGGAAGCCACCCCACGTGGGCTGGCGTCCACGGGGGGCCGCTTCGACGACCACGCGGCGATCCTCGTGCCGTACTTGAAGGACGGCCCATGCGCGTCCCCCGAGCAGGAAGCTGCTGACGCCATCAACGAGTCGGTCGACGAAGGCCTGGTTCAACGAGCCGAGAGGCTGGCCGCCGGCGGTTTGTACCGTGTAGGTTTGCGGGCTTGAGAAGACCGCGTAGAGCTCCATGAAGTTCTTGCGCCCGAAACGACGTTCCGCTTTCGGCCCGAGGACCAGCCGGCCCCCTACGAGCCGCAATGCACCGTCCCGTACCATCCATTTCAGTAGACGATCGTATTCGGCCCGGTGAATGCCTTGGAAGTCAGGTACGCCCGCCAGGTGCTCCCAGGCATCGTCGGCGGCGATCCCGTCACTCGCCAGCGCCATAGCAAGCAGCTGGTGAATAAGCACCGGCCAGCAGCGGCGCTCTACCTCGACCGCTTCGACCCAGCCGGCCTTGGCCAGCTCGACCAAGGCGATGGCCTGCAGTACGCCCTCGGTCGTCTGACAGAAGAACGTGGTGTTGGCTGCTTGCCCTGCTCGCCGCCCTGTTCGCCCCATGCGCTGCAGGAACGAACTCACGGTGTCAGGCGCTTCCGCCTGCAGGACCCGATCGAGGTCGCCGACATCGATGCCCAGCTCCAGGGTGGAGGTGCACACGATGCAGGCGTCGCTGCCGTGATGAAAGCGCTCCTCAGCGAGCTGGCGCTCTTCACGAGACACAGCGCTGTGGTGGACGAACACGGCGGTGCCGTCGCGCCTCATGTACTCGGCGACCGCCTCCGTGGTGGAGCGGGACTGGCAGAAGAAGAGGCTCTTCTGCCCCGTCGCGGCGCGCGCCGCGTCACGGGAAACCTCTGCGAGATTCTGGCGATGGGCAACCAGGACCTGCCGACGCCCCGGTTGCTTCGGAGGGCTGACCACGCGTCCCGGCCGATTCGATGTGCCCTGAAGCCATGTGAGAATCGCCTCTGGGTTGCCAACGGTCGCGGACAGCCCCACCCGCTGGACGTCATGCTTGGAGATGCGCGCCAGGCGTTCGAGCACGCTCATCAAGTGGGCGCCCCGGTCGGAACCGGCCAACGCGTGGACCTCATCGATGACCACGATCCGCAGATCGGCGAAGAGCTTGTTCTCGTCCACACGCGGCGATACCAGCATCACTTCGAGCGATTCCGGCGTCGTCATCAGGAGCTCGGCAGGCTCCCTGAGAAACTGACGGCGGGGATGATCTGGCGTGTCGCCGTGCCACACGAAGCGCCGTAGGCCGACCATCTCGGTGTAGAGCCCGAGTCGGTCAGCCTGGTTGTTCAGCAGCGCCTTGATGGGCGCGACGTAGAGTGCGCCTACCCCTTCCGGCTCGTTCTCAACCATTTGCGAAAGGATTGGGAACATCGACGCCTCGGTCTTGCCGCCGGCGGTGGGTGCCAAGATGACCGCGTTGTCGCCAGCAAGCAGTGCCTCGCCCGCCTCTTCCTGCACCGGACGCAGGCTCGACCAACCAAGCCGGGAAACGATCGCCTGTTGCAGGCGCGGTGCGAAGCTGGCGAAGACGCTCACCACACATCCTCGGTCGGCACCAACCCGTCCGCCTCGTCATCGAGGTCGACGAGTCGAGCGCCGGAAAGGACATACTGCTCCTCAGTGCTGAGCTCCTTGGCCTGAAACCCGTACTCAGACATGGGCTCGTAGTCCGCATGTTCCTCGACCAGGTCGAGCTGGGTGACGAACTCGCGCAGGAACTGGCGCGGCACCACGCCGACGTCACCCTTGAAGCCCGCGGTCACCTCCGCCACCAGCCGCTCCACGAAGGCCGTGCTGATCTTTTGGTCGAGGCGGCCACGGTCCGACGTGGGGAACAGCTCGCGAAGACGAAGGGCGACCGACCGAAGCCGGTCGGCGTCGAAGGGGACGAGCTCGAGCTGGGCCTGTCGCAAGCTAGCGAAGCGGCCCTGCTTCAGGAAACGGATCCGGTCGTGAAGCGGCGCGAGGCCAGCGACGCCATGCCGCGTGTCGAAGAATTCCGGCGTGCCCGTGAAGACCCACGCCATGCCCGGATAGCTGCCCGCTGCGTCGGCAATCTGCCGAATCCCGTTCAGCGACTTGTGCCGCGAATCCGAACGCATGCGGAGGATGGTTTCGGCCTCGTCGATGACGATGATGAGCCCCGCGTAACCGGCAGCCTTCACGATCTCGAGCACTCCCCGGAGGTAGTCGAGAGCATCGCGGCTTTCAATGTCCCCCTTGATGCCGGCGGCTTTCTTGGCCGATGCGGCGACGTTGCCGCTGCCGCACAGCCAGGAGATGAGAGCTCCTGCCTCCGCGACCTCTCCCTTCTGCTTCAGCTCGAAGATGGTCTGAATGACGCGAACGAAGTCCTGGGGCGCTTGACCGCCGGTCATGGCCGCGAGGTCTTCGTCGAGGCGCTTCTGCACCTTGGCGTCGAAGGCGGGGTCCGAGTCGTCCTCTCCGGCCGCGACGAGGCTTTCCTCCACGCGGCCGATCCACCGGTCGAGGACGTCGCTCAGGGCTCCTCGTGAGCACGACGCGGTCCCAAGCTCGGTCAGCACCTTGCGATACACATCGTCGAATCGGTGGAACTTGAGATCATTGTCAGATACGACGACGAAGCTGGTCGCGAACCCCCGAGCCTGCGCATCAAGGAGCGCGAGGCGCGCCATGAAGGTTTTGCCGCAACCGTAGCCGCCGCGGAGGAACTTGACGGTGCCCTCGCCGCTCCTCGCGAAGTCGAGCTGTCGATGCAGTTCTCCGCGTTGCTTCTCGATGCCGACGGCGAACGCGTCGATTCCCCGCTCGGGCACGAGGCCCTTGCGTAGCGACTCGAAGACGTGCTCGACGTCCTTCTGGGTCAGTGTGCTCATCCGCTTCCCTCACGTACGTATCGCTTCACTCCGGCCACGACGGCGATGCGCACGTCGAAGGGGGCCTTCTGGGCATACGCCTCGAACTTGATGGCGAAGCGCCGCAGGCCACGCGGGCCGCCCAGCATCGCGGCGGCCTCGTTCTCCGTGACCGTGCCGTGCGCCGCCAAGTGCTCGAACACCTGCCGGACCCCCGACTCGGGGAACTGCTCGAGCCAGCTCGCACTGCTCGCCCCGACGCTCGCTGCTGGTGCGGGCGGCGGTGACGATGGCCCCCGCGTCGCCGTGACCGCGAAGCGCGCATCCGGTACGCACGGCACCACGTCCGCCTCAGCGCTCGGATGGTGGATCTCGATGAGCGCACGCGCGTCGACGGCTCCGGAGAGTCGGAAGAAGAGCTCGAAGCGTTCACCGACGGTCGCGACGACCACGCCGCCCGCGATCCGCGCCTTGCCGCGTGTCTGGCAAAGCTCGACCTGCACGCCCTCGGCGTCAGGGACCCGCAGCGCGAGCTCGACATCCCTTGGGTTTCCGAAGTCCAACGACCGCTGCGCGAGGACCTCGACCTTGGCTTCGATGCAGTGCATCCCCGCCACGCCCTCGCTGGCCTCGGCTTTTATACCGTACTGCACGCTGCTCCCGCCGGCGGCCGTGCGATGCACCACGGTCAGCACCGGGATGACGCGCTCCTGCAGGCTGTTGCCGCCGTGGACAAAACTCATGGACCGCCGGCCGGTATGGAAGACCGCCGTGGTCTCCGGGAACATCACGTGCCCGTTCACCCCCTCGTAGCGGAGGTCCGCCAGCGCGACCCTGACCTCTCCCGCGTGATCCGCCGCCACCGGCGAGAAGACATGCCTTCGTTTCGGATCGATGCGACGACCATGGGCTTGGGCGGATGCGGCACTGTCGTCCAGCAAGAGGAAGCCGTGGTCGCTGGTGAAGACGAAACGACGCACGCCCGCGTCTCGAAGCAGACGCCAAGCGGCGCGCAGCTTCTGCATGACGTGGTCGAACACGGCGGGGCCGACACCTTTCTCGCCGGCGTTGTCGATCTCCTGGCTGTGTACGACGACCAGTCGTGCCTGGGCGACCGAGCGCTTGAGCGAGGTGCTGTCGCGGCTGACCACCTCTTCGAGGGTGAGCCATGGACACGTGCCACCGCCGACCCGGTCGTGCATGGCACGCTTGCGCGTTTCAGGGTCAGACACACGAAACTCGCCTGTCTGAAAGCCCTTAATCCCCCCGGTGTCGCTCGCCATCGAAACGTGCAGACGACCGTTCTTTTCGACAGGCGCGAGCACGTTCATGCCCACCTCGGTCACGGTGGGGAGCTCGGCAAGCCGGGGTTTGAGCAGCACGGTGGTGGCCGGGGTGCCTTCCATCTGGCGGTAGAGCTCCTCGCCCATCTCGAACCGCAGAGCGTCGACGACGAAGTATGCGGTCGTTCCGGCTTCCTGGGTCAGCGGCTTGACCACCTCATCGAAGAGCGTCCGCTGCTGTTGCGAAGCGCCTGCAAGGAAGCCATGTGCCTTGCAGAGCGCATTGAACTCGCGCGCCCAGGCATCGGCCCACACGCGCCAGGCGCGGCGCATCCCATCGAGGCGCGTCCGCAGGGTCTCGAACTCGGGCAGCTGCGGGTAAAGCAAGGCCGCCCGTCGTTGCTCGAGCTGCCGATGCGCCTGATCGACGGCGGCGCCGCGCTGGACGTAGACGCTCACGGCGGCTTCCAGGCCGCCGCCGGCGCTCGTGCTGACCCCCAATCGCGCGCCCGCACGCGCGATGGCCTGGCCGAGACGGGCCGCGTCGCGGACGAGCTGCCACGCGGACTGCCGCGTGGGATCGTCTCGAAGCCAGAACGAGGCGCTTGTGGGCTTGGTGTCCACACGCAGCTCGGCCCACTCAGCAGCGAGGTCGTAGTTCGCGCGCTCGAGGGCTGCCAACGCAGCCTTGAGGACTTTGTCCTCTTCGAACCGGAACGTGTCGACCTTGCCGAGGTCTTCGGCCCGGGCCGCCTCGACCTCATCGGCGAGCAATGCCTCGGTTTCATCTGCCGTCCGCTGGTAAAAGCCCGCGTGGCGCTCCCGGAGATGGGCCGCCACGGCGCGGCAGCTCTCGATGACTGGGCGCGGCAAATCCGTGGCGTGGTCAAGATGTGTGTCAACGGGCGCGCGCTTCAGGTCGTCCACATACTCCACGCAGAGCGCCCAGCTTGCTGCGGCGAACGCTACATCCTCGGCGCGCGGTCGCGAGGGCGGAAGCGTGGTTTCGCGCCAGTAGGCCGGGAGGCCGACCCAGGCCGCGAGACGTTCCCAGAGAGCATCCTCGTCGTCGAGTTGGCGGATGCGTTCCGCGAGGAATCCCCCGGTGAGCAGATCGTCGAACACGGCCGTTGGTTTCATCGCCCGGAGCTGTGCTGCGGTGCCGCCTTCGGCGTCGTCCAGCAGTGCGCTCAGCCAGGCATCGGCCCCCGCGAGCGTCATGTCGGGCTGCGCCTTGAACGAGGCAATCTGATCGGGGCGCACCCGTCCCGCGGCGGCCTCGGTAATGAGGGTGTCGAGCGCCTTCCGGTACCGCACGCCGGCCGCGTAGAGCTCGAAGAGCGGTGTGCGGCGCACGGTCTCCTCGGTGAAGCCCGGCAGGTGGATGACCAGCGGCACCTTCTCGGTTCCGGCAGCGACCCCGTCAAGCGCCATCATCAGGGACAGGTGGCTGCCTCGGAAGGCGTGGACCTCGTAGGGCAGCGCCCCGGAGTCACACAGTGCCTTGAGGCGGTCGACGAACCCTCCGTAGTGCCCGGCCTGGTCAAGCCACACGACCACGCCCTGCCGGCGCACCCACGAGCGTAGGTCCGCCTCGAGGATTGCGGACACGGGGCCGCCGAGCCCTCCCATCGATGCCTGGGGTGCTGCTGCTGTTGTCGTCACGTGCCGTCCTCCTCGCTTTCCTCAGCGTCGTCGAAGGCGTCTGCGTCCCGACCGTCCTCGTCCTCGAAGAGCTCGACGGGCGGGATGAGGTTGGCAAGGAAGGTCTCGCGCTTGCGCACCTCCTCGGGGTGCCCCGCCTCGAACGCCGCGCGGGCCTCGGGCTCGTCGGGGGCGAGAATGCGGAGCTCGGCGCCCTGCTTCTCGGCCAGGCGAAGCTCCATTTCCCATATGGCCTCGGCTTGGGCCGACCAGAGACCCGTCTCGAGGATGCGCATCTCGGGGACGAGCCTTCGGCTCTTGCCACGTCCCATGCGCCGTGTCGCCTCCCTCTCGACGCTGGTGAGGGCGGACTCGGGCTGGTCGCGCAAGAAGGCGGCGCGGTGGGGCTCGTCACCAGTGTCGCCCAAGTCGCGGCCACCCGGGCGATAGGGTGGCTCCTTAATACGGTAGTCAGGGTCGATCTCATCCTGGAGCCGCAACTCCCACGCCCAGGCGAGCTCGGGATGATAGCGCCAGAAGCAGCCATGGACAACGCCGAGGCTCGGTTCTTGGATGCATTTCTGGTCGACCCGGTTGGGCCAATAGCGCATCGCCAGGTGGGCCCAGTCGTAGTCCTTGCGGCCGCTTGCGGCGGCAAGCTCCTTCCACCACTTCTTGGGATCTTTCCACTGGGGCTCGAGCAACGGCCACAGTCCAGCAGCGTTGATCATCACGCCGTCGTCGAGGTTGAGGGCGTAGCGGGCGTCCCGCTCGCGCGGAGGGCACTTGTTGTCGGTAGGCGGCCCCCCCCGGTCTGCGCACTGCTCGACGCCGGCGATGAACGCCTGCAGCTCGTCTCTGGTCTTGAGCACCCGGTCATATTGCCGCTCGGCGGCGCGGGCGGCTTTATTGTCAGCGCTGTCGCGGGCGGCGCGCAGGTCGGCCAGCTCGCCATCAAGGCGGGTGAGAGCCGGCACGAGGTGGTCGGCGAGCAGCACCCGCAGGGTCTGCTCGGTCATGCGGTGGATGTTCACCAAGGCCATGAAGGTCTTGCCTGACGATGAGAGCGGCCAGTGGATGGGCCGATTCTCGTACATGCCCTTGTGGACGTCCTTGAAGAAGTCGAGGGCCAGCCAATCGCGCAGGCTTCGCTTGGTGCCGTTCACCGGGCCGTACTGGGCCCAGGCGGCGTGCAGCGGCGCGGCCGCGGGGTGGCCGAGGCCGTCGCGGCGATCCTCGGCGTCGAGCGTGGTGTCGAGGAAGAGGATGCCGTGCGGCAGCGCGTGCGAGAGGTCGGCAGTGGCTGGGTCGAGGATGCCCTCGGCGGCGCTGCCGGGAGGGCTGAAGCGGCCGAGAGCGACGCCGAGGGCGAAGCTCAAGTGGTCCGTGGGGAGCTCCGGGTCTAGCTGCTCGACGTACTCGGGAAGCGGCGCGCCCTTGGGGCGATCGACGGCGGCCTGGGCCCAGTCTTGGGCGTGACGCCAGGGGGAGGGGCCGGGACAGCGGAACTCGACCGAAGTTTCACGGTGAGATTCATGGAGGGCGAAGGCCCTCTCCAGACGGGTGAAGATGACCTGAGCGCCGCCAATTTCTAAGATTGGAATGCGGGCAACATCGCCAGCCGTGAAGTGAATGGTGGGGTTCAGTGATGCGGCGACGTAGCGCGCAACAGGCGAGTTGAGGAGTGCAAGCGCCTCAGCTCGAGGCACGCCGAATAGGGATCGCCCCTCCACGTCGAAAACCGAAGCGAAACGGATCGCCCGCGCAGAGAACTCGGCACCTTTTGTGTTGTATGCAACACCCTCACGATAGTAGTAAGCCGCGCCTTGGCCATACCGAGCGCTCAACAGGGTCCCGTACGCGGCATGGTGCGGTCTCGCAAACCAAATCAGGTAAGATAGGGGCTCAAACCAGCGAACACCAGCCGCACCCTTGACATATGCCTTCCAAGGCTTCAGGTCGTTGACGCATGGCTGGAAATTGCGGTTAGTGTCTATCGAGCCGGTTCGCACCTCCCAGGGACGACGCAAAAATCGATCATTGTTCCCAGTCTGCAGTCCGATGGGTAGAGCGCCGGCCTTCCCGATCAGTTCGCCGTTGGTTACTCGTCCAAGTAGCTCACTGCCCCACCAGTAGACCAATGGCCACTCCGGGACGACCTTCAGTGCGGCCGGGTCGAAGGTGCGGCGGCCCTCGTGGCAGAGGGTGGCGGCTCGCTTGCGTTCGGTTCGCTCCGCGTCTCGTGAGTTGTCCTCTCGCAGCGTCGGAGAGAGTGCCTTCGATTCCTTGATCGAGGCGGCCCGCGCGAACACTGACACGGCGACACTCACGACCTCGTCCGGCACGCCCTCGAAGGCTCCACGGTCGAAGTCGCCGAGCGCCCGCAACCCGTGTGTCCCCAGCAGATGCTGTCGCAGCCGGGAGTATTGTTTGATGAACATCCAGTTGCGCATCGTAAGCATCGCCGAAACGCCGCCGTCCCGCACCAGCTCCAGCCCACGCAGCAGGAACGCCGCAAACAGGTCGGCCTTGCCGAGCGGGTACGTCTTCTCGACATACGTCGCGTCCGCCATCTTGCTCGTGCCCTGGTACGGCGGGTTCGCCACCACCAGGTCGTAGGCCCCCTCGCGCACCAGCCGAACGAAGCGCACGCCCGCCGCGAGCTGCTCACCGCGCAGCCGCAGACCAAGGTCATCGCCGCCGGTGTGCTTCGCTAGAAAGCTCTCCAGCAGGTCGAGCAGGGTGGCCTTAGCCTCGTCGCGACCGATAGCAACGCGCTGGGGCTGAGGCTTGAAGCCGCTGAACAGGTCACCCTGCTCGGCGATCGCCCGCCCAAGCACCGCCTCGTGTCGCTCCAGGGCCTCATCGACCGCCGCGTCTACTTTGAGCAGGCTGCCAAGATGGTCGGCACCGCGCATGGCGTGGATCAGCGTGTCGGTCAGCCCGCCCGGGATGCCTGTCTCACGCTCGACCTCCCGGCGCAGCTCGACTAGCGCTGGATCGTCGTCGGCCAAGCTCGCAAGGCGTAGGTTCGACGCGACCAGGTTCAGCCGCTCGGGCCGGGCGTCGGGGGTCACCTGCCGGGCCTTGAGCCACAGGGCCGCCGCCGCGATCTGCACCGCCCGCGGGTCCAGGTCGATGCCGTGCAGGTTGTGGGACAGGATGTGTTCGACTATGGCCCGGTCGGACCAGCGCTCACCACCGGCCTCGCCCCGATGCCGGGCTTCCTCGCGGTACAGCGCCAGCAGCAGGTCGAGCGCCACGACCAGGAAGTGCCCCGAGCCGGCCGCAGGGTCGAGCAGCTTCAGCTCGCGCACGGTCTCGGGCGCCTGCGCCACGGCGTCCTCGGGAATCGGTTGCGGCACATAATAGGCCCAGCGGCGCTCGGCCTCGGTGTGCAGCGGCATCAAATCAGTAAGCGCGATCTCGCGCGACGTGCGCTTGGCCCGCCACTCCGCCCGCCGCTCCTCCAGACGGTCCAGCGTGCCGTCCGCTTGCACCTCGGACTTCCACCCGTGCTTTTTGCATATGGCAAGCCACATCGGCCCCAGGCTGTTCTGGAGCAGCCAGTCCACCATGTAGCGCTCGGTGAACATCTGCGTTTTACTGGCGATCTCGTGCGGTTCGACTTTGCCGCCGCCATTGAGCTTTTCGTCGAGCGCCTCGCGCTCGGGGTCGTTCCAGTATTGGTAGACCCACCCGAGCGTCATGTCGTCGGTCCAGCAGGTTTCGAGCGACTCGGCGTTGAGGGCGTCGACGACATGCCGGAGCGTCGCCGCCGGGATCGAAAGGAGGTCGGCCACACCCGCGGGCCCGTAGAGGCCGGGCAGCTCGGTGGCGAGATCCTCGAAGGTCAGGCGCAACAGAAAGGCATAGCCCTCGGTCTCATCGCCACGCACGAGCCCCGGCGCGAGCTGCCGGAAGTCCTTGTAGGCGCGGCTCTCCCAGCCACCGGTCACCACGGCGGGCGCACGAAGTTGTTCGCCCGAGCGGCCCGGCGCCTCCATGAGCCGCAGCAGCACCAGCCGGTTCAGTAGCGTGTAAGCGGCCTGCTTCTCAGCCTCGCGGCGGAAATCCTCCGCTGACCGGCTGGACTTAGACCTGGCCTTGGTGGCGCCCTGTGCTCGCAGCTGCTCGGCCACCCACGCCTCAAGGCGGCCTCGCCGGGCGCGCGCAGCCTCGTCGAGTCCTGCGTCGCGGGCGTGCACCGAAAGCCGGTAGGCCATCTCGGTGGCGGCGTGGAGGTCCTCCAGCAAGCGAGCACGTAGGGAACGGATGGTTATCGAGAGCGCGCGCTTGGCGTCGGAAGTCATGGGCATGGTCGTCGTCCTCCGGTCACAGCAGCCGCACGCGCGCACCGGCGCGGACCTGCTCAAGCAGGCGTTTCTTGATCTCGTCCACGAGCGCCTGCACGTCGGCCTCTGTCGCCACCTCTCGATTGCGGAGTTGCAGGTCGACCCGGGCAATGAGCGGCTTCTCGCCCTCGCTCAAGATCCCGTCGAGGAGGTCGTTCGCCTGGTCCTCGGCACGCCGAAGCTCGAGCACGAACGGGTCCTTCAGGGAGACGAGCGGTGGTGCGATTGCGTCGGAGGTAGTGTCGACCACCGCCAGCGCGAAGGGTCGGAGCACGCGGTGTGATTGCTCGCCTGTAAGGGTGCTGAAGCCGTCACGCGTCTTTAGGTGGGCGCGGGCGGTCTCCGCCTGCTGCTCTTGCCACTGGAGCAGCCGCTGCCTCTCGGCGAGGTAGCAGTTGCGGATCTCGGCGAGGTCCTCATCAAGCGCACCGATGTCGCGCCAGGGCCGCTCGGCCTCGAGCTGAGCAGCAACGCGCTTCGCGGCTGCCTCGACCTTGGTGGACTCGACGCCGAGGTCTTTAAGCTGAGTCGCCTGATATGCGAGCACACCATGGGCGGCTGCGACGGCCCGGATGGCATCGGCCGCCAGCTCCGCGTCGTAGATCTGCAGGAGCTGGACGCCGTCTTGCAGCGTGTCGAGGTGCTTCTTGACCAGCTTAACGGTCGGCTTGGTCTGCCGGCAGGTGCGGATACATTGCTCGAGCGCCTCGCCGAGCTTGCCAAACACAGCGGGCCCCTCAAGCGAGCCTGGGAGCTGGTTGAGCCGGCCCTGTACGCTGCGGAGCTTCTGAGCGAGCTGCGGGAAGTGCTGGGCGACCGCGTCGGCGATGGCGTGGTCTTCGCGATCCATGCGGTGCCTGAGGCGTTCTTCGAAAAACTTGCAGATGCGCGCCCGCGCCTGGAAGCCGATGTCGTCTTCGCCGGCCGGGAAGATCGTTGCGCGTCGGAAGGAGCGGTCCTTGTCGAAGAGGTCGCGCACTCCCGCGTCACGAATGGCGGTGATTTCATTGCCGGCATCGGGCTGCAGACGCACCTTGCTGGCGCGGAGCAGGCCCGCGACACAGGCCTTCACGACGTTCGCCGTGTAGCCGTAAGGTGGGCCGCCGAAGTGGGCAAGGAGTGTCGTCCCGCCGAGACCCCCCTCGGATTCGATGTGCTCCTGGATGCGGCGCGCCACGACGCCGCTGCACGAGGGGACGTAGCGTCCGGAGTCGAGCTCGAGGATGCCAAGGTCGCCTGTGAGGAACTTAGGTGATGGGCCCGAGAGCTCGGCCCCGACGAGCTGAAGCAGTTCGGAGGGATGGACCTGCGTGGCTATGAAGTGCGGGAACAGGTCTGGCAGCACCCGGTTGGCCATCGCGTGGAGCGCTACGGCGAACGACGCTCCTTGCTCCTGGGGCGAGATGCTCCGCCCTCGGAAGTACATCTTTCCGGCCATCCACGCCGTCGCGATGGCGTCCCGCGCGAGCTTCTCGAGGTCCTCCGCACGGTTCTCCTCCTGCTGGAGCAGGATCTTGCGGGCGGGATTCAACGACTCGCGGCGCGGCTTGTACTTCTTCACCATGGCTCGCGAGCGGTAGAGCTCGCGCGTGTGGTGGTCCACGTTGTCGCTGTCGCCGCACAGCCAGACGAGGCGGTCGTGAAGGGCGCTCTCGCCGCTCTTCTTCACCCAAGTGCTCTCAGTGCGCTCGTCGTGGGCTAGGAAGCGGAAGTCGACACGGGCGGCAGCGTCATCGCGTGGGTCGACGAGGTTGATGTCGTCCGCGCGGCGGCCGTCGGAGAACTGTCCCGCCCAAGGGAATGGCCGTCCTTGAAGCCGCGGGCGCTCCGGAGCGGCGAGGAGAAAGGTGAGCCTGTCCTGCACGATATCGCTGATGGCTTCGCGCGGGACGCCGATGTCGCGGCGCTCACGCTCCCACTCTTCGCCGGCTGAGGACTGGACCTTGTAGCCGTGCTTTTCCGAGTACCCGAGGAGGTTCCTGCGGCGCAGCTCCTCGAGCGCCTCGGTCACGGCAGCCAGATGGTTGCCACGGTCGACTCGGTCGTAGAGACACTGCGCCACGAGTTTCGCATCGGTGGCCTGGGTGTCCTGAATGAGCTCGAGCAGTGCCACCGCCTTGGCCGCGCGCACCATGAGCCCGTCCCCATCATCGCTGCACTGGCTCAGCACGCGGGCCATCGACGCTTGCACGTCGGAATCGAGCGCAGTGTGCTGAACTTCGTAGATCCGGTCGAGGGTCACGAGCGCGCCCACCGGCTGTTCGGCGAGCTTCTGGTCGCGGAACAGCTCACCGAGAAGCTGGAGCAGGCCGCGGATGGCCTGGTCATCGCCCTGGGCTCGGGCGGAGCGTGTGCGCAGGGCGCTAGTGATTTGCAGGATCAGGTCGATCTGCCCGGGGAGCATCGGGTAGACCTCGACGAACTCCTCGGGGGTCACCGACTCACAACCGTAGGCATACAGCTTGAGGTCGGGCCGGTGGCTCTCGAAGAGCGCGCGCAGCTGTCCCTCGGCGGCGGGTCGCTTCTGGAGGAGTCGCTTGTGGACGACATCCCGGATGTTCGTGACCCCCAGATGGACGCGGAGCTTTGGAGGGAAGCGGTCTTTCGCCCACACCAGGAAGGAGTCGTCCGCCTCCTCGTCGAGCTTCTGCTGCCCGAGCGCCAGCAGCCAGGCTTTGCCGCGGAGCGTCGAGCCGATGGCGGTCGCGAAGGCGCGCAGTCGGTCCACGCGGTCTTTGTTGGATAGTACGTATTGGGAGACTTCGTCGACAACGAGGAACAGCGTCGCGCGCGGGCGGCGGAACTGAAGCATGTCGCGAATGGCCGCGACGGCCTCCTCAGGCGACTCGGCGCGCGCATGGGTGCCGCCGCGGCTGGTGAACCAGCTCATAGGGTCGGTGTACCGGTCGGGGTACATCACGCTCATAACGAGCGAGAAGTCCTCCTCGGCCAGCGCCTTGTCCTTAACGCCGGCCCATGCCGTGCCAAGTGTCTCCTGAACCGTCTTCTCGAAGCGAGCCCACTCGCCGTCGCGCTCGAGGCGCAGCTCGAAGTCCGCCACGAGGGGCTCGGTGCTGCAGTAGCCGAGCCGTCGCTGGACCTGCCGAACGGTCGCGGCGTGGATGTGCTCGTTGTCGCGCGCGATGCCTCCGATGTCGAACACGACGGCCAGCGGATCGATCTTCTGGCGAAGAACACGCCATGCCTCGCGGAGCTCGGCCGACTTCGGCGACGTGTCCCGCTGCAGCCACGCCTCCGCGAGCGAGCCTCCGTCCGGCAACGCGACGCCATCGAGGGAGAGCCCGAGTAGCTTGGCGAAGCTCGACTTACCGGAGCCGTAGAAACCTGAGATCCAGGCGTTGGGGAGTTCGGGCCCGCCTGCCTTGTCGAGCTCCGCGGCGATGTTCGTGAGCAGTCGGACGTACTGCTCGTGGATGCCGCTCGGCACACGACGACGGTTCGGGTGGTCCTCGGGCCAGCCGCCGGTGATGATGTACTCGGAAACCTCGGCGGCGAGCTTGTCCGTGCCCTGCTCGTGGAAATACACAACCGGCGGGATATCCCGCGTGACGTCAGAGAGAAAGAGGTCGCGAATCAGCATGTCGTCCCTCATGGATAGATCCGAGGCCGGTAGTCGTTGTCCGGATTGAGAATGCCCATGAACGAGAGCCCTGTCGGGCCTCGCCGTTCGCCCGGATAGAGCAGGACTACCGGCACATTTCGCGTCCTGCCGTCGAGGTGACGAAGAAGGGATGATGATCGAATGAAGGGATACAGCGCGCCCGCACGCCCAATGAGGGCCACCGTCCGGTCAACGGTGTCCGGGTGCTTGTCGGCGTACTCACAGATCAGGCGGCTGCAGTCCGCCGCGATCCCGTCCGGCCCTTCGATGAGCGGCGAGAGCTTCGACTTCAGGTAGTTCAACCCGCGCTCCGGTTCGATGCCGGCCATACGCTCTTCCATCTGCACGACGCGGTCGACCCACTCCCAGCCCTGGGCTCTGACACGGTCGAGAAGAAGCTTTTGAAGGCTGATCGAAATGACCATCCAGCCGTTTGCGACGAGGTCTGCGGTCAAGCGTTGCACTTCGCCACGGAGCTTGAACTCATCGGGCGGGTCGTACTGCATGATCGCAAAGCGGTAGTTGCGCATTGTGCTGATGCGCGGGCCAGCCTCGTGGATGAGATCTCGGCGCAGCGCGGCGAACGCCTCTTGTAGGGGAGTCTGTTGGAACAGGGGAAGGCTCACAGTGCAGCTCCAGCCAGGCGCGACTCGTCACTGCGGAGGTTGACGTCGGCCCACATCCGCAGGTCGCGATGCCTCCAGCCGAAGTCGATGAGGTCGCCCTGCCGCATGAAAGCGAGCCCAGGGAGCCCGCGCAAGCGCTCCTCAAGGATGGCGCCCTCCAGGCCGACTGAACTGGTGTACGGGTTGTCGAGGAGACTTCCCTCAAACTCCGTCTCACGCAGCAAGTACATGAGGTATTCGAGTGCTTCATCGGGCACGCGCGGCAGACCAATGGGGCGCGGGTCGCGGTTCGTGGTGACCAAACCAGCCGAGTACGTCGCGGAGAGCAGCTTGCTGGCGAACTGGATTCGCATCGACATCGTCCAGCGGCCGGGCCTTTGCTGTCCGACCCAGGCGACGACGAGATCACGAGTCACCTCGGACCGGGGCCCAGAGCGACGCTCCACCAGATAGGCGCCCGTGAACCGCCGATAGAGAGGGTCGGTGAGTTGCAGGTGCCAGTGGCAGATGGCTCTGCGTGTTTCCGGCGACATGTGTTGCCAGCTGTGGAGCGCGGCGAGCGCAGACGGAAACACACCGAATCGGGCACGCATGTTAGTGAGAAGCACCTCGACGCGCGCCAGACTCCGAGCGCCAAACCAGTACTCGTCGAAGGCCCGCTGGGCGTTCACTTTGGTCGTCTCGCCGGCGTGAGTCCAGAAGGCGCGCGAGTCATCGAGCTCGAGGGCACACTTCGAGAGGCGCGTGTGCACCTCCGTCGCCTCTCGTTGGCAGCCCGTCATGATGCTCTCATGTAGTGGGGAAGCGGGTAGGTATCGGCCGATGGGGCAAGCCCCGCGACGAGCTTCCGCACACGTAGATCCAAAGCGATCGGAGGGCTCCCCTTGAATCGCCGTCCGATCGGTGAAGCCACCGCATCAGCCTCACCATGTCCGATGACCCAGTCCCAGAACTGATCCCGGCACCAGCCGTCACTGACAATCGCCAGGCCCGGTAGCACCTCGTCCGGTGCGCGGCCCGAGCGCTTCAAATCCTGAAAACGCTCGTCGATTCGCTCGTCCAGCTCGAAGCCCAGACTGTAGAGTGAGACGATTCGGTCTGGGTCGTGGTCCTGGCGCCGCAACTCCGCGTCCTTCCGTCGGGCAGCCTCCCTCGCCCCCTGAAGCACGGCCCAGCGCCACGTGCCGGGCAACAGCCGGCGGAACAGATCCTCGCCGCCGTACTCAGAAATCAGATCGGAGCGCCACCAACCAAGCCGGCGGTCTTCTCCGGTCTCGCCGGCCCACGCCACCACGAGCTGCGAGGTAAGCGCCGTGTCAATGTCCGACATCGGATGTGGTGTTCGTTCGCTCCGGATCGGGACATCCTCGACATCGAACATGCTCATGGCGCGACCTTCTCGTTGTCCGACTCGGCCGCCCCGCCAGCCTCGATCCAGGCGTCGACCTGCGAGAGCTTGAACTTCCACAACCGGCCCACCCGGTGCGCGGGTAGGGACTTTGACTCGATCCAGCGGTAGACCGTGTCCTTGGCGATGCCAAGGTGCTTCGCGACCTCTTCGCCCGATACCCAGGGCTCATGCTCGTGCATTGTCCGGCTCCCACAGGGCGTAAGACGCGACTCCCGCTCGCGCCCTCGTCGGACGCGGCAAGAAGGTATCAGATCAGCAGGGAGCGTTGAAGCTCGGCGCAGATCGACGAGGCTCTGCCAGACTCGGTCAGGACATCTTGGCTTCTCCGGCGACGTCGGGCAGGAACGTCGCGGTCGCGACGTCTTCTCGTGGGCAGAAGAGCACCGAGTCATCGCGCTGCGCCCTCGGGGGCCCAGTGCAGCAGCACCAGCTTGCGTGTGTACGGCGTGACGCCGTTCCAGTTGTTCGCCGGCCACCGCTCGACAGCATGCCGAATGCCGTTGATCAGCGAGTTCGCCTCCCGCCACTCCCCGGTGATATCGAAGTCGAACACCTACTGGACCCCGCCCCTTCTTGCTGACCGACACGGGGATGAAGGACTCGCTCGGGCGGCGCCCGGGCAGGAGCTTCGAGGTCGGGCCGTACTCGCCGACCTCGAAGTACTGCTCCGGCAGGCAGAAGAGTGAACTGATGATCACGTTGCTTAGATCCGCGACGGAGGGGCTGGTCATATCAAACCTTCGGTCGGGTGTTTCAGGCCGGCAGACGAGTCGGGCAGCGGTCAACGGGCCGGAACGCGGCGACGGGACAGGTGTGCCAGCACGGCTTGGTTCGCCTCCCAGCCATCGGGGAACTTGACCGGGACGTTGAGGTGCACCGGCTCGGTCGACGGGTGAGCGTCCAGCAGCTCGGCGATCCCGGCCCGAGCCACCACGATGCAGGCCTGCCGGTGCCGGGACGTCAGCACACAAAGCCGCCCCGACTCCAGGTGGAACGCCGTCGCATCCCGCCGCCCCGACAACGGATGCAGGACGATCGTGACGTCGTACTCCCGGCCCTGGAGCCGGTTGGCGGTGTCGACGGTGATGCCCGCTTCGGCCTCGCCGAGCTGCGCCCGGATAGCCGCGACCTGGTCGCGGTGCGCGGCCCCGATAGCGATCCGCTCCGCGGTAACCGGCGCGCCACCCGGCTCGCGCTCCGACACCGCAACCGCTCCCCGCTCTAGCACCCGCCGTGCCAGGGCCGCACACGCCGCAGCCGCCTCCGCATCGGTCCGCAGCGTATGCCGGGCCGGCAGCTCATACAGCGTCCACCCGGTCGCCGCCGCCGTCTCCACGGCTGCATCGACCGGCCCATGCCCGAACCCGGTCGTGGTGAACGACAGCGACCGCTCCCTGACGGTCGTCCCGGCCTGGAACCCGGTGAAGGGGTAGAACGCCTGGGCCACCACCGGCGCCGCCGAGGGAGGCAGTCGCCAGGAGACCGGCAGCCGGTGCACCGGCAGGTCGGGGTTGTGCCGCAGCAGCGCCGCCACGGCGGACTGCATCGGGTCCCAGGTCAGCCCGATCCACCGCTCGGTGTCGACGGTGGAGAACGGGTCGAGCTGACCGGGGTCTCCGACGAACAGCGCCCGCTCGAACCGTCCGGCCACGCGCAGCAGGGCGTCCGACCGCATTTGGTACGCCTCGTCGACGATTGCCCAGGGCCAGCAGCCCTCGGACACCATGGCCCATTTGGCGGCCGTACCGATGATGACGGACGGACCGCCGAGGTCGGCGACCTTGGCGGCGACCCGGACCGTGGCGTACTGCTTGATCCGGTCGGTTGCCGTGTAGTCGGTGGCCGAGAGCCGCCCGATGTGCAGGTCGGGCGCCTTCTGCGCCAGGCGGTCGATGAGGTCGTCGACCTGCTCGTTGGTCTGCGCGATCACGATCAGCGGCTCGCCGGCGCGGGCCAGTTCGGCGGCGGCGCGGACGACGAGGGTCGACTTGCCGGCCCCGGGCGGCGAGTCGACCACGACGCCGCGGTGCAGGCCGGAACGCAGGTCGGCCAGCACCTCGGTGATGACGCGCTCGGCCTGGACCGACGGCGGGTCCGCTGGCGCGTCCGGCAGGAGCAGGGTCGTCATGGCGCTCACCGCCGTGCCGCGGTGTCGAAGTCAAACTGCCGCAGTCGGTGCCGGGCCATGTCGACCTCGTCGAGCGTGAACAGCGACTCGTACTCCGGCTTGGCCACCAGCGCCTCCACCGTCAGGTCGAGTCGCCCGCGCTCCCACAGCGCCGCGAACCCGTCGGACACGACCGTGCTGGCGAGCAGCTTCTTAGCGGTGGCGAGGCCTCCGTGCTCGGCGACCATGCCGAGGAAGTAGGTGGCGTTGTAGCCGGCCTCGCGCCGCGCCGTCTCGTATACCCCGCGCATTGCGCGCTCGAAGTCCGCGACCGTCCCCTGGTCGCCGCCGGCCTGGGCCGGTACGACCGGCGCATCCTCAGAACCGTTGGTCGTCTCGGCGTCGGCGTCCGGCTCCTCGACGATCGGCTCAGCGTCGGCGAGTCCGGCCGCCTGCTCGTTGCGCCGGGCGACGTAACCGCGAAGGGCGTCGACCGAGGTGAAGACCTCGTAGCCGAGCTCCTCCATCCGGGCCAGCTCCGGGTTGGCGTCCAGCTCCAACACGACCGGATTGCCCAGGCCGGGCTGCAACCCGTCCGGCCAGTACGCCTCCGCCACGCCCAGCAACCGACCGGTGGCGGGATCGGCGATCTCGCTGTCGAGGGCGGGCTCGGCGCAGCCCGCGGCGGTCAGCTCCTCGACAAGGGCCTTCACCTGCCCGGCGCGGACGTCGTCGACCTCTTCCTCGGTGACCACGACCACCGGTCGCAGCGGCTCGGCGGCCTGCTTGCTGCCGTCCCGGAGGCCGGCGAGGAACCCGTTGGCGGCGTTGGCCAGCAGCTCCCGGCGGGCGGCGAGGAAGTCCAAGTACCGGTCGGGACGCCACAGCTGCGGGTCGGTCGGGATCCACTGGGATTCGAGCGCGCCCGGGTGCTTCTGCTCGGTCTCGGCGAAGTACTCCTCCGGCGGCCGCTTGCCGATCGCAAGGTTGGTCTGCTGGGTCAGGAAGGAGAAGTTGGCGACGGCGTTGACCTCGGACCGGCCGTAGCCGTGCTTGTAGAGCAGCGCCTTGGGGAAGATGTGGTGCACCTGCAGCGAGGTGAGATAGCCCAGCATCTCGCTCTTGAGCTCCAGGCCGGAGCCGAAGTCGCGGGCGCCGAGCACCCGGGTGAGGAGGTAGAGCAGGGGGTAGAAGCGGGAGCCGCGGCCGAAGCCCTCGAAGTCCTGGCCGTCGATCACAAGGTTGCCGCCGCGCCAGCGGGTCAGGCTGGTGATCAGGCCGTCGATGCCGCTGCGGGCGACCGTTTCGTAGTCCTGGGTCAGGATCGTCTCGGTGGAGCCGGCGAAGCGTCCCCACAGCGCGGCGTGGATGTACCAGAAGAGCATCCGGTCGCGCTGGGTGGCGTCGGTGAACGTGCCGCCGTTGAGGTGCAGGAAGCGGGACACCACCGGGAAGGCGTAGCGACCCATCAGCACCCGGTCGTGGTCCAGGCCGAGCCGGCCGGAGACCACGTCGAGGAAGCCGCTGATGTAGTGCTCACTCGAGGTCAGCGCCTGCGCGAAGTCGGTCGAGCCGACCCCTTCCAGGAACTCGAACTGGGCCCGGCCCGTCGCTACCGCGTTGACGTTGCGCAGCAGCCAGTCGAGGTTGAACTCGAACCCGGCGGTCGACCAGGTGCCCAGGTGCTTGCGCATCGTCGAGCGGGCCTCGGGCCAGTCGGCGCAGATCTTCGCCAGTGCCAGGTCGCCCTTGGAGAGCTTGGTGCCGCCCGAGTTGACCCGGTTGAAGATGTCGACGACCACGTCGACGCCCTTGTCCGCGCCGGTGATCTTCTCCTGGTGGAATTCGCGTTCGAGGATGTTGCGCAGCCGGATGAGCCGGCCCATGTAGGTCGCGAAGTGCGGCATGGTGTCCGGGTGCGCCGTGAGGTTGCCGATCTGCGGTTCGATGCCGTCGATGAAGAGCTCGGTGACGTCGACCCAGGTGGGGTCGTCCCTCATCTTCGCCGGCGCGTAGAACTCGAAGGTCTCCTCCTCGACGTTGAACCGCAGGCCGGTGAAGGCGGCTGGGTCACCCTCGAAGAACGCCGGCGGCTTGCCGCGGACCACCCCGTAGAGGGAGGTGATCCGCTGCTGCCCGTCGAGGAGCAGCTGCTTCACCCCACCGCCGACGTGGTCGCTGCCCCGGACCGAGCCATGGTCGGCTTCCGTCTCCCACACCAGCAGCCCGCCGACGGGGAAGCCGAGGTAGAGCGAGCGCATCAGGCCGCGTACCTGATCCCGGTTCCATACGTAGCCGCGCTGGAACTCGGGCAACAGCACGGTGCCCGAGTCAATCTGGTCGAGGATGGTGCCCAACTTGCTCAACTCAGCTCCCCCACGGATCTGAATGGTTGGTCATTGGCTAGCGCTGCTGCGGGCCGAAACGTCACGACCACTCTTCGCGGGCGTCCTCGGCGGTCGGCGCGCTGTCCTCGTACGGCGCCGGCGGGCCGCCATGGGTCCACGGCGTCTCCTCGCGAGAGGGGAAAGCGCCCGGCGGCATGAAGGAGTCACTGAGCGTGGTGTAGCAGATCCGCTTCCCCACCTCCGGCACAGTGCCCGGCGCCGGGGTGAGCGAGCGTCCCATCCCGCCGGTCAGCTCCAACACGACCGCGGTCGTTCCGTCGTCGCGCTGAGCCACCGACATCACCCGCGCTTTCTGCCCGTTGGGTTGCTCGGGCGAGAACAGCGTCGTGCCTGGGGTGACCAGCACCGGGTCGGCGGTGGTCACCGCGATCCACGGCCGCAGCGCGCGCCGCTTCCCGCTGTCGTCAATCCGCGTCGGGTGGGCGGCGGTCACCTCACCAACGAACGCCTCCCCGGTGAGCCGGTAGTCGGCCATCACAATCGGGTCGTCGTAGGCGCGCTGCACGTCGTACGAGGTCAGCGCCCGCTCCATGCGGTGCAGCTTCCGGGCCGCGACGACCGCCCCGTCGCGGCGCGGCTGCGGGAACCCGCCCTCGTCGAGGTATGCGGTAAAACTGGTGAAGGCGTCCCGATCCTCCGCCCAGCGTGTGGGCACGTGCGCTCCGGCAGGCAGCTCGCGCAGCAGCGAGATGGCCTGCCACATCTGTCGCCAGGTCGGCTCGAGCTGCGAGCGCAGGATGTCCTCCAGCTCGTCGCGACGCCGAGCTACCTGCGAGTCGGTGGCCACCGCCCGGTCGTACGCGGCCATGGCCGGGGCCAGCACCTCGTTGTCGAAGGTCGGGTCGGTGGCCGGACCGGCCGGCGGCCAGGTCACCGGATCCTCGGCAGCGGCGGCCGCGTCGGCGCCGGTCATGCCCGGCGGGGGCGTGATCCAGGCCAGGAGTGCGGCCAACTGCGCGTCCTCGAGTGGGCTTTGCCCGGTGGCCCAGTGCATCGAGAGCGCCTGCGTCATCGCCACCAGAGCCGAGGATCCGGGGTGCTCGGCGCGCTCGAAGAAGTACGTCAGCCAACGGCCGAGCAGCGGCACCGACGGGTCCACGGGGTAGTCGCCGTCGGTGCGGCGGAACCGGGTGGACCGGCCGAAGAGCCGGGTGAAGCCGACGCCGCCGGGGTTGGGTACGAGCAGCTGTGGCGCGTCGGCGTACCGGTGACGGACGTCCTTGCCCCTGTTCGTCGGCACCGCTTCGACGGCACTGCGGAAGCTGTCGACGTAGGGAACGAGAATCCCCGCCAACTCGGCGGCGAACGCGAACCGCTGGTCCCGGTTCCGGGGCTGCGGCACGATCAGCAACGTCGGGTTGTCTCGGTCGTCGCCCACCATCGCGGCGAGCGGCGCGTTGGCCTCGCCCGCCATGGTCAGCGGGATGAAGACCAGGGGCCGGTCGGCGATGTGCACGTGGCGGACGGTGGTGATCCGCTGAGCGATGCCCTCCACCACGGCCTCGGCCCGCGCCAACGTGGTCAGGGTGCTCATCCGGCCACCCGACTCATCAACTCGGCCCGCAGCCGCGCGGCGGCGCGCAGCAGTTCGGCCGCCTCCTGCTGGTCCTCGGCCGGCGCGAGCTGATTGCGCGCGATGGCGAGCGCGGTCTCCACCCGCTCGATGCCGCCCATCTCCTCGCGAGCGGACTTGCCCAGGGCCGCTGTGCAGCCGCGGGCCTCGTGCCGGCAGAAGTACGCGAGCTCGCAGCTGGCCAGGCACTCCGGGGAGTACCGCGCCTCGACGGCCTCAAGGGCGGCCACCAGCGAGGCCGGCGAACGGGTGGGCACCCCGTTGCCGTCGGGCGCGAAGTCGAAGCTGAGGGCGGCCGGCAGCGCGGCCAACAGCGCGTCGATGCGGGTCATCCGGGACAGCTGCCGACGCAGTACGGCGAGCTGCTTTCGGACGTCGACCCGGACCGCCATCGGCTGGTTGGAGAAGTCTCGCGGGCAGACCAGCACGACATCGTGCGAGACGATCTCCGGGTCGAACCCTGCCTCGCCGAGCAGCTCACGCATGGCCAGCACGTAGACGGCCGCCTGGATCGCCGCCCCGGCCACCTTGCCCGAGTCGGCCTGTCCGTCGATGACCGCGAACGACTTAATCTCCACGACGTGGAACTGCCCGTCGTGCTGAAACGCGATGAGGTCCGGCTCCAGGTAGGCCTGCTGGCCGGCGACCTCAAGCCGCAGCAGCGGGTGATCGAAGAGGGTCCCGGCCCCTTCGGCCTGCGCGGCGGCCCGGGTGAGCACGGCACGCGAGCGGGCGTACCGGAGGTCCTGGCTCTTATCGTGGCCGGCGACCGACTCCAGGTCGTCGTAGGAGACCTCGGGGATCTCGAGGTCGAGCCGCTCCCGCAGCAGCCGCAGCAGCTCGGCGCAGCCGTTGGCCTTGACCTGCGCCTCGAAGGCGTTGCCGCGGGTGATCGCGAACTGTGACTGGCCGAAGCGGGCCGGGTAGTCGACGTAGGCGGCCAGTCGCTGCTTGTCGACGCCCGCGGAGTCGAGCACCGCCCGGCGAGCGCAGCCCGGGTTCGTGGTCAGGGCGGCGATGGTCCGGGCGTTGTGCCGACTCGCGACGCCCCCGCCCCGAATCGTGGCGAGTCGCTGGCCAACGTTGGTCATGCCATCCCCCTGAGTACGCGCAGCTTGCTGCCGAAGAGCTGCTCGGCCTCATCCATCTGTCGGCGGGCACGCTCGGCCGCCGCTTCCCGCTGCGACTGATCGGCCGCCGCGTGCACGTCCAGCTCGGCCTGGGCGGCCTTGACGATGGTCGTCGTGTCTACCGCCCCGTGTGGTTCGGCTGCTCGCGGGATGGTGCTCGCGAACCGCCAGAGCAGCCGGGTAACGCCCGGCTCCTGCTCAGGCATCCTGGCCGCCCGTTCCGTCACGTTGATGGCGGCTGTCAGAAAGTCGACACGGAGGCTCAGCGGCCCGATGATGCGCCGCTCCAGTGGCCAGGTGGAGATGGCGAGCAGACCACGGGCCGGGGCCAGGTGCTCGGCGGTGAGCGCGGAGCAGAGGTAGTACGGCCGGGAGTGCCGAGCCGTCCGGAAGGACCGCTCCTCGTCCCGACGCAGGTGGGTGAGCTTGCTCGCCGCGATCCCGGTGGCACTCGCGCCATAGAACGCGGCGTGGACCTCGGCGATCAGCTTCGGCGCGGCCGGCACCGACAGCAGGGTGAGCGCGTGGTGAACCTGCTCGCGTACCGGCACCAGCGGCATTTCCGGCTTCGACGACTCGATGTTCGTCTCCGCCTCGTCGGCCAGGTCCGTCAGCGCCTGCTCCCAGTCCCGTTCCGCACTTCGCAGCTCAGCCCTCAGCGCCCGGGCTCGGGCAGGGTCGCCGGCCATCACCGCACGGCGGACCGCTGCTCGCAGCTCTTCGATCCGGCGTTCGAGGTTCTCTATGGACTCGACCACGAGAGGCATGGTACAAGTTCCAGTGTTTTCCAGCAATCCCCCGCGAGCGGGTTGTTTGCTGACGCAACAATACTTAGCGTCGTGCCTGGAAGGGAGACCCGTATGGCCCCGGACCAGTCCCTACTTGACCAGGTTTTTGACCGGTTGGCCGAGGACAACGTCGCCGACGATGTCGTAGACCTTGTGCTCGCCGCATACGCCGGGGACGACCAACTCGCCGCCGTCCTCGCCGGAGAGCCCGTCGACCTGCCGGAGCGGGATCCCTCCACTCGGCCCCGTCCCCACCCGCTCTACCTGGAGTCCATCACCGTCGCCGGTTTCCGGGGCGTCGGTCCACAGCAGAGCCTCCGGTTGCAGCCGCACGCCGGCCTCACCCTCGTCGTCGGCCGAAACGGCTCCGGCAAGTCGAGCTATGCAGAGGCCGTCGAGCTCGCCCTCACCGGTGACAGCGCGCGCTGGGCCGACCGCAACAGCGTCTTCAAAGAAGGCTGGCGCAACCTGCACTGCGGGTCCCCCTGCGAGATCGAGGTCATGCTCCGGGCCGAAGGAGCCGCGAAACCCATTCGAGTACGCCGCTCCTGGCGCGATGACCACACCGGGGCACACCAGGGGGTCGGCCACGTCCTGGCAGATGACGGGAACCGCTACGCGAACACCGCGGAACTGGGGTGGCAGCAGCCCATCGATACCTACCGTCCGTTCCTCACCGCGAACGACCTCGCTCGGCTCGTCACCTCCACGCCCAGTGGGCTCTTCGACGCCATGGCCCCGATCCTCGGCATGGACCCGATCGTCGACGCCGACAAGCGGCTGATGCGAACGCGCAAGGACCTGAGTGACCAGGTCTCGGCCGTCAAGACAGCGCGCGAGGCGCTGCGTGCCGCGCTCGTTGGCGTCGACGACCAGCGGGCGCAGGCGGCAGTCGCGCTCCTCGCGAAGCGGGCTCCCGACCTCGAGGCACTCGACCAGTTGCTCGCCGACGCCGGTAGCGACACCAACGACCCGGTCGCCGTCGCGGCCCGCCGCCTGGTCGCCGTCGCGCTGCCCGACGCGGCATACGCCACCGAGGTGGCCGACGAACTCACCGCTGCCACCGCGCACGTCGCCGACCTTTCCACCACCCGGGCCGGCACGGCCGAGCAGGCAGCACAGCTGCTCCGGATGGCGGTCACCTTCCACGACGAACACGGCGACCGCCCCTGCCCCGTCTGCGGAAGTGGCACCCTCAACGCCGCCTGGCGCACTCGCGCCGGCGACACCATCCATCAGATCCAGCGCGAAACCGTCGCTGTCGAGGAAGGGCACCGGCGGCTCCAGGAGGCGCAGGCCCGGACCGCGCGGCTGCTCGACCTGGACCGGCGAATCAGTAGCGACGACCTCGAGGCGTTGGCCAACGCGCTCGACCAGCCCGATGTGGTGAAGCGGTTCCGCGCGAAAACCGACGAGCTGCGCTCGGCCGCAGCCCAGCTCTCCTCCGACCAGCACGCCGCGCACCTCCGGGCCGCCTACCCGCCGATGCTCGAGGCGTTCACCGAACTGCAGGACGAGACGAGCGCCTGGCTGCGGCAGCGCCACGACGCCTGGCGTGAGCATGCCGTCTCGCTGCAGGACTGGCTGAATCGGGCGCGAGTCGGCGTGCAGAACGACGCGAAGCTCAAGCGGGTCAACGTCGCACGGGACTGGCTGAAGACTGCCATCACGGAGCTGCGAGACCAGCGGTTCGAACCCTTCGCCCAGCGCTCGCAGGAGATCTGGGACGAGCTGCGTCAGGAGAGCAACGTCGAGCTGAGCGGGATGCGGCTCGACGGCACCAACACACACCGCAAAATCTCCTTCCCCGCCCGGGTCGACGGCACCACCACCTCCGCGATGGCCGTCATGAGCCAGGGCGAGCTCCAAGCCCTCGGCCTGTCGGTGTTCCTGCCCCGCGCCGGCGCCGACGACAGCCCGTTCCGGTTCCTCATCATCGACGACCCGGTGCAGAGCATGGACCCGTCGAAGGTCGACGGCCTGGCCCAGGTGCTCGCCAGCCTGGCGGAGACCCGCCAGGTCGTGGTTTTCACCCACGACAACCGGCTGCCCGAGGCGGTACGCCGGCTGCGCATCGAAGCCACCATCTGGGCAGTGACCCGGCGCGACGAGTCGGTGGTGGAGATCCGGAAGAACAGCGACCCGATCGAGCGGTACCTCAACGACGCCACCTCAATCCTCAAGGCAGAGGAGCTGGCCGACAACGCTCGCTATCCCCTGGTGTCCGGCTTCTGCCGTTCGGCCCTGGAGGCCGCCTGCCACGACCGAATCCGCCGGGAGCGGATCGCGCGCGGCGAGCGGCACGGTGAGGTGGAAGAGCTCATCGAGAAGGCGCTGACGCTCAACCAGGTGACCGCACTGGCGCTCTTCGGCGACATGCATCAGGGCGGCAAGGTGCTCACGAGGATCAACCAGTTCGGCAGGTGGGCCGGTGACGCCTTCCAGGCCTGCAAGCAGGGCGTACACGGACCGGGCACGTTCGATCTCGAGGTGCTGGTCCGGGACGCACGCCGACTCGCGGAGCACCTGCGATGACGGCCGGCCCGTTGGCGACGATGCCGCAGAATTGCCTGGACGCCGCCGATCAACTGCTGTCCAGCGTCGTACGCGGCACCCGTGGCGCCTGGCCCCGCGCCTGCGCATGGTTGCTTCGACTCGCGCTCGAGGCCGCCCTGGACGACTACTGGCGGCGCTGCCACCCCGAGGTGTTGCCGATGCGCGCCCGCTCACCACAGTTCCTGATCCTCGACCGCTACGCTGGCCGGCACATCGCCGCAAGGGCCGGATACACCTGGTCGGCGCTGTCCCGCGCCGGGCACCACCACTGCTACGAGCTGGGTCTCACCGCAGGGGAACTGCGCCGGCTGCGGGAGATGGTGGCGACAATCATCACCGACCTCGCCGCGGAGCAGGTCGTACGGCAACGGGGAGTCGATGAGGATGCTTGACGTGGAGCGCCTGCGGCGAGTGGCAGCGGCCGCGGACCGCTGGGCCAAATCGCTGATCGACACCTCCGGCAACAATCGGCTGCTGTACTACCGCGACCTGAAGGCCGGCACGCTAGCCCTGGCCACCGCCGACCCGACGGCGGTCATCCGGCTGCTCGCCGGCAAGCCCCAGACCCTCGGCCAGCTCTTCCCGTCTCAGGAATCGCGTGCCGACGCGCAGCGCCGCCTTCGAAACATTCGGGCCAAGATGCGCGAACTCTCCGAGGAGCGCGGTCTCGACGCCGGCTACGTCGTCACCGGCATGGCGAGCTGGCGTGAGCCGGACCGCACACCCCGCGCACCGGTGATCATGCACCCGCTGCAGATCGACGCGACGACCGCTACCGAGACCGACTTCCGGCTACGGGTCGAAGCCTCGCCCATCGTCAACCCGGTGCTCCTGTTCAAGCTGGCCCGTGACTACGGCGTGACCATCACCGAGGAAGAGCTACTGGCCGAGCTGCCCGAAGCCGGTTTCGCGCCAAGCGAGCTGCTCAACCGACTCAACCGTGCGGCATCGCGGGTGCCGGAATTCGTCGCCGCCTCGACGCAGGTCATCGGCACGTTCCTCTACGAGAAGCTGCCAATGGTGCAGGACATCGAGAAGAACGGCGAGCTGCTGGCCGACAGCGATGTGATCGCCGCGCTCGCCGGCGACGTCGCGGCCGGCACCTCGCTGGCCTCACCGGTCTCGGTCACTCCCGCGACTCCGGACACCGTCCCGCTCGGTGACGAGTTCCTGGTGCTGGACGCCGACTCGTCGCAGAGCTACGCGATCAACGCGGTCGTCGCCGGCCAGCATCTCGTCATCAAGGGTCCCCCGGGCACCGGCAAGAGTCAGACGATCGCGAACATCATCGCTGCGCTCGCCGCGCGCGGCCGTACCACGCTCTTCGTCGCCGAGAAGCGGGCCGCCATCGACGCCGTGCTCAACCGCCTTACCTCCGTCGACCTGGACGACCTCGTCATCAACCTGCACGGCGGCGGAACCAGCCGCCGCGAGCTGGCCCAGGCTCTGGGCAGCCGCTTGCAGCGCATCGCCCACGAGCGGCAGCCGCTACTGCAGGACCTCGGCCGGCAACTACTCGCCCGGCGGGAGCAGCTCGTCGCCCACGGCCACATGCTGCACCGGCGGCACGCGCCGTGGGACATGTCGGCGTACGAAATCCAGGAGCGACTGATCGCGCTCGGGGCCGGCGCCCGCACGGCATTCCGTTGGCGGGCGCCGATGCTTCAGCGGTTGGACCCGGCCATGGCCGAGCAGCTCTGGCGGGCCGTGGGCGAGCTGGCGCGTCTTGGCGCCTTCGACCGGTCCATGCCATCCAGCCCGTGGCAGGCCACGACCGTCGCGGCGACAGCGGCGGTCCGAGAGGTCATGGCGGCGGCCGGGCAGACCGCCTACGAGATTCTCCCCGAAACGCAACAACTGCTGCGCACGCTGACCGGTGACTGTGGGCTGCGACCGCCGCAGACTCGGACGGCGTGGCGGGACCTGCTCACCCTCGTCCACGACGTCACCGGGTCGCTGGACCGCTTCACGCCGGAGGTGTTCGCCGGCGACCTCGACCGCTGGATCGCCGCCACGGCCGACCGGCGCGGCCGGAAGTCGACCACGGTGTCGCTCGGTTGGCTGGAGCGGCGGGCGGCATTGAAGGAGGTCCGCGCCCTCTGGACCGGCCCAGACAAGCCTGCCCGCAAAGAACTACACACCGGTCTGCTCGCCGTCGCCGACCAGCGCGACCGTTGGCAGCGATGCTGCCAGAACGGCAGCCAGCCGCGCGGGGCCGACTGCCTGCCGGCGGCGCTCGCCAACGCGGATCACCTGGACCGGTCCCTGGCAGTGCTGGAAGCGGTTTTGCCCGCCACGTTCACCGACGCTCCAGAGCGGCTTCAGCAACAGCTCTCCGCCCTGGCCGGCGACCAGTTGGGGTTGCAGCGGGTCGCCCGGCACAACGAGTTACGGGCAGCGTTGCTGGAGTGGAATCTGAACGCGCTACTGGCCGAGCTGGCGGAGCGCCGGGCCGGCGCCACCGAGGCCGAGCGTGTGCTGGAGTACGCCTGGCTGCACTCCATCCTTGATCACATCGCCCTCACCGATGCCCGTTATGCGGGTCTAAACGCCGAGCTGCTCACGGCCGCAGTGAGCGACTTCCAGCGGGCCGATCATCAGCACATCGAAGCGACCCCTGGTCGGATCCGCCGCGCTGCGGCGGCTCACCTGGTCGCGACGCTCGACGCCAACCCGGAGCAGCAACAGCTCGTCCGCAAGGAGGCCGCCAAGAAGGCCCGGCACCTGCCCGTGCGGGAGCTGTTCCGGGCAGCACCGGAGGTGCTGCTGGCCGTCAAGCCCTGCTGGGCGATGAGCCCGCTACTGGTGAGCCAGGTGCTACCGGCGCAGCGCCTCTTCGACGTCGTCATCTTCGACGAGGCAAGCCAGGTCGAGCCCGTCGACGGCATCACCTCGATCATGCGGGGCCGGCAGATTGTGGTTGCTGGCGACGAACACCAACTGCCGCCGACCCGGTTTTTCGACAGTGGCGACGACGACTCCGTCGCTGACGAAGACGGCGAGACGGCGCTGACCGACGACGTGGAGTCACTGCTCCAGGCCTTCGCCACCGCGCTCCCGCTGTCACAGAACAAGCACCTCGCCTGGCACTACCGAAGCCGGGACGAGCGACTGATCGCCTTTTCCAACCTGCACATCTACGCGCCGAATGGCAACGAGCTGATCACCTTCCCGGGCGCCGCCACGGAGGGCTGCCTGACCCACGTCCTGGTCGACAACAACCCGGTCGGCTACGGGCCGGGCGACCGGGTGAGCGCCGAGGTGGACCAGGTGGTTGAGCTGATCCTGGAGCACGCGGAGAAGCGACCGGACGAGTCGCTGGGCGTCATAACCATGGGCATCAAGCACGCCGAGCGGATCGAAGCCGCCCTGCGTCGTGCGTTGATCGACCGCGGCGGCTTCGACGAGTTCTTTCAGGAGCGGGGCGAGGAGCCCTTCTTCGTCAAAAGCATCGAACGGGTACAGGGCGACGAACGGGACGCGATCATTCTGTCCGTGGGCTACGGCAAGGGGCCGGACGGCCGAATGCTCTACCGATTCGGACCGATCAACAACAACGGCGGCCACCGGCGCCTCAACGTTGCGGTGACCCGGGCGCGGCAGCGTGCCACCGTGGTCAGCTCGTTCAGCGCCCGCGACCTGGACCCGAACAAGCTCAACGCCCATGGCGCCAAGCTTCTGCGCAGCTACCTGGAGTACGCCGAGAGCCAGGGCGAGCGGCTGTCCGCCGTCGGCACCGCGCCCACACTCAATCCGTTCGAGGCCGACGTGCGCGACCGGCTGGCGGCGGCCGGGATTCCACTCGTCGCGCAGTACGGCGCCAGTGGCTACCGGATTGACTTCGCCGCCCAGCATCCCGATCGACCGGGCGAAATGGTGCTGGCGATCGAGGCGGACGGGGCCACCTACCACTCGTCGCCGACCGCCCGCGACCGCGACCGGCTGCGACAGGAGCACCTGGAGCGGCTCGGTTGGCGCTTCCATCGCATCTGGTCCACCGCCTGGTTCCGGGATCGGGACCAGGAAGTCACGCGGGTGAAGGCGGCCTACGACGCAGCCGTCGCCGAGGCGAGCCGACCGGCCTCGGTGAAGCGGCCGGTCGTGCGGCCACGGTCGGAGGGTGCCCCACCGTCTCCCACCGAACCAATCCGAAGCATGCCGAAGCCCCAGCTCTACCCGGGCGCCCCCATCACGGAGTACAGCCGAAGGCAGCTCGCCGGCTTGGTGGCGTGGATCAATAGCGACGGGCGTCTGCGTACGGAGGAGCAGATCATCACGGAGGCGATGCAGGAGTTGGGCTTCCGCCGCCGGGGTCAGCGCATCAACGCCGCCATTCGGCTCGCGATCCAGGACGTGCGCAACAGTGGGACACCTCGCTAGAAGTCAGTGAGACGCGCGGAGATGGTGCGCGGGGCAACGGGGACGCCTGCGAGAAGGTTAGGTTGCCGGGGTGACGGATCTTGAGCGGGGCATCTACGAGCACCTGATCACTAAGCAGCTCGCCGACCACCTCCACCGCGTCGATCCCGCCCTGATCCAGCACCGCGCCCTAGACGCTGCTGACTCACACGGCCCCCTCACCCGTCACCTCGCCGCCCTGATCAGCCGCGCTCTCCAAGCCGTCCCTGGGGGCGACGACAAGCTGCACCACCAGGTCGAGCTGACCAACCGCATCGCCGAAGCCATCGCCGTCCTCAGCCCCGCCGCAACAAATCACAGCGACCAGGTAGCCGACGCCAAAAACCTCCTACACGCCATCGCCGCCCCGCCCACCCCGCCGGCGCAACCGACCTTTCCGCAGCGCCCGACCACCCCGCTCTCCACCGGCGCTCTCCTGGTGAACGGCAAGCACCAGCCCCGGATCGGCCACGAGGTCACCCACGAGATGGCCTCCGCAGAGCACGTCGACCTGCTCTGCGCCTTCATCAAGTGGCACGGCCTGCGCATCGTCGAGCCCGCCATCCGCGACCTGATCCGACGCGGCGGCCGACTCCGTGTCATCACCACGACCTACATGGGCGCGACCGACCAACGAGCCCTCGACCGACTCGCCGAGCTGGGCGCCGATATCAAGGTCTCCTACGAGACCCGAACGACCAGGCTGCACGCCAAGGCGTGGCTGTTCCGTCGAACCAACGGCACCACCACCGCGTACGTGGGCTCCTCAAATCTCTCAAAGTCGGCGCTGGTCGACGGGGTGGAGTGGAACGTCCGGATCTCGAACATCGAGCAGCCGCACGTCATCGACACCTTCACCGCGACGTTCGAGGACTACTGGAACGACCCAGCGTTCGAGGAGTACGACACCGCCAAGGACGCTGAGCGGCTCCGGCAGGCGCTCAGCGGCGAGCGCGCTGACGACGTGCCGACGCAGATCGCGAACCTGGATGTGCGGCCGTACCCGTATCAGGCGGAGATCCTGGCCGACCTGGATGCGGAGCGGCAGGTGCACGGCCGGCACCGCAACCTGGTCGTGATGGCGACGGGCACCGGCAAGACCGTCGTGGCAGCGCTGGATTACCGGCGGCTACATCGGGCAGGCCAAGTCGACTCACTGCTCTTCGTCGCGCACCAGGAGCAGATCCTCAAGCAGAGCATGTCGACGTTCCGCCAGGTCATGGGTGACGGCAGCTTCGGCGAGATGCTGGTCGGGGGCAAGGAACCGACCCACTGGACGCACGTCTTCGCCTCGATCCAGTCGCTGCACCGCCGGGAGATCAACCCCGACGCGTACGACATGGTGATCGTTGACGAGTTCCACCACGCGGAAGCGCCGACGTACGCCCGGTTGTTGGAGCGGCTGCGGCCGCGCGTACTGCTGGGACTGACAGCGACCCCCGACCGGGCCGACGGCGGTGATGTGCGTCGGTGGTTCGACGGCCACGCGGCGGTGGAGCTGCACCTGTGGGACGCGCTGGAGCGGCAGTTGCTGGCGCCGTTCCAGTACTTCGGAGTGCACGACGACGTAGATCTGTCGCACCTGCGGTGGAAGCGCGGGCAAGGGTACGACCCGGCGGAGCTGGACGGCCTCTACACCGGCAACCACGCGCGGGCACGGATGGTGCTGAAAGCGGTACAGGACACGGCCGACGTGGGTCGGATGCGGACGCTCGGGTTTTGCGTAAGCATCGGGCACGCCGAGTTCATGGCGGACTGGTTTACCCGGCACGGCGTACCCTCGGCGGCGGTGACCTCACGGGCGGACCGCACGACGCGGGACGGCCTGCTGCGGGAGTTCAAGGCCGGCAAACTCCGCGTGCTGTTCACCGTCGACCTGTTCAACGAGGGTGTCGACCTGCCAATGGTCGACACGATCCTGATGCTGCGGCCCACCGAAAGCGCGACGATCTTCCTTCAGCAACTCGGCCGTGGGCTGCGGCTCGACGACGACAAACCCTGCCTGACGGTGCTCGACTTCATCGGCGGGCAGCACGCCAACTTCCGCTTCGACCTGCGGTGGCGGGCGTTGACCGGAGTCAGCCGGCGGGCCGTCGAGGCGGCCGTCCGGGATGACTTCCCGTCGCTGCCGAGTGGCTGCCACGTCGAGCTGGACCGGGTGGCGAAGGAGGTCGTGCTCGCCAACCTGAAGTCGGCGCTGCCGACGTCGAAGAACGGCCTGGTGGCGGAGCTGCGGCAGCTCGGGGACGTCCGCCTGGCCGAGTTCCTGCGGGAGACCGGCCTGGAGATCGAGGACATCTACCGGTCGGCGAGCATCGGCGGGTGGGCCGGGCTGCGGCGCCTGGCTGGCATCGAGACCTCGACCGCCGGGCCGGACGACCGCGAGCTCGGACGGGCCATCGGGCGGATGCTGCACATCGACGACGTCGACCGGCTGGACCTGCTGGCCCGGGTCGCAACCGGCGAACACCGCGGCGGCGGCCGACTGCTGGACATGCTGCACTTCAGCCTCTGGGGGCCGTCGGTGTCGCTGACCGAGCGCGACGCCCGGCTGAAGCGGCTCTGGGGAGAGCCGGCGCGCTGCGCGGAGCTACGCCAGGTCACCGAGGTGCTGCGAGACCGAATCCACCGGGTGACGGTCACGCCGCAGCCGGGCCGGGTACCGCTGCGGGTACACGCCCGCTACAGCCGCAACGAGGCATGCGCGGCCTTCGGAATGACGAACCCGGGGTCCCTGCGCGAGGGAGTGAAGTGGCTCGAGTCGGAGCAGGCAGACCTCTTCTTCGTCACCCTGGTCAAGTCCGAGGAGCACTACTCCCCCACCACGATGTACGCCGACCGGGCCATCACCGACAACCTGTTCCAGTGGGAGTCGCAGAGCACCACCTCCTCGGCGTCCGGGACCGGACAGCGCTACATCCAGCACGCCGAGCGCGGGTCGACGGTGCACCTGTTCGTCCGGGAGACCAAGCTCGCCGACCGCGACCTGGGCGCTCCGCCGTACCTGTACGCCGGACCAATGACCTACCAGGAGCACACCGGCGACCGGCCGATGCGGATCCTCTGGCGGCTGCACCACCCCCTTCCCGCCGACATATACGCCGCCGCCCGCGCGATCGCCGCATGACCTACGACAGCGGGAGGTGCACGATTCCTGACGCGAGTCCAAAGCTCTCCTGCAAAGCGGCACCTTCGTCGTCCGAATGGGGAACCCCTCTGCCTGAAAGATCGCTAGGTTCCGCTGGTGCAAATGCGTCTGGGGCCTGCCCAACTCCTGGTTGCCGCCCTGCTACTCGTGCCCGGTATAACCGGGACATCGTGTTCGAGCATCACCAACCGAGTCGGGGACTTCCCACACACTTGGGTAGGGGCGGACACCACGAGCGCGGTCATGATGCAAATTACCCGGCAGGCAGGCACCCTCTCGGGAACGCTGGACCAGACCAGCCTGGACAGCGCCGACCCGACCACGACGAAGTCGACCCACGCGGCCTTCACGGGCACGATGGACGGCGAGGCAATCACTCTCAGCTTCCCCCAGGGGCTCGGATTCGTCACCAACCTTTCCGGCACGGTGTCCGCCTCGGAGATGACGCTCCAGGTGCCGCAAGACGACGGCTCGACCGCCCCACTTACGCTAGAAACGGCGTCCACCGACACCTACAACCGCAAGGTTGCTACGGTGCAAGCGAAGGCTGATGCCAACCTGGCAGATCGACAGGCTGCTGCGGCGAGTGCAGCCGCAGCAGCTTCTCTGCAAGAAAGCCGGCAGCAGATCGCAAAGGCAGCCGAAGCTGTGGCACAGGACGCCGCGGCCGTACGGGATGGGCTTGCCAGGCCGCCCTCCTTCTCAGATTTCGAAAGGGACTTGACCGCCGCAAAGCAGAACTTGGCGAGCGCGAAGACCAACGCCGCGAAGGCTGACAGAGAGCAGGACGAGTGGTCGGCGTGCAGCGACGCCTACAGTGCCGAGAGCGATGCCTACAGCGTCGAAAGCGACTCCTACAGCATCGACAGCGACATGAACAGCCTGACCAGCGACATCCAAGCGCTTAAGGACGCTGCTACCCAACTCGGCCGTGACCTATCCGCATTTCAGCAGGCCGCAGCTGCGCTGCCCGGGTACACACCGCCTAACGCACCAGATGCAGACCAGGTCAAGGATCTCCTCAATCAGGTATCGGTAAAGACTGGGGCTTGGAAAAAGAAGGGGACCAGCTATCAAGACGAGGTCGCCAAGCTCCTGACGGAGGCTAGGGCCGTCGCTGCTCAAGCCCAAAAGGACCACTGTTAATCAGTCGGCATCCGCTGCCGCGCCTCAGCTGTTGAGGTCCGCGAGCACCCGGCGGTTCCACTCATCGCCACCGGCTGCCAGGAGACGCCCGGTGAGAAGTACGCCGCGCGCCGCTGCGGCGACTCGACCGCCTGCCGGTCGCCGAGGACGACTCGCGTGTCATACGGACGCACGGCCGCCATCAGATCACCGAACGTACCGGCGGTGCCTGCGCGAACCACTGCTCGTCGACCACGGCCACGTCCGAGTCGGCGGCGGTGGAGGGCTGCGGACTGTAACTTCGGTGGCCGCGGAGGAGAAGACATGCGCCGGTCACAGGGACTCACAGCGCGAGTTGCTAGATGTGAGTAAGCGGTCGGTCTCGGGGTCTGTCTGTCGTCGGCGATCGCCGCCGGTAGACCTGGACCGGCGGTGAGGCGCCTGCCTCGCCTCAGCCGCGCGGTCCGGACCGTCGCCTCGGTGCGGGCCGGACGGCGGGCGGGGACCGTCGTCCCGGGGTTGCGCGGGTGTGGGCGGGTTCGGCGGCGTGTGGGGCCACCGGGCCACCGCATGCGCCGCCTGATCCGTCCGCTAATCAGGCGGCACTACCCTCCTGATCGGACACGGCGTGGGTGGAAAACTCGTCGTCGTGGTCGGTGTCGCTGTAGGGCAGGTCGATAAGGCGGTGACGGCCGCTGCTGTCGGCCCGTTGCCAGACCTCGTCAGAGGGGCTGGCAACGAGTGCGGCACGCAGTTCGGCGGTGGTGGTGGCGATGACCGTCTTCAGGTTGATGCCGGCGACGCGGTGGTGCAGGTTCGCCTCGCGGCGGGCCGAGGGGAGATGGAACAGCACCGGCCACGCCCAGTTGCTGAGGCAGACCAGCCGTTCGTACTTGCCGATCTTCTCGGTGAGGATGTCGAGGCGTTCGCGGCCGGTGTCGTACTCGAGAAAGAACGGCACGGACCGTCCGTGCTCGGTCCACACCCCGGCGCCGTCGGGGCGGGGCAGTCCGCTCGGTCCGTGGACCATCATCTGCGGGTCGCCGCCTCGGCGGTAGAACACGCCGGGCTCGTGAAAGGCGGACGCGGGCTGCCACCGATCCAGGGCCGTGTCGGGGTGGGTGCGGGCGTGGGCGGCGAGGTCGATGAAGAACTGGTTGCCCCCGAGCAGGTGCGGCAGGTCCGGCCGGGCGGTCAGGGACTGCTTTCGGCGGCGGGCCTGGTCTCGGCGTGGTCGTCCGAGTCCGCGTTGGGCGTGGACGTGGTCGTAGCCGAGCTGGTCCAGGACGTAGTGGTACGGGTAGGAGCCGCCGTAGGCCCGGTTGGGTCGGAACCGGTCTGTCGCGCGCAGGACGGTGAGGCGGCGTAGCCGGCGTTGGGCGAAATCCAGGGACGGGAACAGGGCGGCGCCGATCTGATCGGTGGTGAGGACTCCGTGGTCGTAGAGCCAGCCGAGGAGGCGGTCGTCGCGGGCGGTGATGCTGGCCTGTAGGCGCAGCAGCGGGTCCGGAGCCGGTAGCGGTTTACGCATGGGCTGCCCCTGGGGGGACACCCCACACAGGAGGGTGTGTCTGGAGCCGGGCCGCACGCCTGAAAGGGGGCCTGACCTGGGCTATAGGCGGGATCGGCGGGTCGGTTCGGGGGTCAGGATCAAGGCTGACGGTGCAACGGCGACCGACACCGACGTCGACACGGCCGGCCACACCGGTTCCGCCTTGACAGTGCTTTGACAGCGAGTACGCCGCAGGTCGGTGACGACTCTGGTGGCGCGGCTGAGGGTAGCTGAGCTGGGTCAGCATGCTTGTTGCTCCTTCGAGGATCCGAACAGGGGGATGGAGAGCAAGGCGTGCACCGGTCGCCCTGCCGTGACGGGCGGGCCGGTGTTCGCTCTGCCAGGTCGGGTCAGGTTTTGTCACGAGACGGGCTTCCTGACAGACCCGTGTGCTGGTCTCAGGGCGACGGCTATGGCTGACAGAGGTCGCAGATGGTGGTTCTGTCACGCGGCCTCCCGGTGTGACAGGTCCGGCGGGGCTGCGGTGCTCTCGCCGCGCAGGACGCGCACGAGTGCTGAGGCGGTGGCGTTGGACAGTTGGTGCCCGTCCGCGCGCAGCTGTCCGGCGAGGGCCTTGCGGGACAGGGGCGTTCCGTGGGCGTCGAGGGTGCGGGCGGCGCTCCGGGCGGCCGGGACCAGCGCGGTGATCCCCGGGCCTGGGTCCCGGACCGGCGTGTCCTCGGCCCGTCGGTCCGGGACCGCCGGGTCCTGGTCCGCCGGGGCGGGGACCGCGGCGGTGCAGTCCCGGACCGTTTCAGTGCTCGCGGGGACCGGCAGTGGCGGTGCGGGGACCGGCTCGCGGGTGTCCGGGACCGCGGCGTCCGCGACCAGCGGCGGTCCTGGGGCGACCCGCGTGGGTCGGGCGATGCGCTCGGGTGGGGCAGGGTCGGCGCGGCCGAGGGCGATCTTCACCATCGTCAGGAAGCCGAGCGCCGGCAGCGCGGCGGCGATCCAGCCGATCGCCGACGCTTCCGCCTCCACCACCTGGGCGGCGAGGGACAGGAACACCGCCACTGTCAGGACGGTCGCCGGGAAGGCGACGCGCTTGCCCAGGCGGCGGTTGCGGCGCAGTTCCAGACCGGCGGCGATCGACGTCAACTCCAGCACGACCGCGTCGGCCCAGGCGAGCCAGCCCGGCTGGCCGTGTGCCGCCGCGACGTCATGCACGTGCCGGAAGGAGGCCGCGCCGGCCGCGCCGCCGATCAACAACATGATCAGCACCTGGATGCGGTTCTCCAGCCGCTCCCGCCCCGACCGCTGATCAGCGGGGACGTCGTGGGATCGCTGTTCAGTCGTCGCCAACGGCCCACCTCCGATGGTGAGGTAGCACGTGCGCAATCTTGACTATCGTCGTCGTACAGGGGTCAACCGACCTGGCAGTCGGCTTCGTTAGATTGATGCTGATTGATTTCAAGTTCGTGCTCCAGTTGAACGATGTCAAGGTGCGGGCGATGGGGATGCAGTCCAGCCGGCCCGGATCAGGGATTGGGCAGACGCGACCCTGCCGGCTGACGCCAGTCCGGACGGAACCCCTCCTGTCATGCGCAGGGGCAGGCACCAGGGCAGCAGGCGTCGCCACAACCGGCACAGCAGGCTGCGGTCAACAGGCGGACACGGGGGCAGACGGCCAAGCCGCGCCACAAGAGGTCAGGACTCTCGCCACCGGCAGCGCTCGACAAGCGCCATGGTGGTGCGGCGGCTCAACTCGCCGACGAACGATCCTTCATGTGGGGCCCCCTTCTCTCGACGGTCGCAGCACCGTCGGCGTAAACAAGAGCAGGCAACCCGACTCTGGAGGGTGCCCGCCCGCCTCTTTCTGGCCGACCGCGCCAGCCGGCAGTGCGGAGACGTGTATCCAGTACGCCTCGGGAACACCGTCGAGTCAACCTCAAATTTCACGCGGATCGGCCACGGAGCCTTGACGTCAGTCCGGTGCAGTGCTGGTCAGTCCCTTCCTGTTGCTCGCAGTCCGCGTGGGTCGCCCCCAGTCACGGGCGAAAAACCTCCAGATCTGACCACCCTGACAGGACGGGGATCTCATCGAATGGACGAGTCGGGGACTAGTGCAGCTGCCGCCATCGCAGGCGCGGGCGGTGGTCCCAGTCCTTGCTCAGCCACAGCCGCCGTCGTTGTTCGGATCGCTACACGGCGGCACAACGGCCAAATGGTCCACTGCCACCGAGCTAGGCGGTCTCATACGCCGTGCGCCGCCGCTCGTTCTCTCGGTTGACCCACCGGGCCCGCCAGCCCACCGCCGTCCCGTCCGTCGCCACCGGGTCGCCTCTCATCGCGAAGGGGTTCCGCGTCCACCCGGTACAACAGTGCCCGGCGACGCAGGACACGTCGTAGCCGTCGACCGGTTTGGCTGGTTCCGTGGATACCGTCGAGTACCCGTACCGGTTGGCGGGTGGGGCCGAACCGCCGATATCCACGGCTGTCTCCGACCGCCTCGCGGCGATACGGTGCACGCACCGCCCCGGGCCGCGCCCCGCCGACAGGCCGCGACGCCGCCTCACGCGTCCCCATCCGCACCACCGGATCGATCTCACGTCCGACGCCGGCGTAGTCGCCGGGAGAGAGGATCGAAGAGGATGCTCCCAACACCCACCACCTCCCGGCGAACGGCGAGGGCCACCCTCGCAGCCGCCATCGCCCTGGTCAGCCTCGGCATTGTCGGCGCACCCGCCCACGCCGAAGGAAAATCCAAGGTCACCGTGATGACCCGGAACCTCTATCTGGGCGGCGATCTGACGCCATCCATCGGCGCGCCGACACCGGGGGCGTTCCTGGCCGCGAACTCCGCGCTGTTGGGCCATGTCGACCTGGTCGACTTTCCCGCCCGGGCGAAGCTGCTCGCCCGGGAGATCACCAAGAACAAGCCGGACCTGGTCGGACTGCAGGAGGTCGCCCTGTGGCGCACCGGCACGTTCGCTGACCCCGCACCAGCCACCGAGATCCGGTACGACTACCTGGCCCTGCTCATGGGCGAGCTGAGCCGCTCCGGTCACGCGTACGACGTCGCGGTCGTACAGGCCGAGGCCGATCTGGAGGCGCCGGCGGGTGCGCCGCACTTCCTCGACGTCCGGCTCACGATGCGCGACGTGATCCTGGTGCGCCACGGCGGCCGGGTGAAGGTGACCGACTCCTCGTCCGGCACCTTCGTCAACAACCTCACCTTCACGCTCGCGGCAACGAACGGGACCGTGACCAGCACCCGCGGTTGGACCGCGGTGGACGTGGTGCACGGGCAACGCGCGTTCCGGTTCGTGAACACCCACCTGGAGGCCTTCCACCCTGGTGTCCGGCTGCTGCAGGCGCGCGAGCTGCTGGCCGGCCCTCTCGCCACGGCACCGGGTGACGTCATCCTCGCCGGGGACCTCAACACAGGCCCCGACCTGCCCGTCGCCGAGAACCGGCTCGCCTACGCCGCGCTGGTGGCCGGCGGGATGCGGGACACGTGGCAGATCCTGCACCCTGACGAACCCGGCTACACCGCGGGTCTGGGCGACGACCTGAACCAACCGGCCGACGCCGTCGAACACCGCATCGACATGGTCCTGTTCCGTGGGGCGGTCGTTCCCGTCTCGAGCCTCATCTTCGGCACCGAGCGGCAGACCCCCGACGGCCGGTGGGCATCGGACCACCTCGGCTACCTGGCCGTGCTGGCGTTGCGGTAGCGCGACCGCTGCTCCGGGCTGGCGCCAACGCGCCAGCCCGGGGGTTGCCACAAGCGCGCCGCGATGACCGCCGCCCCGACGCGTCCGCCCGGCCCGGCTGTCAGTAGGTACCGCCCCGCGCCACCTGCGCGGCCACCCGCTCGTGCAGCGCGGCCAGGGCTGGGCTGACGGCGGCGGTGAGCGGCGTCGGGTCCGCCAGCCGACGCGCCGGCTCCGGTAGCCAGGCGAGGTCCGCGTCGAACCGGCCGCGCGCGGCGCGTACCTCACCGGCCGGGTCGGCGACGGCCAGGCGACGGCCGCCGCGCATGACCGGCACGAGCAGCGGCTCGCGGTCGCCCGGCGGCGGTTCGTCGCGCAGCCCCACCACGTCGCCGTTGACACCGGCAGGATCGCGGAAGACCTGCTTGGGACCGGGCAGCGTGGCCTTGCCGGGCGACAGCTTGAGCACCGGCCGGTCGCCGACGGCCACCAGCTTGTAGGCGCTGTCCAGGGACGGCGCGTCGAACGAGACGCCCATGCGGGTGCCCACGCCGTACGCGTCGATCGGTGCGCCCGCGGCGACGAGCGCCGCGATGACATCCTCGTCGAGGCTGCCACTGGCCACGATCTGGGCCTGAGTCAGCCCGGCGTCGTCCAGGATCGCGCGGGTCTGCACGGCGAGCGCGGCGAGATCTCCGGAGTCGAGCCGCACGCCCACCGGGCCGGTCAGTCCCAGCTCCGCGATCACCTCGACGGCGGCTCGCACTCCGGCGGGCGTGTCGTAGGTGTCGACGAGGAACACCGGGTTCGTCGGGAAGTCGGTCGCGAACGCACGGAACGCGGCGCGCTCGTCCGGGAACGCCTCGACGTACGAGTGGGCCATGGTCCCCGACGGCGGCAGTCCGTAGCGTCGAGCGGCCTCGACGTCGCTGGTCGCGCCGAACCCGGCAATCGCGGACGCCCGGGCCACGGCCGCGCCGGCCTCGATGCCGTGCGTACGGCGGAACGCGAAGTCGATCAGCTGCGCGTCGCCGGCCGCGAGGCGGCATCGGGCGGCCTTGCTGGCGACCGTGGTGTGGAAGGTGATCAGGTTCAGCACGCCGGTCTCCACCAGTTGCGCCTCGGCGATCGGCGCGGTGACCTCCAGCAGCGGTTCGTCGGCGAACACCACGCGGCCCTCCGGCACGGCCCAGACATCACCGGTGAACCGCAGCCCCGCGAGCGCTGCCAGCGTCGCTTCGTCGAGCCCGACGGTGTCGCGCAGGTAGCCGAGTTCGCCCTCGTCGAACGCGAACCCTTCCAGGAACGCCAGCGCCTCGGACAGCCCGGCGGCCACCAGGAAGCCACGCTGCGGCGGTAGGCGGCGGACGAACAGGCTGAACGTCGCGCGCTCCACCATGTCCCGGCGCAGGTAGCTGGCCGCCATCCGCAGCTCGTACAGGTCGGTACGCAGCCCGGTCACGGTTCCTCCATCGGCACTGGGCGCAGTTGGGCGCGGCTACCCTTTCCGGTCGCCGGTACACCTGACGGCGGTGAACACGCCGGCCGGCCGCCTCACCGGGGTCCGCTCACTCCTGGCCGATCAGACTGTCGAGGTCGCCGCGCCGCTACGGGGAGCTTGGTGCCTCCATCACCATGCCGCCGTCCGCCACTCGGCGCACCGCGTCGAGACCCTCCGCGTTGACGACTCGCGCTACCCGTTCGCCATGGTCGCCGGCTCCTGCGGGGTGTGCGGCCCGCCGGCCGGCCGCTCGTCGCCGTGGCCCGGCCACCACGCCTTGTGCCCGATCAGCGCGGTCAGCGCCGGAACGAAGAACATCGACATGACGAACGCCGACAGCACGATGCCGATCGCCACCGCGAAGCCCATCTGCTGCAGGAACGAGATCGGCGCGAGCAGCAGCACCGCGAACGTCCCGGCCAGGATCAATCCTGCTGCCGCGACCGTCGGGCCGGCGTGTTCCACGCCGATGGCGGCAGCCTTGCGTGGTTCGTTGCCTTCCCGCGCTTCCTCCCGTAGTCGGGCGATCATCAGGATGTTGTAGTCGGTCCCGATCGCCACCACGAAGAGGTAGAGGATGATCGGCAGTTGGAAGGTGACGCCGGGCTCGCCCTGCAGCCCCTGGAAGAGGTAGACCGTGGCGCCCAGCGTGGCGGCGAAGTTGAGCAGCACCGCGATCACGAGGTAGATCGGCGCGACCAGGCTGCGCAGCAGCAGCGCGAGGATGAGCGCGATCAGGCCGGCCGCGACCGGCAGGATCACCGAGAGGTCGCGGTTGTTCGCCGAGTTGATGTCCGCGAAGATCGCGGTGGTTCCGCCGACCAGCGCCCGGGTGCCGGGCGGGGCCGCCGCGTGCACGGCATCGCGCAGGTCCTCGCGGACGAGGGTGATCGCCTCGTTGGAGACGGGGTTCTCGTTGAGCAGCAGGTTGACCCGGGCCACACTCGGGTCGGTGCTGCGCTCCGGGGGCTGCGCCTGGCCGACACCCGGGGCTTGCGCTACGGCCGCCGCGAAGTCGTTGACCTGTTGCTCGGTCAGCGACGACCCGTTACTGGCGGTCAGGTAGACCTCGGTGGGGGCGAGCGCACCGGCGGCGAACCCGCGCTGCAGGTCCTGCGCGGCCTTCGCCGACTCGGTGTCCTGCGGGAAGCCGGCGCTGAAGTCGTAGTCGGCCTTGTAGCCGAGCACGCCTGCGGCGAGCGCGACCAGGAGGACGCCGGATGCCGCCGCGACGAGTGCCGGCCTGCGCCCGACGACCGTGCCGAGCCGGTGCGAGATGGTGGCCTTGGGCGCACGCTGCCACGCCTTCGACGGCCAGAAGACGTACCGGCCGAGCAGGGAGACGACTGCCGGGACGAGGGTGAGCGAGGTGACCAGCATGACGCCGACCGCGATCGCGAGCGCCGGGCCGAGCGAGCCGAAGAAGCCCAGGGAGGCGAGGAGCAGCACGAGGAACGCGACGATGACCGCTCCGGCGGCCGACGTGATGACCTCGCCGACCCGCTGGACGGTGACGATCATCGCGGTGCGCTTGTCGTCGCCGGCGCGCAGCCGCTCCCGGTAGCGGAAGAGCAGGAACAGGATGTAGTCGGTGCCGATGCCGAACAGCACGATCAGCAGGATCGTCTGCAGATCTTGACTGACACTGAGATCGAATGCCTTACCGGCGGCGGCGACGAGACCCGTCGTGATGCTCAGGACGACGCCGACGACCACCACGGGCAGCAGCGCGGCGATGGGGCTGCGGAAGATGATCAGGATCAGGCCGATGATCAGGATGATCGTCGCGATGCCGACCACGGCGAAGGCGTTGTTGAAGGTGTCCTCGTTGTCGACGAAGCTCGCCACGTCGCCGGCCACGCCCGCGGTCAACCCACTGTTCGCCAGCTCCGGGCCGATGTCCGCCCGCATATCGCGTACGGCGTCGAGCAGCGCCGGGTCGTCGGGGGTGGGGGCGTCGAGCCCGACGTTGATGATCTGCACGGACTTGTCCGGCGCGACCGCGGGCGGACCGGTCAGGTAGCCGGACGTGTGCGGGATGTTCCTGGCCTTGAGCGCCTGGGCGAGCTGGCCCACCTTCGCCTCGTCCGCCGGTGTGAGTTTCTGCCCGTCGGCGCGCTTGACCACGATGATCGCCGTCGCGGTGGCCTGCTGCGGGAACGCCTTCTGCCCGAGCTCGGTGGCCTGCACAGACTCGTACGAGCGGGGCAGGAAGCTTTCCTGGTCGGCGGAGGTGATGTCGCTCAGCGACGGTGTGGTGGCGATGATGGCGGCTGCCGCGACCACCCACCCGGCAATCACCCACCAGGCTCTGCCCACAACGAATCTGCCCAGCCGCTCGAACATGGTTTCCCCCGTGTGTTCGGCACCACCGACGTCTGGGGCCTGGAGCGCCCAGGGCACCCGCCCGTCACTCTGCCGGCAGTCTTCGCTACCCGCTGTGCAGACTACCGTCGCCCGGTACTCCTTTTCGGATGCTTGGGCTCCGGGGGCTGGGCGAGTTTCAACTGTTCAGGTAGGCGAGCACCGCCAGCACCCGCCGGTTGTCGTCATCGGACGGCGGCATGCCCAGCTTGCTGAAGATGTTGTTGATGTGCTTGCTGACGGCCTTCTCGGTGACGAACAGCCGCCCGGCGATCGCCGCGTTCGACCGTCCCTCGGCCATCAGTCCCAGCACCTCCCGCTCCCGGGCGGTCAGGTCCTGCAGCGGCTGAACGCCGCTGTTCCGGGCCAGGAGCTGGGACACCACCTCGGGGTCCATCACCATGCCGCCGTCGGCGACCCGGCGGAGCGCGTCGATGAACTGGCCGACGTTGGACACCCGGTCCTTGAGCAGGTAGCCGACTCCGCCGCTCCGGTCGGCGAGGAGTTCCCGGGCGTACAGCTGCTCGACGTGTTGGGACAGCACGAGGACCGGCAGCCCGGGCATCTCCACACGGGCCGCGAGGGCGGCCTGCAGGCCCTCGTCGGTGAAGGTGGGCGGGAGGCGTACGTCGACGACGGCGATGTCGGGGCGGTGGCGGGTGAGTGCCGGCAGGACGGACGGCCCGTCGGCGACCGCCTCGACCACCTGGTGTCCGTACGCGTCGAGGATGTGCGTCAGCCCGTCCCGGAGGAGGGCGAGGTCCTCGGCGATGACAACTCGCACGGCAGCTCCATGGTCACGACGGTGGGTCCGCCGGGCGGACTCTGCACGGTCATCGTGCCATCGAAGGCTGCCAGTCGGCGTCGCACACCCGCCAGGCCGGTCCCCGCGTCCGGCGACGCACCGCCCCGGCCGTCGTCGCCGACCACCAGACTCAGCACGCCATCGCGGTGCACGACGTGAATCCAGGCACGCCGAGCGCCGCTGTGTTTGGCGATGTTGGTCAGTGCCTCGGCCACCGCGAAGTACGCCGCGGATTCGACCGCCGCGGGTGGGCTGCCGGGCAGCTGCACGTCGACGTCCACGGGCAGCGGTGCGGTCAGGGCGAGGGCTTCCACCGCTCCGGGGAGGCCGCGTTCGGCGAGCACCGGCGGGTAGATGCCGCGCACGAGGTTACGCAGGTCGGCGAGGGCGTGACCGCTGGTCTCCTGCGCCTCGCTGAGCAGTCGCGCCGCCCGTGCCGGGTCGTCGGCCATGAGCTTCTCGGCCAGGCCGATGCTCATCCGCAGCGCGACCAGCCGGGCCTGCGCCCCGTCGTGCAGGTCGCGTTCGATGCGGCGCAGCTCGGCGGCCTGGGTGTCGATGGTGTCGGCGCGGGTGGCGGCGAGGTGCCGGACCCGCAGGGCCAACTCCTGCGCCCGGGTGGGGGCGAGGAAGAAGCCGGCGAAGCGGAAGTGCAGCCACACCAGCCAGTGCGCGACGGCCAGCCCGCCAGCGATGAGCAGCCAACCCTGCGGCGCGGACAGCCACGCCTTCGCGAAATTGTCCATCGGCCAGAACACGCCGTAGCCGTACCAGTCGATGGTCAGGTAGAGCACCAGCGGCACGAACAGGGCGCCCTCCAGCCCGTACGCGGGCAGCGCGAACGCGAGCAGGCAGACGCCGCCGGTGATGGTGCCGGGGATCAGCCAGGCGAAGTCACGCCAGGTCGCCGGGTCCGAGACCACCCACCGGAACCGCTGCCAGGTGCCGAGCCGGGCGCCGGCGGGCACCGGCGCGTACGGCGACGCGATCGGCGTGCCGGCCCACCGGCTCAGCCGGCGTTGCGCCGTCAGCGACAGCCGTACGAGCACGGTGACCGCGGGAAAGAGCGCGAACCCGATGCCGAGTGCGGGGATGAGCGCGAGGGAGACCACCGACAGTGCGAACAGCGCCACGTTGGTGCTCAGGCTGAGCAGGGCCACGGCCAGGCCCTGCACGGCGGCGAGGGCGCCGGGCCGGAGCTGCTGCCAGATGGTCGAGCGTACGGAGCTGTCCACGGCGTCATTCTCCGCCCGATGCGCCACCGGAATCGGTGGTGCTACCACCACCTGCCTTCGGGACCTGCCACCCCTGCCTTCCACCTGCGACGGCCGAAGGATCGTAGGCATGACCAGGCAAAAGGAAACCGCGCGGCACCGACTGGCCGCAATGCCGTCCGGCCGACGCAGCAAGTACATGATGCTCGTCTTCTGGCTCGTCCTCGTCGCGGCGGCCGGGCCGCTGGCGATCAAGCTGACCGAGGTGCAGGACAACGACAGCCTCGGCGCGCTGCCCGCCACCGCCGAGGTGAGCCGGGCGACGCAGCGGGCGGAGGAGGCGTTCCCGGACTCGCAGAAGCCCCTCGCTGTCGCCGTCTACGCCCGCGAGGGTGGGCTCACCGACGCCGACCGCGCCAAGGTGGACGGCGACCGGGCGGCGTTCACCCCGCACGCCGATGGCGGTCAGGTGTCCCCGCCGGTGCCCAGCGACGACGGGCAGGCGCTGCTGCTCTCCTTTCCCGTCGCCGGGGACGCCGACCAGCGCGCCGACGCCGTGGCCGCCATCAAGGACCGCCTGACCGCGGACGTACCGGATGGGTTGCGGACCGCGCTCACCGGTCCCGCTGGCGGGGAGGACGACGTCTTCGACGCGTTCGCCGGCATGGACACCGCGCTGCTGCTGGCGACCGCGGCCACCGTCGCGTTGCTGCTGCTCATCACGTACCGCAGCCCAATCCTGTGGTTGATCCCGCTCATCACCGTGGCGCTGGCCAACCAGCTCGCCAGCGCGGTGGTGTACCTGCTGGCCCGACACGCCGGGCTGGCCGTGGACTTCCAGAGCCAGAGCATCCTGACGGTGCTGGTCTTCGGTGTCGGTGTGGACTACGCCCTGCTGCTCATCGCCCGCTACCGGGAGGAGCTGCGCCGGCACGCCGACCGGCACACGGCGATGGCCGTCGCGCTGCGCCGGTCGATCGGCGCGATCGCGGCGTCGGCGGCGACCGTCGCGCTCGGTCTGCTGTGCCTGCTCGCCGCGCAGTTGCCGTCCACCCGGGGGCTCGGGCCGGTCGGCGCGGTCGGGATCGTCGCGGCGCTGCTGGCCATGACCACGCTGCTGCCGGCCGTGCTGGTCATCTTCGGGCGGTGGCTGTTCTGGCCGTTCGTGCCCCGGTACTCGCCTGACGCGGTTGGGCTCGACGTGGCGGCCGAGCACGGGCTGTGGCGCCGCATCGCCGGGTTCGTCGGCCGGCGACCCCGCGCGGTGTGGCTGGGTACGACGGCGGTGCTGGTCGCGCTGAGCTTCGGCATGGTGAACCTCAGCATCGGCATGCCGCACGACGAGTCGTTCACCAAGGAGGTCGGCTCCGTCACCGGCCAGCGGATGATCGAGGCGCACTACCCCAGGGGGTCGGTGGCGCCCGCCGAGATCCTGGCCGCCGCCGGCCCGGCCGAGCAGGTCGTGGCCGCCGCCCGTACCGTGCCGGGGGTCGCCGAGGTGGGCGAGCCCGAAGGCTCGCCGGACGGCCGTTGGGTACGCATCGCCGCGGTCCTGGCCGACACGCCGGACAGCGACGCGGCGCTGGACACGGTCGAGCGGCTCCGCGCGGCGGTGCATGCCGTGCCGGGTGCGCAGGCGCTGGTCGGCGGGGACACCGCGTACCTGATCGACGAGGAGCGGACCGTCAGCCGGGACAACCGGGTCGTGGTGCCGCTGGTGCTGGCGGTCGTCTTCGTCATCCTGGTGCTGCTGTTGCGCGCGCTGGTCGCGCCGCTGCTGTTGCTCGCGAGCGTGGTCCTGTCCTACGTCGCCGCGATGGGCGCGGCCGGGTTGATCCTCGACGCGATGGGCTATCCGAACCTGTTCGTCGGGATTCCGCTGCAGACGTTCCTGTTCCTCGTCGCCCTCGGCGTGGACTACACGATCTTCCTCAGCACACGGGCGCGGGAGGAGGCGGCGCTGCTCGGGCACCGCAACGGCGTGCTGCACGCACTGACGGTCACCGGCGGGGTGATCACCAGCGCGGGCGTGGTGCTGGCCGCCACGTTCGGCGCGCTCAGCGTGCTGCCGCTGGTGCCGTCCGTGCAGACGGCGGTCATCATCGGCGTCGGGGTGCTGCTCGACACGTTCCTGATCCGCAGCCTGCTCGTCCCGGCGCTGGCGCTGCACATCGGCCCCCGCACCTGGTGGCCGAGCGCCCTGGCGCGGCCAAGGATCCGGCCGGTCGCGGCGCCGCCGACCGAGCGGGCACCGGCGGCGTCGTAGGAATCCCGCAGGAGTCGGCAGCCCGGCCAGATCGCGCGCTGGGCCTGGCTGCCGACCTGCTCCGCCCGCCGGCGCGGATCCGGCCCTGGGCTCATGACTAGCCACTCCGCCGCCGGGTACGCGCAAGCGTGGTGGCGGCCGGGCAGCGCCGATCCCCTGGGAGGAGACATCCGGATGGCGAAGTTCCTGTTGAGGTCGACCTACACCGTCGACGGGGTCAAGGGGTTGGCCAACGACGGCGGCACGAAGCGCGCCGAGGTTGTCCGCAAGTCGATCGAGGCGGCCGGCGGGCAGATGGAGTCGCTGTACTTCGGGTTCGGTGATCACGACACCTACGTGTTGTGCGACCTCCCCGACAATGCCGCGGCGGCCGGGCTGGCCATCGCGATCCGGGCGTCGGGCGGCGTGGACACGAAGATCACGCCGGTGCTGACCCCGAGCGAGGTCGACGAGGCGACCCAGCGGAAGGCCGAGTACCAGCCTCCGGGGAGGTGAGCGCCCGCCGATCCAGCGCACCTGCCGGGTGACAGCGCGGCTGGGTGCACCCGGGCGGAACGACTTGGCGCCGTCCCGTGGCGGCCGCTACGAACGCGGGGGCACGTCATACCCCACCGTTAGCGTGGCGTCATCCCTGCCCGGAGTCGCTTGGAGGAGCCCTCGATGATCGACCACCTGTCGGTGCAGGTCCGCGACGTGGCGGCGAGCGCCGACTTCTACGACGCCGTGCTCGCCCGCTCGGCGGCCGCCGTCTGCTGGAGTTCCCGAACGTCATCGGCTACGGCCGCGAGCGTCCCGACTTCTGGCTGGGCCCGACCGAAACCCCCGGCGAGGCCCGCGAGCTGCACTTGGCCTTCACCGCCGACGACCGCGCCAGTGTCCAGGCGTTCCACGACGCCGCTGTGAAAGCCGGCGCGGAGGTGCTGCACCCGCCCCGGGTCTGGCCGGAGTACCACCCGACCTACTTCGCCGCGTTCGTCCGCGATCCGGACGGCAACAACGTCGAAGCCGTCTGCCACGCCCCCGAGTGATTGGATCCACCGGCATGGAACAGCGAATCAGCCTGGTCACCCTCGGCGTCGCGGACGTAGCGCGGTCCAAGGCGTTCTACGAGCAGCTCGGCTGGCGCGGCCAGGAGGTCGAGGAAACGGTGTTCTTCCAGGCCGGCGGCCTGGCGGTGGTGCTGTGGGGGCGGGACAAGCTGGCCGAGGACGGGGGCGTCGACGATTCGGACACCGACGGGTTCGGCGGGGTGACCCTGGCGCAGAACGTCCGCTCGCGGGCGGAGGTCGACGAGGTGATCGCCGCAGCGGTGGCCGCCGGGGCCGAGGTGACCAAACCGGCCCGGGAGACGTTCTACGGCGGCTACGCCGGCTACTTCATCGACCCGGACGGTCACGTCTGGGAAATTGCCTGGAACCCCGGCTTCCCGCTTGGCCCCGACGGCTCCATCACCGTCCCCGACTTCGGCACCACGGGCTGACGCTGCTCAAATCGGCTTGGGAACGGATCACTCGCCGGTTGGTGGGCAGAGCAGCCGGTCCACCAGCGGGAGCTGGAGGGGATCCAGGCAGACCCTCAGCAGGGCGGGATCCGACGAGGCCGGGCTCGTCGTCGGGGCCGGTGCAGTCGGCGAGGCCGATGCGGTCGGCAGGGTCGGGCGGGCCACCGGGGGCGGTTCCGTGGTCGGAGCCGGAGCAGGCGGCGCCGAGCTGGCGGACGGGGCCGGAGCGGTCGACGAGCGCACAGCGGTCGACGGTGCCGAAGACGACGACGGAGCCACCGGCCGCACGGGCACACCCACCGTTGACGCCGACGGCCTGGACGGCGACTCACTTGCGGGTGGCTGCGCCGCACGGCCAACCGACCCGGCCCTCCCCCGTTCCGGCACCACCGGCCCGACGGGAAGGACGGGAAGGACGGCATCGGCGTCCAGCGGCAGATCTACCGTGCCGATGACGCCGGCATCCACCCGCTGCACCGGGCCGCCCGTCTCCGGCCCGAAAGCCCCAGGACCGAGCGTCGCGACCACCATCGCCGTGACGGCGGCCACGGCGATCATCCGGCGATCGGGGCGTACGGCCGTCAGGGGCGCTTCGTCCGGGCCGACGAACGGCAGCGGTGTCGGCCGCGCGCGACGGTGGGCGTCCAGCAGGGCGTCGAGTCGCGCGACGACGGTGGCGCGTTCTCCGGCGAGGGCGGCGACGGCGAGGGTCAGGTAGAAGCGGAAGTTCACCGCGGCGGTGGCCGGCACGAGCAGCCCGGCGAGCGGACCGCGGTCGTCGGCGTGCAGCAGGGTCAGGGGGACGTCGGGATGGTGCGCGGGGCCGGTCAGGTCCGCGTACCTCCACTCCCGACGATGGTCGCGCCCGGCGAAGGCGATTCGGTGGTTGGTCACGACGGCCAGGCCGGCGTCGACGACCCTCAGGCCGGTCGGCAGGGTGTTGCCGGGTGTGTCGGCGCAGGTGAGCGGGCCGGGTGTGGGCAGGCCGGTGACGTGCCGCGCCTCGGCCTCGACCAGCTTCGCGAGGGGGACGACCCGGAAGACGAGTTCGTCGTGGGCGAGGTCCACCGGCAGGCCGGTACGCGGCTGGGTGCACCCGAGGAACCCGGCGGCCTCGATCCGCAGCCGGGTCAGGTGGTCGTTGCGTCGCAGCCAGGCGTCGGTCGCGCCGCGGTAGGCGCGTCGCCGCCGTTCGTTCTCGCGCTCGGCCCAGGCGATCCGCCATTGGAGTCCGGGAGCGGTGGGGCGTGAGGTCACGGTCACACGCGGTACAACCGCTCATGTACGTGACAGGGAACGCCGGTGGGATCGATGCTTCCCTTTGTTCCCGAAAGGAGAGATTTGACAGACTAGGGTTTCGGCACCAGCACGAAGTGCACGGTACGGCCGGTCCTGCGCCGCCCGAGGCGGTGCAGCAGCGGCACGAGCACGCCGTGCAGCAGCGGGTACTTGCGGCGCAACGCGCGGGCGGCGCCGTCGTACTCGGTGCCGGTCAGCCGACGGGCGGTGGCCTGCACGGCCGGGCCGGTCGGCACGCCACGCGCGGTCGAGGCCGCCACGGTTACCGTCGAGTTGTTGCCGATCCGCCGGGTCTTCCAGGCCCGTTCGAAGCTGCGCACGTACGCCCGGTCGTCGACCACCGCGATGCTCACCGGCGTCGCGACCGGTCGCCCGTCGCGGCGGTACGTGGTCAGCAGCACCGTCTTCTGCCGGCCGAACGGCGCCAGGGCCGGCACACCGGTCGGCGAGACCGTGCCGAGCACCCAGCCCTGCTCGCGCCACCGGTACACAAACGCCGCTCCGGCCACCACCACGGCACCGGCGATGGCGACGGTCTGCCCGGTGGTGCCGCCGAGATTGCGGTCGGCGACGTGCACCACCGTGTGGGCCGTCCCGCCGACCACGTAGCCGGCGAAGGCCACGGTGAGCGCGTCGGCCCAGATGGTGGCGAGCAGCAGGGTCACCCCGATGCCGAGCTGGAACGCGCCGATGTCGTGCACGAAGTGCCGGTGTGGCGGGAAGCCCGCCCAGTCGCTGAACGAGGCCGGTGAGAGCAGCGCCCACACGCCGACGATCACGGTGGCCAGGCCGAGCAGGGCGGCGGCGGGTCGCACGATGGTTCTCATACGCCCGTGACGAGACGGCGAGCCCGGGCGTGACACGCGGGTGGAGCCGGGCCGACGACCGGCCCGGCCCCACCATTGCCTATGACGGGCGCAGTGACGTGAAGAACTGCCTCATCTCGCTGGCGAGCAGGTCCGGCTCCTCCAGCGGCATGAAGTGCCCGCCCCGGCCCGGCTCGCTCCAGTGCCGGATGTCGGTGCAGGCCCGCTCGGCGATCGAGCGGGGGAAGTTGGCCATTCCGGGTTCGGTGCTCACCGTGAACGCAGCCGGCACGGTGATGTCGGGTCGTGGGGTGTTGTGGTCGAAGTCGACGTACTGCCGGAACGACGAGCCGATCGTTCCGCTGGCCCAGTACAGCGTGATGATCGTGAGCAGGGTGTCCCGATCGAAGCTGTTCGCCAGGTCCCCGTGGTTGTCGCTCCAGTCCCGGTACTTGTCGACGAGCCAGGCGGCAAGCCCGGCCGGGGAGTCGGCGAGCGCCGCCGCGAGGGTGTCCGGTCGGGTGCCCATGATGGCGCTGTACCCGCCGTCGGTCTGGTCGTACGCGGTTTCGGCGTCCAGGTACGCCTGCTCGGCCGCCGACAGCGGTCGGTCGTCGAAGCTGGCCGGGAACGGCGGGTGGATCATGTGGATGCCGGCGACCTGCTCCGGGTACAGGGCACCGAGCCAGCCGGTGACCGCCCCGCCGACGTCCCCGCCGAAGGCTCCGTAACGCTCGTAGCCGAGCACGTCGGTCATCAACTCGTGCATCGTCCGGGCGAGGAGCGCCCGGGTCACCGGCTCGTCCGGTACGTCCGAGAAGCCGAAGCCGGGCAGCGAGGGCACCACCACGTCGAACGCGCCGCCGTGCCCGGTGGGGTCGGTCAGCCGGTCGACCAGCGGCAGCATCTCGACGAAGCTGCTGGGCCAGCCGTGGCTGAGGATCAGCGGCAGCGGCGCGGGCGCGCCGGCCGGGCGGGCGGCGCGGACGTGCAGGAAGTGCAGCTTCCGGCCGCCGACGACGGCCAGGTGGTGCGGGTACGCGTTGAGTTCGGCCTCGCGGGCCCGCCAGTCGAAGCCGTCACGCCAGTAGGACACCAGGTCCCGCAGGTAGTCGGGGTCGACGCCGCCCTGCCACGGCTCGTTGCCGCTTCGGTCGGTGAATCGGGTACGGGCCAGTCGGGCCCGCAGGTCGTCGAGGACCGCATCGGACACGTCGATGCGGAACGGGGAGAAAGACATTGATCCTCCGATAAGGAGGGCGCACTCCCCGACGCGAAAGGTCAGCTGAGGGGGACGGCCGAGAGGAGCGCCCAGGAATGACGATTGGTGGTCACCGGGCTCACCTCCTCTCTTGGCTGACGGACGTCACCCTACCCCTGCCCGTTGCCGCCCGCCCCCGCCGGGGCGACCGCCGAACCGATCGGCTCGGTGAGGAAGTCGATGATGAGCCGGTTGCACAGGTCGGGCTTGTCGGCGAGCAGGCCGTGGGTGGTGCCCGGCACCACGGCGAGCTGCGACTGCGGCAGCCCGTCGCGCAATGCCAGGGTGTGCTCGACACGGACCTCGTCGTCGTCGGCGACCATCACCAACGCCGGGCCGGGGTATCCGGCCAGGTCGGCGACGGTCAGCGTGGGCTCCTCGTGGTGCATCCGGTCCAGCTTGGCCTTGACGATCGGGAAGTGCTGCGGCCCGTCCGGTGACACCTCGCCGTGGTACTGGACGAAGAAGGCGACGGTCTCCTCGTCGAGGTCGACGGCGCCGTCGATCCAGCCGTCGTGGTGGAACACGCCGGCGGCGAGCACCAGCCGGCGGACCAGGTCGGGGCGGCGCAGCGCCACCAGCAGCGCGACCGGAGCACCGTCGCTGTGCCCGGCCAGGTACGCCGGCCCGCGGACCACCTGCTCCAGGAACGCGATGGTGTCCTCGGCCATCTGCTGGTAGCTGATCGGGCCGTCCACGTCGGGGGTACGACCGTGCCCGCGCCGGTCGGGCCGGTAGACGGTGAACCGTTCCGCCAGCCCCGGCACGTTCTGCCCGAACGCCCGGGAGTCGGCGAAGCCGGGGTGCAGCAGCACCAGCGGATCTCCCGCGCCGTCGCGCTCGTAGAACGTGTTGACCTCGCCGAGCCTCACGTAGCCGGACATCGGGCTCCTTCCGAGCGGAGGTACCGCCCGACCCGGGCGTATCGACACCGCAGAGGTATCACGCTCGTCCGACACTGTGGCGCACCGAGCCGGTCAGCCGGCCCGCTTCCGGTGCGTCATCGGGCCTGGCGACGGACCTCGGGCCGGAAACCGCGACGGCGTGCGCGGCGGGTACGCCTCGCAGTGCCCGGCCCACTGCTCGGCGGCCACCGCGAGGGCATCCGCGGAGACGGTGAGGATCAGCGGGTAGATCGCGGTGGGCGGGCGGCGCATCCACGGTGGCAGCGACTCGGCGGAGAACTCGACGGTCAACTCCAGCCGGCGACGGCGGATGACCCGGGTCCGCAGGGTCAGGTTGGGCTCGGTGAAGCGGACAACCGCGGCCGGCGGGTTCGGGCCGACGGCCGCCTCCGCCTGCCCGCGCAGCCAACTGCCCAGGGCGCGGGCCTCCTCGACCATCAGGCTCGGGTAGTGGTGCGACCAGGTCTGACCGTCGGCGGTGCGGGCGTCCACCTCGATGAGCAGCCAGTCGCGCCAACCGGGCACGGCTCGGTCGGGGTCGTCGGGCGGGTCGATGCCGGGCTGGTAGCCGATCGGGCGGATCCGCACCCGGGCACCATCGTCGGACCGGATCTCCACCCGATCATTCTGGCTGACCGAAGCGGACGTTTACCCCCAAATCAGTCACTTCCAGATGGTCCGCCGCACGCCACGGTGCTCGGCGCAGGCGTTCGACCGGCCGCCGGTCAGGCTGACCGAGCCGTCGCGGCACTGCACCAGGTAGCCCCGACCCGACCAGAACTGCGGCGCGCAGTCGAACCAGTCGCAGACCTCGGTGGCGGGCCGGCGGATCCGGGTTCCGCCGCAGAAGTCGTACCCCAGCGGGTTTTGCGGCGCGCCGCAACGCGGGTCCCGGCTTGGGGTGGGCGACGGGCGCGGCGACTTCGTCGACTTCGGTGCGGTGCTGCGCGCGGGCTTCGGGAGGGCCAGCGCCGGGATCGCGCTGGGAGTGGGCGCCGGGGTGGCGGCGACGGCGACCTCCGAACGGCCGGTCGGGTCGGACGGGTCCGATTCCAGCAGCGCCGCCGGCACCAGGAGCGCGACGGCCGCGGCGACCGCGACGGTTCGCCGGCCGCCCGGCACCAGCGCGGAGAGCCGGGCCTGCGCGGGAGTGGCCGCCGCCGGCCGGAACGGCTTGAGCTGGGCGTGCTCGGCGATCAACTCGTCGAGCTGGGCGAGCACCGCGGCCCGCTGCTCGATCGCGTCGGCGAAGGCCAGGGTGAGCGTGAACCGGAAGTCCGCCGCCGCGTCGGCGGGCAGCATCAACCCGGAGGTACCCCGCCGGTCCAGCACCTGGATCAGGGTCACCGGCGCCGCCGGGTCGTGGCCCAGGCCGGTCATCCGGCCGTACGCCCAGTCGCGCCGGCCGCGTCCGCCGAGCAGCACCAGCCGACGGCTGGTGATCACGGCCATGCCGGCGTCGGTGACCCGGACCCCGTCGGGGCGACGCGGGCGCAGCGGCCCGGCCGGCGGGGCGACCGTGAGGTCCGGCGCGGGCAGCACCGTGGTGTGCCGCACCTCGACCAACTGTGCGGCGGGCAGCACCCAGAGCACCACCTCGTCGCCCGCCAGCTCCAGCGGCAGGCCGGCACCGGCCGCCGCGGAGCCCTGGAAGTCGGCGGCCAGGGCACGCAGCCGCCGTAGCTCGTCGTCGCGTCGCCGCCACGCCGCCTCAGCGCCGCGGAACGTGCTGACCCGCCGAACGTTCTGCCGGCGCGCCCACCGGTACCGCCAAGTGGAACCCGTCGAATCAGTCTTTGCCACGCCGACTCCTCCGTCGCGCAGGCCACCAACCGGGGTGTCACTCGTGTTAACAGCAACGACGCGCCGCCCGGACACGCCAGAACGGGGCGAAGTGGCCGATCGGCGGAGCAATCCACACGATAGGGCGATACTGCTGTCGGCGTTCATGCGGTTCGGAGTGTCGCCGCGCGGCGCGGAGAACGACCCGCCGGCGGAGACTCACCTTTTTGGCGTGCCGTACGCGGTGGCCGCTGCCTCGGTAACGTCAGCCGCAGCCGGGTGGCGATGCCGCCGCATCGCCGTACGGAGGGGGTGAGGGTCGTGCCGCAGGACAGCCGGCCCGGAGTGGTGGTCGCGGTCGACATCGGCACCACCAGCACCAAGGTCGTCGCGTACGACACCAGTGGACGACAGCTCGCCGCCCACACCGCCGGCTACCCGCTGGACGACCCGCAACCCGGGTACGCCGAACAGGACCCGCAGCTCATCCTCGACGCGGTGCTGGAGTCGATCCGCGCGGTGGTGGCCGATCTGGCCGCGCCGGTGGCCGGGCTGTCGTTCGGCTCGGCCATGCACAGCCTGATCGGGCTGGACCGGGCCGGTGTCCCGCTGACCCAGTCGTTGACCTGGGCCGACTCGCGATCCACCCGACAGGCCGAGCGCCTGCGGGCGGTGCCCTCCGGCCTGGCCCTGCACCGGCGGACGGGGACGCCGATGCACCCGATGTCGCCGCTGCCCAAGCTGCTCTGGTTCGCCGAGCAGGAACCGAAGCTCTTCGAACAGGTCGTGCACTGGGTCGGCATCAAGGACTGGGTGCTGCTGCGGCTCTGCGGCCTCCTGGTCACCGACCACTCCATCGCCTCGGCCACCGGTTTGATGGACATCCACCGACTGGAGTGGGACAGCGAGGCGCTGACCATCGCCGGCATCACCGACGAAAAGCTCCCCCAACTGGTCTCCACCACCGCCGTACTGCCCGGGCTCACCCCGCAGGCCGCGGCGGCCACCGGGCTGCCGCAGCGCACCCCCGTGGTGGTCGGCGCCGGCGACGGGCCGCTGGCGAACCTGGGCCTGGGCGCGGTGCACCCCGGCATGGTGGCCTGCTCGATCGGCACCAGCGGCGCGATGCGGGTGATGGTCGAACGGCCCGGCGTGGACCCGCTCGGCGGGGTGTTCTGCTACGCGCTGACCGAGGACCGCTGGGCGGTCGGCGGCGCGATCAACAACGGCGGCATCGTCCTCCGCTGGGCCGCCGAAGCGCTCGCCCCGGACCTGGGCGCGCACTCCGAGGCGGCGCTCGTCGCGCTGGCCGCCCGGGCGCCGGTCGGCTCGGGCGGGCTCATCATGCTGCCGTACCTGCACAGCGAGCGGGCACCGCACTGGAGCGCCCTGCCGCGCGGCGCGTACGTGGGGCTGACCCACGGGCACCGCCGCGAGCACCTGGTGCGGGCCGCCCTGGAGGGGGTCTGTCAGCAACTCGCGCTGGTGCTCACCTCCGTGCGCGCGGCCGGCAACGAGGTCCGCGAGGTCCGGGCCGGCGGCGGCTTCGCCCGCAGCGGGCTGTGGCGGCAGATGCTCGCCGACGTGCTCGGCCTGCCGGTGAGTTTTCCGGCCGGGCCCGAGGGGTCGAGCTTCGGCGCGGCCCTGCTCGGCATGCAGGCGTTGGGCCTGATCCCCAGCATCGACGTGGCCTCCGACCTCGTGACGATCGAGGAGACCATCCGCCCCGACCCGGCCGCGGCCGCCACGTACGCATCCCTGCTGCCGCTCTTCGCCGAGCTGTACGAGGCGCTGGTGCCCGCCTTCACCTCGATGCGCCGGCTGGCACCCGGACTGCCCACGGATCCCGTGCCGGCCGCGCCATCGGCGTGACCCCGTCGGCCGGCCCGGCGGCGCGGGGCGATGTCGCTCGAGGCGCTGATACCTCAGAGTCACCCGTGAGGTATCGCGGTCGTCGGGACGCGGCCGCCCGGACGGGTGACGCCAGCCTCGACCGCCCCAGGCACCCCCGCCGCTTCATATCGTGCAAACGTGAAAAAAAGCGACAAGCAGTCCTCATCTTCCCAGCCGGGTCCAGTCAGCCGGGCGGCCCTGAAGTGGCTGACGGCGGCGGTCGCGCTGGTCGTGGTCGCGACGACCGGGCCCGCCACCGCGGACGGCCCAGGCCCCGGCCCAGGGTCCGCAGCCGAGCCGGGCCAGCAAACCGACAAGGGGTACGGAGCCGAGCCGGGCGGAGATCCCGAGGCGGGGCATGAGCCCGGGGTGGAGCCGACCCCGGAACGGGCGCCGACCAGCGAGGTGTCCTGGCTGTCGTTCCCCGGCGGGGTGTTCGCGGTGGACTCGCTCGGGCACACCGTGCGCTATCGGGCCTGCGACGGCGACACCGGCCGGGTCGCCGACCCCGACATGCGGGTGGCCGCCGGGGTCGCCAGCGGTGAGGTGACCGTCGGGGGCACGAGCTACCGCTACCGGGTGCCCCTGGTCGGGCGGGCCGAGGGAAGTCTCCAGGTGATCCGGCGGCACCACCAGCCGACCGACCTGACCGGCGTGGTGGTCACCAGCCCGCAGCCGCCCACCGACCCGGTCGCGGGGGCGCGGCTGTTCCCGCTCAGCGGGCAACTCGCCCGGGTGGTCGCCGACGCGAGCCTCAACCCCGCCGGGGTCACCGTGCGCGATCTGTCCGGCCGGTACGGCGACCAGCAGATCGCCGTCAACGGCGCGCTCCGCCCGAAGGCGGCCAGCGTCATCAAGCTGTGGATCCTGGTCGAGCTGCTCCGCCGCGTCGACTGTGGACAGGTCTCTCTCGACGACGGCGTGCTGGTCACCCCGGCGGACGTGGTCGGCGGGACCGGCCAGTTGCAGTTCGAGACGTTCCCGCAGGTGGTCACCCTGCACCGGCTCGCCCAGTACCTGATCAAGTACAGCGACAACGTCGCCGCCAATGTGCTGATCACCTACCTGGGCGGGTTCGCCCCGGTCAACGCGCTGATCGACTCGATGAACCAGCGCTCGACGATCCTCGCCCGCAGGATGCTCGACAGCGCGGCCGCGCAGCGCGGCGAGGAGAACTACACCAGCCCGGACGACGTCGTGTCGCTGCTCGGCGCGGTCTGGGACGGCGAGATCCTCACCCCCGCCTCCCGCGACCTGATGATCGGTTTCATGCGCGAGCAGACCCTGAACACCAAGATCCCGGCGGCGCTGCCGCCCGGCGTGCCGGTCGCGCACAAGACCGGGGACCTGCCGGACGCCTCACACGACGTCGGCTACTACCTGATCCCCGGCTCGGAGACCGCCGTCGCGTTCCTCACCGCCGGGCCCATGGACACCGGCGACGAGACGGTCCGCCGGATGGCCCGCACCGTCTACGACTTCCTGGTCACCGGCGTGGACGGGGCGTACGAGGAGTGAGCCGAGGGTCAGGCGCCCGGGATGTTCGCCGGCGGATCCTCGCCGACCAGGTCGGCCGCCGGCGGATCGGCCGCCACCGGCAGCCCGAAGTCCGAGTACGTCAGGTCGAGCTGCGCGGTCTGCGACTGCTCGCTGGCCAACTCGATCCGGTAGCGGACCAGCCGTCCCTGCTCGTCGACGGCGGCGGTGAACGGCACGGCGCCGGCCCGCTCGCCGAGCACCTTGCCGACGCCGCTGCCCAGCACCGCGCCGCTCTCGCGCAGGTCCAGCGTGCCGGCGTACTCGCGGACGCCGGTCTGCCGGACCTGGGCCGGCGCGGTCAACGTGCCGGCCAGCCTGGTGTTGTCCAGGCCCGGCTGAGCGCCCGGCGCCTTCGGAGCGCCCACGTGCCACCAGGTCCGGCCGTCCCAGACCGGGATCCGGCGGTCCGGGGCGCTGACCCGCACGTAGACGTCCGGGCCGGTGGTCAGCCGCTCGATCTTCACCTCGCCGTTGGGCACCTTCAGCGAGGTGGTCTCCAGTCCGCGCCGCGCCTTCGGGTCCCAGAGCAGCACCGTGCTGTCCCCGCCCGCCGCCCCACCTGTGCCGACGGTCAGCCGGTACGACTGCTGGTCGACCTTCGTGGCGGCGGCGACCAGCACACCGACCGGGTCGGTCGCGGCCGGTGCGGGTGACGCGTCGGCCGCCGGAGGGCCCGCGTCCGGCTCGTCGCCGCCGGTGACCAGCGCCCACGCGCCGACGGCCACCGCCACGGCGAGGACGGCGCCAGCGGCGACCAGCTTCGGCTTCTCCACGGTCATCTCCCCCGATCGGCACGCCCGCCGGCCGGTGGCCGATCGACGCTCACCGCGGTGCGGTCCGGCCAGACTAGCCGGACCGCACCGACCACTGTTCCGGGTCGGCCTCCCGGTCGATCAGGCGCGGCTGATCGCGTTGGCGTGGATCGCCTCGTTCAGGTACGCCGCAAGCCCCGGGGCGATGTCCTCGTAGTGCCGGGTGAACCGCTCGTCGGCCATGTACATGTCGGCCAACCCGGTGTGCACCTCGTACGAGCACTCGTAGAACCAGCGGCTGATGATCTGCCGGTGCTCCTCGGCCAGCTCCATCGCCTCCGGGCTGTCCGCCGGCACGCCCGACGCAAGCACCGCGACGATGCGCCGGCCCCAGTCCTCGTTCTCCTCCTTGATCCGCAGCCAGTCGTCCTTGCTGTAGCGGGAGACCCGCCGGTTCGACTCCCGGTACGCCTCGCTGTCGCCCCAACGCCGCTCGGCCTCGGCCTCGTGCTCCTCCGGGTTGAAGTCGCCGAAGACCTCGAACCGCTCCTCGGGGGTGAGTTGGATGTTCAACTTGCTCGCCTCCATCGCGAACTCGATCGCCGTGACCATCTCCTGCAACCGCGTGATTCGTACCGTCAGCAGCTCGTGCTGCCGGCGCAGGTGCGCGGCCGGGTCGGCTGCCGGGTCGTCGATGATGGCGGCGATCTCCTCCAGCGGGAAACCCAGCTCCCGGTAGAACAGGACGTGCTGCAACCGTTCCAGGTCCGCGTCGTCGTAGCGGCGGTAGCCGGCCGGGGTCCGCCCGCTCGGCGAGAGCAGTCCGATCTCGTCGTAGTGGTGCAGCGCCCGTACCGTCACGCCGGCGACCTTCGCCACCTGTCCCACCGTGTACGCCATGGTTCCCCTCCCTTCCGGGAACCAGGCTCCCGCCTGCCGCTACGTCAGGGTCAAGGCCGATTCTGACCCACCGTCGCGGGGGCGTCCGGCCGCCCGTACAGATAGCCCTGGCCACGCGGGCAACCGATGGCGGTGACCGCCGCGTGCTGCCGCTCGGTCTCCACCCCCTCGGCGACCACCGCCAGGTCGAACGCGCCGGCCAGCCGGGTGACCATCTCCACGGTGGCGTACGCCCGGTCGTCGTCGGTGCCGAGGCGGGCCACGAACGAACGGTCGATCTTCAGCTCGGTGGCCGGGATGCGGTGCAGGTAGCTCAGCGACGAGTAGCCGGTGCCGAAGTCGTCGATGGCGATCTGGATGCCCAGGTCCCGGAGCTGGCGCAGCCGCTCCAGCACCGCGTCGGTCCCCTCGATCAGCGCCGACTCGGTCAGCTCCAGGGTCAACGCGCGCGGCGCCAGCCCGGCGCCGGCGGTGGCCGCGGTGACCGTGGCGATCAGGTCGGGCCTGCGCAGGTGCGCCGCGGCGATGTTCACCGCGACCGTCGCCTCCGGCACCCGGTCCCGCCAGGTCGCGGCGGCCCGGCACGCCTCGTGGATCACCCAGCGGTCGATCGGCAGGATCAGCCCGGTCTCCTCGGCCAGCGGCAGGAACTTCGCCGGCGGCAGCAGCCCGAGCCGGGGGTGCCGCCAGCGCACCAGCGCCTCGGCGCTGCGTACCGCGCCGGTGGCCAGGTCGACGATGGGTTGGAACTCCAGGTGCAGTTGCTCCTCGTCGACCGCCCGGCGCAGGTCGGCGATCAGCTCGGCCCGCGAGACGGCCGACTCGCGCAGCGCCGGGGTGCAGGTCCGGTACGCGGACTTACCGGCCGCCTTGGCCGCGTACATGGCGATGTCGGCGTCGCGCAGGAGGTCGGTGTGGGAGGCGTGCTGTGGGCCGTACTCGGCGATGCCGATGCTCGCCGACGGGTGCACTCCGACGTCGTCGTCACCGTCGGAGGGTCGCAGGGCGTCCAGCAGCCGCTGGGCCAGCCGCTCCGGGGGTACGGGCCGGTCGCCGTCGACCAGCACCGCGAACTCGTCGCCACCCAGCCGCGCGATGATGCCGTCGTCGTCCACGGCGGCCCGCATGCGAGCTGCCAGCCCGGTCAGCAGGGTGTCGCCGGTGGCGTGCCCGAACCGGTCGTTGACCTGCTTGAACCCGTCGAGGTCGAGCAGCAGCACGGCCACCGGCCGCCCGTCGCGCAGGGCCAGGCGCAGCCGCCGGTTGAACAACAGCCGGTTGGGCAGCCCGGTGAGCTGATCTCCGTACGCGAGCCGGCGCAGCCGGGCCACGAGGCGCAGGTTCTCGTTGGCGGCCAGGCCCTGCCGCACGGCGAGGGCGGCGAGCAGCACCATCATGGTCACGAACACGAGGTGCGGAGTCTGCCCGGTGGGCCGCCGGGCTATCACCACCGCGATGATGGCCCCGCCCACCGGCAGGTACGGCAGAGCCACCCGCCACCAGGGCGGCACCGGTGCCTCGGCGGTGTCGTCGGTGCCGTCGCAGTCCGGTGGTGGCGGGTTGCGGGTGGCCAGGCCGATCAGCAGGTAGCTCAGCGGCCAGCACAGGTCGATGGGGTGACCGGCGGCGTAGTCGGCGCGCGCGACCAGCGAGACGTAGACGACGTCGGCGACCACCCGGATGGTGAGGCTCGCCGCGAGCACGCTCATCGGCCGCCACACCGACCGGGCCGGGCCGGAGACCGCCACCAGGATGGTCAGCTGCATCAGGTCGAACATCGGGTAGAGCAGCCCCAGCGTGCGCGCCGGGTCGGCCAGCTCGGCGGCGGCGACGCCACGGAACACCAGCACCCAGCCGATCGGCACCAGGGCCAGCGCGACGATCACCCCGTCCAGCAGCGTCCGGGCCCGCCCCACACCGGTGCGCGGCGCGGAGGGCGAGCTGAGCAGCGCGGCGGTGCCGGTGAGGATGCCGGCGGTGAAGATCGCCCCGACGAGCGGGGTGTGCGGCAGGTCGCCGCCGCCGAGCCGCTGCGCCGTCCAGATCGCCCGGCCGAGCGCGGCGAGTGCCATGGTGGCCGCGAGCAGCGTCCAGAACCGGCGCAGCGGGACCGGGTGCCGGCGGGCCACCCCGGCACAGGCGACGGTGGCCCAGCCGGCGACCAGGAGCGCGCCCACGTCGCTGACCAGCGCCGCGCCGGGCAGCGCGGCGACCAGCCAGAACGCCTCGACGAGCAGGACACCGGCTGCGACGACGAGTCCGGCTCTTCCCGGCCGGGCCGGCGCGACGGCGCTCTGCCCACCACTCGCGTCCAGTGCGGCTGGTGCCAGCGTCGGAAGGGTCGCATCGGCGGGGGCCGGCGGCGCGCCGGCCGGCTCCGAGGTGGACTCCCCCGCAGCCTGCTTCAGGTCCTCTCGCGACACGTCGCTCCGGCTCGTCGTCGTGCGTGCACCCTCGGACGGACGGAGTCCACGGCAAACCCCGAAAGCCTAGCCAGCGCCCGGGACGCCCGCCAGGGTCCGGACGGCCGCCCACATCGAGCCGGTCCGGCCACACAGGAGGCCGCGCCGGAGGGGCGTCCTCTGGTACGCGGTCAGCGGCCGCCGGAACGGTTCCAGGGGGAGCGGGGCAACCCGGTGCCCGCCAGCGGGCGGCGGGCGCGGCGGTGCTTGCGCCGGCCGGGCGTGCAGGGCGGGCGTGCGGCGGTGTGCACCGGAGGGCTGACCGGCGGGGGTGGCCGGCGGATCAACCAGCAGAGGAAGCGGGCCATCGACGGCTCAGCCGACCGGGAGACGCTCGGCGTCGGCCCTGGAGATCTCGTACTGCGCCCCGCAGAACGTGCACTGCTGCGCGTACCGGGTGCGGATCGGGATGAGGGGTATGAAGAAGAGGGTGAACTTGGTCGATCGGCGGGTGATCACCTGCGCGGCGTGGTTGCCGCAGTGCCGGCAGACCTGCTGCACGACACCGGACCGGTCGACCTTGGTACGCAGACCAAAGATGAAGAACATCGCCAGCCAGTACCCACTCCAGGCTCGGATATCACCGGGAATGCCGCCGGATACGCGGCGAGCGCCGGCCCGTGGTGCCGTGGGACCGGCGCTCGCCGCAGGGGTCCACCCCGTCAGCTGGCCGCTGCGGTCGGCTCGGGCTCCAGCCCCGGCACGTCGGCGGCGAGCCAGATCGGCTGCCAGGCCTGCACCTCGTGGTAGCGGCGCAGCTCGTACAGCCCGGCCAGCGACCCGCTCCAGGCCGCGTACGGGGGGTTGCTCTCGTCGAAGCCGCTCTGCACGAAGGTCAGCGTGGTCCGGCCACCGGACTCGGCCAGCTCCCAGGTCGTGACGCCGACCGGCCCCCAGTCGACGCTCATCTTCCGGCCCGGCTCCACGTCGACCACCTTGGCCGCGTACCCGGCGTCGAAGCCGCCCATGGCGTAGCGGCCACCGGCCCACGGCTCGATGCCGATCGGGTAGCCGAACCAGGCGCTGGCCTGCTCGGAGTCGGTCAGCGACTCCCACACCTTGTCGGCGGGGGCGGCGATGACCAGCTCACCGCGCAGGTCGGAGGAGGTGAAGTCGGTCTTCGGCAGCAGCGACCGGCCCTCCAGGTGGGCGGCGAGGTTGGCGATGGCCAGCGCCCAGAAGGTCTGCAGCACGCCGCGGATGCTGGAGCCGGTCATCGCCTCGTTGAAGTCGAAGTGGCTCTGGGTCAGCGTCAGCACGGTGCTGTCCGGGCTCTCGGCGGTCAGCTGGAACTCGGTGGTGGTCTCCACGCCGTCGAGCAGCCAGCCGAAGCGCAGCGTGTCGTCGTCGGCGTGCAGCAGTCGCTGGTGCGGTGCGTCGCCCTCGGGCGTGTACCGGCCCCAGAACTCGTACCGCTGGGGCAGCTCGACCTCGGCGTGCTCGGCGAGCCAGAGTCGCAGCTCGGCCGGGTCGGTCAGTGCCTGGCGGACGCGCCCGACGGGCGCGGAGAGGCGGGCCTGAACCTTCATCGGGTCACTCATGGTTGTTTCCCTTCGGATAGCAGGCGACAGCGAGCTTGAAGGCATCCCCTTCGCTGCCGCCGTAGCGGGTGAACAGGTCCTGAAGTGCGCTTTGCAGGTCGTGCAGGAACTCCTGGCGAAGCTCCGCCGGCACCCGGATCTCGCCGGACACCCCGATCGAGGGCAGCTCGGGCGCCGCCCTGTCCAGCCCGGCGATGTCGGCCTGGACCTCCTCCATCAGGTCGAGCAGGTAGCCCAGGCTGAGCTCGTCGCGGGCCCGGCGCAGCCCGATGCGGCCGATGAGCCGGGGGGACAGCCAGTAGGACCGGGCGGCGGCCTGGTAGATGCCCTCGGTGATGCCGCGGACCTTGCGTTCCTTGACCAGCTCGACGAGGCCAGCCGCGACGAGCTGCTTGACGTGGTAGTAGACGCGCTGTGGCGTCTGGTCGAGTCGGGCCGCGACCTCGGTGCAGGTGCGCGGTTCGGCCAGTTGCCGCAGCACCTCGACGCGCTGCGGCTTGAGCAGGACCTCGGCCTGCTCGATCTGCTCCAGGTACAGGACTTCTCTCATGGCAAAATCAGTTTGTACGTACAAAACTTGTTTGTCAATCGGTTCGCCAAAAGCCGCGCCGACTTTTCGGCGCGGCTTCGGGCGAGGACGGTCAGGGCAGCCAGTCGGGCCGCAACGGGTAGCTGGTCTGGCCCTCCGGGCCGTTGCGGGTGGCCAGCACCTGGTGCAGCTGGATGCCGTTGCGCTCGAACGCCATCCGCGACCCGGCCATGTACAGCCCCCACACGCGTGCGGTGCCCGCGCCGACCTCCGAGACGCAGAAGTCCCAGTGCTCCACCAGGTTGCGGCACCAGGCCGCCAGCGTCAGCGCGTAGTGCTGGCGCAGGTTCTCCTCGTGGTGCACCTCCAGCCCGGCGTCGTGGACCTCACTGATCAGCCGACCCGGGCCGGCCAACTCCCCGTCGGGGAAGACGTACCGGTCGATGAACGCGCCCGAGCGGTGCGGCGCCCGATTGTCCGCCCGGGTGATGCAGTGGTTGAGCAGCCGGCCGTCCGGCCGCAGCCGGTTGCGCAGCGCCCCGAAGTAGGCCGGGTAGTTGCGCACCCCGATGTGCTCGGTCAACCCGATCGAGGAGATGGCGTCGAACTGCTCCGCAGGCGCGTCCCGGTAGTCCATGTGCCGCACCTCGGCCAGCCCGGTCAGACCCTCCCGCTCGATCGCCGCCTGCGCCCACTGCGCCTGCGCCTTCGACAGGGTCACCCCGAGCGCCTTGACGCCGTACTCGCGCGCCGCGTGCCGGACCATGCCACCCCAGCCACAGCCCACGTCCAGCAGCCGCATCCCCGGCTTGAGCGCCAACTTGCCGGCGACCAGGTCGTACTTCGCCGCCTGGGCCTGCTCCAGTGTGTCGTCCGGAGACCGGTACACCGCGCAGGTGTACGTCATCGACGGGCCGAGCACCTTCTCGTAGAAGGCGTTCGACACGTCGTAGTGGTGCGAGATGGCCGTGCTGTCCCGCACCCGCGAGTGCCGCAGCCCGTTCATCACCCGCTTCCAGCGGGGCTGGGCCTCCTGCGGCGGGGCCGGCGGCGGCAGCAGCCGCTCCCAGCCCAGCCCACGCACCAGGGCCAACCCTTCCGCCAGCGACGGCGGGCGCAGCCGCAACTCGTCCTTGAGCACCCGCAGCGCCTCGTACGGGTCGCCCGGGTGCACCCCCTGCAACGCCAGGTCGCCGCTGACGTAGGCCCGGGCCATGCCCAGGTCACCGGGGGCCGTGAGCAGGTACGACAGGCCGCGCTCGGAACGGATCGCCAGGGTGATGCCGGCGTCGGACGGGCCGACGGCGCTGCCGTCGTACCCGGTGATGCGCACCGGCAGCGGCCCGGCGGTGACCGCACGGACCACGTCCGCCACGGTCGGTCCCGATTGCCGGCCCCCCGCCGGCGGGGTGGCCGGGGCGCTCGCCGCCCCCTGGTCTCGGTCGGTCAGGCTCATGCTCGTGCTACCGCCTTTTCGTACAGTCCCGTCAGCCGGTGGTCCGGGTCGTAGCGGTCCTTCACCGCGCGCCAGGTCTCACCCCCGTAGAGGCGGTCGAAGGCGTCCCGGTCGTAGTACGCGTCGGAGTAGAGCGACTTGTGCCCGCCGGACTCCGACACCCTGCGTTCGATCGTGCGGTTGACGTCGCCGTCGGCGGCGCCGGGCGCGATCGGCACGCTCCCCCAGAACCCAATGTTGACGTAGTCCTGCCCCGGCCGGAGGGGATACAGCGGCCAGGACCTCGCGGAACCGGGACCCGCCGGTTCGCGCAGGCGCAACGGACAGAGCCAGACAGGGTTCATCCCCACTGCGCCGGCGAACCAGCGCAGGAAGTCAGCCGTGTTCTCCAGCGGGATCTCCACGTCCTGCACCACCCGCTCCCGGGCCGGCTGGCCGCGCAGCCGGTCGATCCGGGCGGCCACCTGGTGCCGGTGTTCCAGCCGGACCAGCCGGTGGTAGACGTCGCTGCGCCGGAAGCGCGACGGCCAGAGCCGGCGCACCACGGGGTGCTGCGCGCCGAACGCCGCCGAGCACCAGAACCAGTCGGTGTCCCAGCGCCAGAGATAGTCGTACGCGGTCAGCACGTCACGGGTGCGCTGGCGCAGCGACCGGTAGTAGATCGCCTGGCCGGTGTAGTCGCTGGGCGGGTCGGCCGCGTCGGTGAACCTGGCCAGCACCAGGTACGCCTCACCGGGGCTGAACATCACCCCGTCCATCGCGTCGACCGGTTCGCCGGCCCAGGACCGTGTCGCGGTCACCTCGGCGATCGCGTCGGTGAGCGCCTCCAGTTGGGTGAACCGGATGTTGCGCAACGCCACGTACCGGCCGATCGGCTGCAGCTCGATGCGCAGACGGGTGGCGTAGCCGAGGCTGCCCAGCGAGTTGGGGAACGCGGTGAACAGGTCGGCGTGCTCGCCGTCCGGCCGGGCGGTGATGATCTCGCCGGTGCCGGTGAGCACGTCCAGCTCCCGTACCGACTCGTGGGGCAGGCCGTTGCGGAAGGAGGTCGACTCGATCCCCAGGCCGGTGACCGCCCCGCCCAGGGTGATGGTGCGCAACTGCGGCACCACCAGGGGCATCAGCCCGTGCGGCAGTGTCGCGTCGACCAGGTCCTCATAGGTGCACATGCCCTGCACGTCGGCCGTGCGCCCGGTCGGGTCGACCGAGAGCACCCGGCCGAGGCCGCTCACGTCGAGGCCCGGGGTCCGGGGAGCGGACCGGGGGCGGAACAGGTTGGAGGTTCGTTTGGCGAGCCGGACAGGCTCGCCAGTGGGCACCGCGGCGTACGACCGCCGCAACGTGTCCACCGCTTGATCATGGTCAATCGAGTGATCCACACGCTCAGCGCGCATGTGATCACCTTACGCCCGTACCCAGAATTCGGTGGGATGTCGACGATGGCCATTTCCCGTCCGGTGGCAGGCCCGGCGGTTACCGTGGCGGGCATGTCGTCGCCCGCGATCGCCGCCCTGGACTCCGCCGGCCTGCCCTACCGGTTGGTCCGCCACGGCGCTGTCGGCAGCCTGGCGGAGGCCGCCGCCGCCCGGGGCGTGGCCGTCCCGGACGTCGTCAAGACGATCGTGGTCCGCCGGGGCGCGGACGACCACCTGTTCGTGCTCACCCCCGGCGACCGGGTCATCTCCTGGCCCAAGCTGCGTGCCCTGCTCGGGGTGCACCGGCTGTCCATGCCGGACGCTGCCGGCGCCCTCGCCGCCACCGGCTACGAGCGCGGCACCATCACCCCGTTCGGCGCGAGCACCGCCTGGCCGGTGATCGCCGACCAGCGGCTGCGCGGCCGGGAGATCACGCTGGGCGCCGGTGAGCGCGGTCTCGCCGTCGCGGTCGACGCCGACGCCACGATCGCCGCTCTCGCGGCCACCGTGGCGGACGTCACGGACCCGCAGCCGACGCGCTGAGCGCAGCCGCTGTCCCAGCGACGGCCTAGTGTTGGTGCCATGCCGAAAGCCGTGTGGAACGACCTGGTCGTCGCCGAGAGCGACGACACCGTGCTGGTGGAGGGCAACCACTACTTCCCCCGCTCCGCCCTGCGCGACGACCTGATCCGCGAGTCCGCGACGCACACCGTCTGCCCGTGGAAGGGCACCGCCTCGTACTACACCCTCGAACACGAGGGCAGCACCAGCGAGGACGCGGTCTGGTACTACCCGGAGCCGAAGCCGGACGCCGAGATGGTGCGCGACCGGGTGGCGTTCTGGAAGGACGTCCGGGTCGTCGACTGATCCCCCGACCGCGGCGGCTGGCGCCGTTCGCCGACTGGCCCCAGCCCGCCGCGGTGGGTGAGGATGGCCCGTATGTCCGCGCCCGACGAACGCCCCGACCCCGCCGGCACCGTCTACGGCGGCCGGCGGTCCGCACCCCGTTCCGGCCCGCTGGCCGATCCGCTGCTGCGGGTGGCGTTGGCCGTCGGGCTGGTCGGCGTGCTCCTGGGAGTGGTCTTCGCCACCGGGCTGCTCGACGGTGACGACGAGCCGGTGGTGCCGGCGACGGTCGGCGCCCCGTCCAGCGCGCCGGAAACCACCGCCCCGGCGGCCGAGCCGAGCCCGAGCGCGACGGCCGAGCCGTCGCCGACCCCGTCGGCCACCCCGGCCAACCCGCCCACCGGCCCTCGTGTGCTGCGGGCCGCCGCCGGGCTCTGCCTCGGGCTCGACGGCGACGACGAGGAGGCGGAGGCGACGTTGGCCGCGTGCACGGGTGGCCCGGAGCAGCAGTGGGTGGTCAACGCGGCCGGCGCGGACGTCGTGACGCTGACCAACGCGGCCTACGGGCAGTGCCTCGACGTCGAGGGCGGCAGCACGGACGACGGCGCGCAGATGCTGCAGTTCCCCTGCCACGGCCAGGCCAACCAGCAGTGGCGGCTGACCGCCACCGGCACCGGCCCGGTGCTGCTGGTGGCGGTGCACAGCGGCAAGTGCGGGCAGGCCGACGACGACGGCGCCGAGGCCGGGGACAAGGTCCGGCAGCGGACGTGCGACGGCCGGCCCGCCCAGCAGTGGACCCTCGGCTGACCGCCCGGCCTCAGCCCCGGAAGCTCCACGCCCGGGGTGCGGTCGCGGCGACCAGGACGGCCTCCGGCACCGGCCGGCCCGGCCGCCGCCGCAGCAGCAACGACAGCCCGGCGGCGCCGATCGACAGGGCACCGGCCACGTACCAGGCCATCGCGTAGTCGCCGAGCCGGTCCCGGACCAGCCCCGCGCCGGTCGCCGCGAGCGCCGCACCGAACTGGTGGGCTGCGAACACCCAGCCGAACACCACGGCCCCGGCGGTGCCGAAGTACTCCCGGCACAGCGCCACGGTGGGCGGCACGGTGGCCACCCAGTCCAGGCCGTAGAAGATGATGAACACCAGCATGCTCGGCTTGGCGGTGTCGGCGAACAGGCTCGGCAGCACCAGCAGGGACGCCCCGCGCAGCGCGTAGTAGCCGCCGAGCAGCAGCCGGCTGTCCACCCGGTCGGTCAGCCAGCCGGAGGCGATCGTGCCGACGATGTCGAAGAGCCCGACCAGGGCGAGCAGCCCGGCGGCGGTGGTCTCGGTCATGCCGTGGTCGTGCGCGGCCGGCACGAAGTGCGTACCGACGAGGCCGTTGGTGGTCGCGCCGCAGATCGCGAACCCGGCGGCCAGCAGCCAGAACGGCCGGGTCCGGGCCGCGGCGGCCAGCGCGCCCAGCGCCCGCGTCGCCGCCCCGCCGGTGGCCGGCGGCGCCGCGACGACCTCGGTCGCGCCGTAGGCGGGCAGGTCGAGATCCGCCGGATGCTCCCGCAGCAGCCACACCACCAGGGGTACGACCGCCAGCGCGGCTCCGGCCACGACGAGCGCCGCCGTCCGCCACCCGTGGTCGCGCACCAGCACCGCGACCAGCGGCAGGAAGACCAGTTGCCCGGCCGCCCCGCCGGCGGTCAGCACCCCGGTGACCAGGCCCCGCCGGCGGACGAACCAACGCCCGGTGACGGTGGCCACGAAGGCCAGCGCCATCGAGCCGGTGCCCAGCCCGACCAGCACGCCCCAGCAGAGCAGCAACTGCCAGCTGGCGGTCATGAAGACCGTCAACCCGCTGCCCGCGGCGACCAGCAGCAGTGCCACCGAGACGACCCGGCGGATGCCGAACCGGTCCATCAGCGCGGCGGCGAACGGCGCGGTGAGCCCGTAGAGCAGCAGATTGATCGAGACGGCCGCGGAGATGGTGGCCAGCGGCCAGCCGAACTCCTCGTGCAGCGGGTGCAGCAGCACCGAGGGGGTGGCGCGGAAGCCGGCCGCGCCGACCAGCGCCACGAAGGCGACGGCGGCGACCAGCCAGGCGGGATGCAGGCGGCGGTTCTTACTCACGCAGACCAGTCTGTGCGGCGCCGCCGGCACCGACGAGTGGCCGGAAAGCCATCATGCGCAATAATCGGGCCATGACCGTACGCCCGCACCGGATCGCCGTCCTCGCCCTGGACCAGGTGGTCGGCCTGGACCTCGGCACCCCGTCCCAGGTCTTCAGCACCGCCCGGGGCGCCGACGGTGTGCCCCACTACGACGTGCGGGTCTGCACCCCCGGCGGCCAGCCGGTCCGCAGCACCGCCGGCTTCCAGGTCGTCCCGGACCACGGTCTGGACCTGCTCGACACGGCCGACACGGTGATCGTCCCGGGCGTCCACGACGGCAGCGCGCTGACCTCCGGCAGCGTCGAGCCGGAGGTGGCCGAGGCGCTGCGGTCGGCGTACCGGCGGGGCGCCCGCGTGATGTCGATCTGCACGGGCGCGTTCGTGCTGGCCGCCGCCGGGCTGCTCGACGGGCGCCGGGCCACCACCCACTGGGCGTACGCGGAGCGGTTCCGCCGGCTGCACGAGCGGGTGGACCTCGACCCCGGTGTGCTCTTCATCGCCGACGATCGGGTGTTCACCTCGGCCGGAGTGGCCGCCGGCATCGACCTCTGCCTGTACGTCATCCGCCTCGACCACGGCACCGAGGTGGCCAACCGGGCGGCCCGCCGCTGCGTGATGCCGCCCTGGCGGGACGGCGGCCAGGCGCAGTACATCGAGCAGCCGGTGCCGAAGGCCACCGACACCAGCACCGCGGGTGCCCGGGAGTGGGCCCGGCAGCGGCTGCACGAGTCGATCGCGCTGCGCGACCTGGCCGAGCAGGCCCGGATGAGCGTACGCACCTTCACCCGACGCTTCCGCTCCGAGACGGGGTTGAGCCCGGCGCAGTGGCTGCTCCAGCAGCGCACCGACCACGCCCGACTGCTGCTGGAAACGACCGACCTCACCGTCGACCAGATCGCCCACCGCTGCGGCTTCGGCACCACCGCCGCCCTGCGCCAGCAACTCCACCAGCGCATCGGCGTCGCCCCCTCCACCTACCGCCGCACCTTCCACCCCCGCACCGAGCTCCTAAAAAGCTGACCCGCGCCTACGCCCCGCCCCGCCCCGCCCACCCGCCCCGCCCACCCACCCACCCGCCCGCGATCTTGCACTTTCGGTCGCCCATTCGCCCACCGTGCCCCCATTTGTCGAGGCAGAAAGTGCAAGATCGGCGGGGGTCCAGCGGGGGTCAGCACGGGTCAGGGGCGGCGGAGCATGTGCAGTTGGGCCTGGTGTTTGGGTAGGTGGACCCGGGTGTGCAGGTCGAGGGTGCGGGACCAGGGCAGCGGCTCGTCGACGATGAGGTCGAAGCCCTCCCGCAGGTGGGTCTCGACCGGGGTGTCCGCCTCCAGGCCGAGCTGGTCGACCAGCGCGCACAGGCGGTCGCTGGTGCCGTGCAGCAACGCGGTCAGGCCGCGCAGGCCACCCTGCTCGGCGACCAGCGCGTCGAGCTGCGGGCGGTGGATGTCGTCCAGGTCGTAGTAGGCGAACGCCGACCCGGCCAGCAGCGCCTCGGTGGCCTGGACCATCAGCTCGTCGTTGGCGACCAGGTGCGCGACGATCTGCTCAGCGCTGAGCTGACCCTCCGGTGGCGGCCCGAACCCCGCCTCGTCGTCGATCTCCACGAACACCGCGTCGTACGCGCGCCGCAGCCCTCCGCTCTCCACACCCCCAGTCAACCCCGCCCGGCGGGGGTTAGCGGCGGGATTGGCGGGAGCGGAGGTAGTCGCTGACGACGTACTCGCCCAGGTCGTCGGTGTCGGGGGTGAACATCCGACCCCGGCTGCGCCGGGCCACCGCGTCGACGAAGCGGCGCAGACCCGGATCGTCACCGAGCATGAACAGGTTGAGCGTGGCGCCGTAGCGGCTGAGCCGGTCCACCTCGCGGACCGTCGCCTCGATCGTCTCCGGCAGCGGCGGCCAGTGGAACAGCGCCTCCCCGTCGTCCGGGTCCAGGTGGGCGGTCGGCTCGCCGTCGGTCACCACCAGCACCACCGGCTCGGCGTCCGGGTGCCGGCGCAGGTGCCGACCGGCCAGCCGCAGCGCGTGCTGGAGGTTGGTGCCCTGCTCCATGTCCGGCTCGACGGCGGCCAACTCCTGCTGGGTGAGCGTCATCGCCTCCCGGCCGAAGCCCACGATCTGCAGCGCGTCCTGCGGGAACCGGGTCTCCATCAGGTGCGCCAGTGCCAGCGCCGTCTGCTTCATCGGCCCCCAACGACCCTGCGAGATCATCGAGTACGAGAGGTCCACGCAGAGCACCACCGCCGCGGAGGCCCGCTTCTCGGTCTCCACCACCTCGAAGTCGTCCACCGTGAGCTGCACCGGCACGCTCGGGCCACCCCGGCTCACCGCCCTGGTGAGCGTCCGGACCACGTCCAGCGGCTGCTCGTCGCCGTACTGCCACGGACGGGACGCGCCGCTGACCTCACCGGCGGCACCCGCCGACCGCAGGTCGTGCTGGCCTCGCGGCCCGGCGGTCAGCTCGGAAAAGACCCGTCGCAGCGCGGTCCCGCCGAGTCGGCGCAGCGCCTTCGGGCTCAGCGTGAGGCCGTCGGCGTCCCGACTCACCCAGCCCTGCCGGCGGAGCTCCCGCTCCAGCTCACGCAACCGGCGGACCTCGTCGGCGGCGTCCCGGCCCAGCGTCCGGGCCACCGCGTCGACGTCCACGTCGTCCAGGGTGGCGCCCGGGTGTTCCTGGTCGAGCTGGTCGAGCAGCTCGTCCAGCTCGCCGATCTCACCCAACGCTCCGGCCGCGTCGGCGTAGCCCAGCGGCTGCTCGCCCCGGACCCGCTCGCCGCGCCCCCACCGCAGATCCGGTCGCAGCGCCCGCAGGTTCGCGTCCAGCGCGGACAGCTCCCCGGCCAGCCGGTCGCCGAGCGACTGCTGCATCAGCCCGGCCAGCTCGGCGCGCTGCCGGTCGGAGAGTGAGTTCATGAGCCGTTCGCCGGCCGCCGAGCGGCGGGCCAGCACGTCGACCAGCTCGTCGACGGTCTCCGGCTTCTCCGGGAAGAAGTCGCCGTGCCGGCGCATGAACTCGGCGAACGCGTCGGTGGTGTCCTCCGCGCGGCCGTGCCGGGCCAGCAGGTCGTTCAGGTCCCGCATCATCTCGGCCAGCCGCTGCTGGGCGGCCGGGTCGGCGGAGGCGCGCACCGCGTCGCGCAGCCCGGCGAAACGCTGACCGAGGACGTCGTCGCGGAGCTGGTCGAGGATCTGCTGGTACGACCGGCGGGCGTCCTCGCTGGCCCACTGGTAACCGGCCAACTCCTCCACCGCCCGCGACGTGGAGCGGGGCAGGTTGTCCAGCACCGACTCGGCGAACCGCGCGGCGTCGTCGTCGCGGCCCCGCAGCTCGTCCCGCTCGGCGGCGAGGGCCTGGTCGAGCAGTGCCTGCGCCCGGGTCACCGCGCCGTCCAGGTCGCCCCTGCGCAACGCCTCCCGGCGCAGCCGCCGGGCACGGGCGGCCAGGTCGTCGAGCCCGCCACGGCCCTGCGGGCCACGGCGCAGCAGGTCGCGCAGCGCCTCCCGGAGGCTGCCACCGGCCAGCACCTCGGCGCCGACCGCGTCCACCGCCTCACGCACGTCGTACGGGGGCGCGAGCGGGTCCGGCCCGCCGCGCCACTGCCCGTACCGGAACCGGTTGCCGGCCATGGTCAGCCCCGGCCGCCGTAGACGGTGCGCCCGGAGTCGCTGATGTCCTTGCCGAGCCGGCGGGTCAGGTGCAGCCCTTCCAGCACGAACTCGACGGCGGCGGCGGCCTCCTCGGGGGTGGGCGCGTCGCCCAGACCGAGCCGGTCCAGCACCTTGGCCAGGCCGGGCACGGTGCCCACCTGGCGCAGCAACTCGGCGGCACCGACCAGCTCACCGGTCTCGATGGCCGCGCCGTCCTCGACGAGGTTGGTGAAGCCGGACAGGTCCAGCCCGGCGAGGCGGGCCCGGAACGTCTCGGCGGTCGCGGTCCGCAGCAGGTGGGCGAGGATCTCGATCTCGCGCCCCTCCTCGCCGCTCTCGAACTCCACCTTGCCGCGCAGGGTGCTGGTCACCGACACCGCGTCGCCGACCCGGGCCACCGCTGCCTCCGGTTGACCCTCCGCGTTGCCGGGGGCCGCGAGCAGGCCGGCGCGACGCAGCGCGGCGCCGGCCACCGTCTCGGCGGCGGCGATGGCGAACCGGGCGGAGACTCCGGAGCGCGGGTCCACCGACGGCGACTCACGCACCGCGCGGGCGAACCGGGCCAGCACCTCCAGGACGTGCTCCGGCACCTCGGCGACCAGGTCGGCCTCCTGCCGGATCAGCTCCAGCTCCAACTCCAGGTCGACCGGGTAGTGGGTGCGGATCTCCGCGCCGAACCGGTCCTTGAGCGGGGTGATGATCCGACCCCGGTTCGTGTAGTCCTCGGGGTTGGCGCTGGCCACCAGGAGCAGGTCCAGCGGCAGCCGCAACTGGTAGCCACGGACCTGGATGTCCCGCTCCTCCAGCACGTTGAGCAGCGCCACCTGGATCCGCTCGGCCAGGTCGGGCAGCTCGTTGACGGCGAAGATGCCCCGGTTGGTGCGGGGCACCAGGCCGAAGTGAATGGTCTCCGGGTCGCCGAGGGTGCGGCCCTGGGCGATCCGGATCGGGTCGACGTCACCGATCAGGTCGCCGACGCTGGTGTCCGGGGTCGCCAGCTTCTCGCCGTAGCGCATCGAGCGGTGCAGCCAGCCGACCGGCTGGTCGTCGCCGGCCTCGGCGACCTGGGCGCGGGACGCCGGGGTGAGCGGGTGCATCGGGTGTTCGTTGAGCACCGAGCCGGGAATGATGGGCGTCCACTCGTCGAGCAGCGCGCCGAGCGAGCGGATCAGTCGGGTCTTGCCCTGGCCGCGCTCGCCGAGCAGCACCATGTCGTGCCCGGCGAGCAGTGCCCGCTCGACCTCGGGCAGCACGGTGTCGTCGTAGCCGACGATGCCGGGGAAGCGGTCCTCGCCGGAACGCATCCGGGCGAGGAGGTTGTCGCGGAGTTCCTGCTTGACGGTGCGGTACTGGTGACCGGCCGCCCGAAGCGCGCCGAGCGTGCCGGGCAGGTCGGCCGGTGGGACCGGGATTACCGGGGAGGGCGCAGTCACCCGACCCACGCTAGCTCACATTCGCGGGGGCGCCCCGGGCATCGGGGGGCACCGCCACTCCCACCCTCAGCTCCGCCCGCAGCGCCGGCAGGCTCCGCGGCGGCGCAGGTGGTACGCGTAGGTGGCGGCGCCGAGCGCCACGCCCCACAACGGCCAGAGCAGCATCGGCGCCCCGGTCAGGCTGAACCCGCCGGTGAGCCGCCAGAACTCGGGGTTGGTGAGCAGGCCCAGTGTGGCGGCGGTCACCGCGATGGCGACCAGCGTGGCCGGCACGACGGCCAGCTTCACCGGCACCCGGCGACCAGCGAGCCCGACCATCCAGCGCGGGAACCGCTCGCCCCACCGCTGCACCAGTCCGAGGGTGAGGATCGCGCCGACGGTCGCGAACGCGCCCAGCCCGAACCCGGCCCACACCAGCCCGGTGTCCTGCATCTCGGCCAGGAACTCCCGCGAGATGCCCAGCGGGATGCCGGCCGTCCAGGCGAACCGGGTCAGCGCGTACGTCAACGGGATGGCCGCGGCGATGCCGGCGGCCCACCGACCCCAGCGCGCGGCGGCGGCCGGGGTGGTCCAGCCACGGTCGGTGTCGTCGCGGCCGCACCCGACGCAGGCCCCGGCGGTGCGGCGCTGCCAGGCGAGCACCGCCCCGGCCAGCAGCAGCCCGCCGACGAGCGCGGCGAACCGGGCGAACAGCGCCCAGGTGAAGATCTCGGCGTAGTCGACCGGCGGCCAGCCGAACGGCGCACCGATGATCAGCATCGGCAGGTAGCCGAGGATGACCAGCACCCGGGCGTCCGGAACGACAACGGCGAGCACGAACGCCACGGTCCAGCCGTAGCCGGCGAGCAGCGTCCGCAGTGGGCCGGGTGGGCGTACGGCCGGGCGGCTCATGGCCAGGGCGGCCACCGCGGCGGTGAGCAGCACGCCGGCGAAGAGCGGGGTGGCCACCTCCACCGGCACCAGGCGGAGCAGGCTGACGTCGCCGCCGTGGGGGTCGTTCGGGCCGAACGGGTAGCCGGCACCGGTGAGCGTGCCGACCAGGGCGAGGACGCCCCACAGGCCGAGCCAACCGGCGGCCAGTGGGGCGAGCCGGTCCGGCCAGCGGGAGTCGGCACGGGGTCGGGAGGCAGTGATCGTTGTCATGCTCTCAGCCTGGTCCGACAGCAGGTCGGTGCCCTCCCGGCCGGCGGTGAAGCCGCTCCCCCGGCGGAGGGACCGGTCAGCCGGACGGGGTGACGAAGCCAGACTCGTAGGCGGCGATGACCGCCTGGGTACGGTCGCGGACGCCCAGCTTGGCCAGCACGTTGCCGACGTGCGTCTTCACCGTCTCCACCCCGACCACCAGGTGCGCGGCGATCTCCGGGTTGGACCGGCCGGTGGACATGAGGCGCAGCACCTCGGCCTCCCGCTCGGTGAGCCGTGCCCCGCGCAGCCGGTCGCCGCCGGCCGGCCCGTACGCCCCGACCAGTTGGCGGATCGCGGCGGGGAAGAGCAGCGATTCCCCCGCCGCGACGACCCGGACGGCCTCCACCACCTCGGCGGGCCGGGCCCGTTTGAGCAGGAAGCCGGAGGCGCCGGCGCGCAACGCCTCGTAGACGTACTCGTCGTTGGCGAACGTGGTGACCACCAGCACCCGGGGCGGGTCGGCGGAGGTGGCCAGCAGGTGCCGGGTGGCCTGGATGCCGTCGATGCCGGGCATCCGCACGTCCATCAGCACCACGTCCGGCCGGTGCCGGGCGACCAGCGGCGGCACCTCGGCGCCGTCGGCGGCCTCGGCGAGCACGCGCAGGTCGGGTTGGGCGTCGATGATTGCCCGCAGCCCGATCCGGATCAGCTCGTCGTCGTCGACGATCAGCACGCCGGTGGTCATCGCGTCCCCTCGTACGGCAGGCGGGCCCGGATCAGCCACCGCTCGCCGTCCGGGCCCACGGTGAGCCTGCCGCCGAGCAGCAGCACCCGCTCGCGCATGCCGTCCAGGCCCCGACCACCACGACCGGGGTCGGCGCGGTCTGCCCGGCCCACCGCGTTGACCAGTTCCAGCTCCAGCGCGTCCGGGTGCAGGTCCAGGCGCAACGTCACGGGCCCGTGCCCGTACCGGGCGGCGTTGGTCAGCCCTTCCTGGACGATCCGGTAGCCCTCGCGGGAGACCGCCGCGGGCACCCGCGCCGGGTCGCCGGCGCGCTGCGCGTGCACCGTCAGCCCGGTCGCGCGGGCGTCGGTGACCAGCCGGTCCAGGTCGGCGAGAGTACGCTGCGGCGCCGCCCCGCTCCGGTCGCCGCCGGTCTCGCGGAGCAGCCCGAGTACGTGGTCGAGCTCGTCCATGGCGGTCCTCCCGGCGTTCTCGATGGCGGTGAGCGCCCGCCGGACGAACTCCGGGTCGGTGTCGAGCACCTCGCGGGCGGCGCCGGCCTGGAGGGTGGCCACGGTCAGCGCGTGGCCGACCGAGTCGTGCAGTTCCCGGGCCAGGCGGTTGCGTTCGGCGAGCCGGGTGGCCCGCGCCTCCAGGGCGGCGATCCGCTCCGCCTGCGCGGGGCCGAGCAGCACCGGCGCCATCGACCCGGCGAGCGCGCCGAGCGCCGCGACGGCGTAGCCGAGGCCGACCAGCAGGGCCACCCCGGTCAGCGTCAACCAGCCGCTGTCCCGCCCGTGGAGCGGCCCGAACCGTTCCCGGCTGGTCAGCTCGTCGCCGACGCCGAACTGCTGGGCGATGAAGGCCAGCGCCATCGGCAGGGCGCTGAACAGCGCGACCATCACCAGAGCCCCGACGACGAGGTGGGTGGTGATCCAGAGCGCGCTGCGCAGGCGGGTTTCCCGGTCGCCGCGGTGCCCCGCTGCGGGCTCAGGCAGGTCGACGCCGAGCAACGCCCGCACGGCGGCGATCTCCAGTGCCCGGCTGCCGTCCAGCAGCAGCGGCACCACGGCGATCAGCGCCGCGATCACCAGCAGGGCGTACACCAGTGGGCGGGGGATCTCCGCGTCGCCGAGCAGTTGGGCGAAGGTCACCGCGAGGAGCCCGTACGGCAGCGCCAGCACCCCGCCCAGCAGCAGGAACACGCCGCGCCGCCAGGTGCTGCCGGCGACCAGCGGGGCCAGCGCCGCTCGGAGGGTCATCACGCCATTCTGCGGCCGACTCCCCGGGGTGCGACTCCCCCGCACCGGGGAGATCTCAGCGGTGGTCGGCCACGTACGACTGCGGGTCCTTGTCGCGGAACGGCAGGTTGCGCCCGTTCTTGTGCTCGCCGTAGAAGGTCAGCCAGCGGTGGCCCAGTTCGGCGCGCAGTTCGGTGCCGGCGTGCCGGCGGAAGTCGGGCAGCGCCTCGTCCTCCTCCTCGGCCAGGTGCTCGCTGTTCTCGCGGCGGGCCGTACCGACCGCCTCCCACCAGCGATCGGAGCCGACCGGGTGCAGCTTGGACTCGGCGATGGCGTCGCGGATCTTGTTGTGGTCGCCGATCGCGTCGGCGGTCTCGTCCTCACCGTCGTCGCCGTGCTTGACCAGGTGCGGGTAGAGGATCGCCTCCTCCGCCTCGGCGTGGATGTCCAGGTGCAGGGCGAGCGCCTCCCAGATGGCCAGCAGCTCCTGCTCGTCGCGGGCGTCGTCGAGGCGGGCGAAGCCACGCCGGAACGCGGCGTGGTCGTCCAGGATCAGTGCGGTGATGTCGTCCACTGTGCTCACTTTCCCGTCGGCCCGGCGAACCGGGCGCGCAGCATTCGGGGCATCGCGGCGAGGCCGGTGACCGGACGGAACCGTTTGGCGGCCTCGGCGAGCGCGGCGTGTTCGTCGTCGGCGAGGTCGATGTCGGCGGCGGCCGCGTTGCGTTCCATCTGCTCCACGCCGGACGCGCCGGGGATGGCCAGCACGTTCGGGTGGCGCAGCAGGTAGGCCAGTGCGATCTGGCTGGGGGTGGCGTCGTGGGCGTCGGCGACCTGGCGCAGCGTGTCGATCAGGTTGGCGCCCCGCTCCAGGTTCTCGGGCAGGAAGTACGGGTTGGCCCGCCGGACGGCGCCGGTGGGCGGGTTCTTCGCGTCGTAGCGGCCGGAGAGGAAGCCCTGTGCCAGCGGGCTGTACGCGATGACGACGCGGCCGGCCTGCCGCGCGTACGGCAGCAGGTCCTGCTCGGGTGCCCGGTCCAGCATGCTGTAGCGCACCTGGTTGGTGAGCACCCGCCGGCCGAGCGCCGCCTCGGCGACCTGCCAGCGGCGCAGCCCGTAGTTGCTCACGCCGACCTCGCCGACCAGCCCGACGTCCTGCAACGCCCGCATGCCGCGCATCGTGCTGTGGTCGGCGACCAGCGGGTGGGGCTGGTGCACCTGGTAGAGGTCGAGGCTGGTGACGCCGAGTCGGGCCGCCGAGGCGACCGCCCGCTGCTGCACCACGGCGGCCACCGGCAGCACCGGGAAGATCTTGCTGGCGACCACGACCTTGTGCCGGTCCTCGCCGAGCGCGGCACCGAGGATCCGCTCGCTGCGCCCGAAGCCGTAGACCTCGGCGGTGTCGAAGACGGTCACGCCCAGCTCGACGGCCCGGCGGACGATCTGCGTCGCTCGCTGCTCGAAGTCCGGGCCGTAACCCCACTCGCGGGAGCCGAACTGCCAGGTGCCCAACCCGATCTTGGACAGCGGTTTGGGGGTGTCGAGCGCGATGAGACGCATGGTCTCGAAACTACCCCGTTGTCCGGGTTCACACGCCCGATCCCGCCTACGCCGGGCCGGAGCTAGGCTCATGATCGTGACCTATCTCGCCGCGGATGACCGCTACGACACCATGACCTACCGGCGCAGCGGACGCAGTGGCCTGCGGCTGCCCGCCGTCTCCCTTGGCCTGTGGCACAACTTCGGCCCCGACCGTCCGTTCGAACGGCAGCGCGACATCGTCCGCCGCGCCTTCGACCTGGGCGTCACCCACTTCGATCTGGCCAACAACTACGGTCCCCCGCCCGGCGCGGCGGAGGAGAACTTCGGCCGGCTGCTCGCCACCGACCTCAAGCCGTACCGCGACGAGCTGGTCATCTCCAGCAAGGCCGGCTACCTGATGTGGCCCGGCCCGTACGGCGAGTGGGGCTCGCGCAAGTACCTGATCTCGTCCCTGGACCAGTCCCTGAGCCGGATGGGGCTGGACTACGTCGACATCTTCTACTCGCACCGGTTCGATCCGGACACTCCGCTGGAGGAGACGATGGGCGCGCTGGACGCGATCGTCCGCTCCGGCAAGGCGCAGTACGTGGGCATCTCGAACTACAACTCCGAGCAGACCGCCCGCGCCGCCGCGATCCTGCGCGACCTCGGCACGCCGCTGCTGATCAACCAGCCGTCGTACTCGATGCTCAACCGGTGGACCGAGGCCGACGGTCTGCTGGACACGCTGGAGGAGGTCGGCGCCGGCTGCATCGCCTACAGCCCGCTGGCACAGGGCCTGCTGACCGACCGCTACCTGGGCGGCATCCCCGCCGACTCGCGGGTGCGCACCAGTGTCTTCCTCAACGAGAGCGACCTCAGCGAGGAGAAGATGGCCACCATCCGGGGGCTCGGCGCGGTCGCCGAGGGCCGCGGCCAGTCGCTGGCCCAGCTCGCACTGGCGTGGGCGCTGCGTGACCCGCGGATGACCAGCCTGATCATCGGCGCGAGCAGCGTCGAGCAACTGGAGACGAACATCGCCGCGCTGGACAACCTCGACCTCACCGCCGAGGAGCTGGCCGAGATCGACCGGCACCTGGGCTGAGCGCCGCCGGGCCGGCGGGCCGGGTCACCAGATCCGGCGCCGTCCGGCCCGGTGGTTGCGCACCTCGCAGGCCCGGCCGACCGGGGGGCCGTCGCTGCGCCGCCGCCGGCTCGCACCGATCAGCAGCGCGACGACCAGCACGGTGGCGGCACCGGCCAGCACCGGCCACCGGCCGGCGAGGTCGGTCACCGACGCCACGGGCACGCCCGGCTCGGCCGCCGCCGCCACCGCCGGCTCGGTCGCCGCCGGGCGGCTCGCGGTGGTACGCGGCACAGCGCTCTTCGTCGCGGCGGCCCGCTTCGGGGTGCCCGTCGCCGTGCCGCCGCGAGCCGAGCGGAACACCACGTCGGAGCAGGAGTAGTAGGTGTCCGGGGTGTTGGAGTTCTGCCAGATCGTGTAGATCAGATGGTGGCCGTCCCGGCCCCCCGGCAGCCGGCCCGGCAGTTGGTACGCCCCGGCCCGTACCGGCGGGTCGGTCAGCGTCAGGAACGGGCGGGCTTCCAGAGCGGCCCAGGTCAGGGGCTTCCGGGGGTCGTAGCCGGGCCGGGTGACGTAGAGCCGGAAGGTGCCCCGGTGCTCGATGGTGGTCCGGTAGCGGAAGGTGAACCGGGCACCGGCGGTCAGTTCGGTGGCCGGCCAGTCGGTCCGGGGCAGGTCCAGTCCCCGGTACGCGGAGAGCCCGCCGCTGCACAGCTCGCCGTCCGGGATCTTCTCCCGGTCCCGGCCGTTGATCGCGGCGACCCGGACGTTGTCCCACTCGCGGACCGCCGCACCCGCCTCGACGGCCGCCCGGCAGGCGCTGGTGGCCGCGTACCGGCCCTCGGGTCCGCAGGCCGCCGCCCGGCTGACCGGGTCGGTCGGGGCGCCGTGCGCGACGGCGGGCGTGGCGGCCACCGGCACGGTCGCCACGGCGACCAGCACGGCGGCGAGCACTCGGCGCACGGTCATGGATTGACCTCCCGCGCAGTGGTACGGGCGCGGGGCGGCAAAGGTTCGACGTCGAGGGGGCCGGGAATCGCGGACCCGGGCCCGGCGTTCCGACAGGCGGTACGGGATCGACACCAGATCCCCAGGCCGAGGAGGCAGACATGAAGGTACGCACCTCGTTGCGAGCGCTGAAGCAGAAGCCCGGTTCGGTGGTCGTCCGCCGACACGGCCGGGTCCTCGTGGTGAACCGCGCGAACCCGCAGTGGAAGAGCCGTCAGGGCTGATCGAGCCCCTACCGGGCACACAGTCGACGAACGCCCTGGCCGGACATCTCCGGCCAGGGCGTTTTCGTGTGCCCGGCGCCTCGGGCTGTCAGAGGCACCCCGTCATCCTGGTCCCGAGAGGGCCAGCCACCGCGGCGCGAACCGACCTACCGTGGGTGACGTGGATGGCGACAACCCGCTCGGGGAGTTCCTGCGTGCTCGACGGGAACTGGTCCGCCCCGAGGACGTCGGTATCGGCGCCGGCACGGGCCTGCGGCGGGTCCGCGGCCTGCGCCGCGAGGAGGTCGCCCTGCTCGCCGGCATCAGCGCGGACTACTACCTCCGGCTGGAGCAGGGCCGGGACCGCAACCCCTCCGTGCAGGTCCTGGAGGCGCTCGCCCGCGTTCTGCGGCTCGATCGCGACGCGACCGCCCACCTGATCCGGCTGGCCCAGGGGCAGGGTTCCCGCCGATCCACCAGGGCGGCCCGCGCCCGCACGTCGCCGCCCGTCCGGGTGCCGATGAGCATCCGGCAGCTCATCGACGGATGGGCCGGCAACCCGGCGTACGTGCAGACCCGGTTCTTCGACGTGGTCGCCGTCAACACCCTGGCGGCGGCGCTGTCACCGAACTACGCGCCCGGCGTGAACCTGCTGGAGTCGGTCTTCCTCGACCCGGCGGAGCGGGCTCTTCGCCGGGACTGGGACGACACCACCGAGGAGGGGGTCGCCATCCTGCGCGCCCACACCGGCCCCGAGGTCGACGACCCGCGGCTGGTGGAGCTGGTCGGGGAGCTGTCGGTGCGCAGTGAGCGGTTCCGACAGCTGTGGGCACGCCATGACGTGCACCCGCAGCGGGGCCATGTGGTGCGGTTGACCCACCCACAGGTCGGCGACATCGACCTTCAGTCGAACAAGCTCGCCATCGGCGGCACCGACGGCCTGATCATGGTCGTCTTCCACGCCGAACCCGGCAGCCGCAGCGCCGAGCTGCTCGGCATCCTGGGTAGCCTCACCGCCGCCACCCGGCCGGCCCCTCAGGAGGACCCCCGCTCGACCGGTTGACGCTTTCCGCCCGGTCGTCCCGCCTGCCCGCTTCAACGCCGGCCGAGCGGTCACTGCTCTCTCGTCGAGGAAGTGGCCGGCTCGGGACGCGACACCGGCAACGCCGCGACGTCCCGCCTGGAGAACTGCCCGGGGACGGTCAGCCCCGCCCGAGCGCACGAGTGGAAGTTGTTGAGGGCGTTGACCCACTTGTCGGCGAGAGCGTGCCAGACGTCGTCGTCCAGCTTCGTGCCCAGCCGTGCCGGCTGCTCAAGCTGCCAGACGGCGTGGTTCAGCTCGTGTGCCGCCTCGATGGTGGCGCCGTCGGCCAGCAGGGGCAGCGCCTCGAACGCCTCCGACCTGCGTATCTCGACGTCCGCCAGCTCCTGCAGCAGCGCAGCGAGGTCGGCCTCGGAAGCGCCGTTGATACGGCCCGCGTGAACCTGGTTCGCCCGGGTGCCGGCCAGCTTCGCCGCCGAGACGTAGGACACGTACGCGTCCAGTCGGCGCTGGTCCCACCGGACGTGCAGCTCCCTGGCGAACCTGTCGCGATCGGTGAGCCTGCCGACGACGTACGTGCCGGCCGCTCCGGCCAGCACCGCGATCACGGCCGCCAGAGCGGTGATTGCCTGATCCATCGTCAACGCCTCCCTCCGCTGCGGGCAGCGACGGCAAGCAGGGTAGCGACAAACGTCAAGCCCGCGCCCAGAACATGACGAAGGGCGCCCGCCATTTCTGACGAACGCCCTGGTCGCAAGGGTGGAGCCGAGGGGACTCGAACCCCTGACCCCCACACTGCCAGTGTGGTGCGCTACCAGCTGCGCCACGGCCCCTTGCTGCTGTCCCCGGTCGCCCGGGCACTGGCGAAACTATACACATGCCCGCGAGCGTGGTCATCTCGCGGGTCCCACCGCGGGCCGGCCGACGCGGGTCAGTTGAGCGCCACGTCCGGCGGGAAGTGGGCGACGGCGGCCATCATCCCGCCCTGCCGGCGCAGCACCATCGGCCACAGGTCGTCAGGCCGGTCGACGAAGGCGTCACCGGGCAGCGCGTCCAGCACGAACCAGGAGCCGTCGGCGATCTCCTGCTCCAGCTGCCCGCTCCCCCAGCCGGAGTAGCCGGCGAAGACCCGGATGGCGCCGATGCTCTCCCGCAGCCGCTCCGGGTCGACCGAGAGGTCGATCGTGCCGACCGCACCGGAGACCTGGTGGAAGCCCTTGACCCGGCGCAGCGGGTGCCGCATCCGGGCCAGGCAGATGGCCGAGTCGGGCTGCACCGGGCCGCCCTCGAAGAGCACCGCCGGGTGGCGGGCCAGGTCGTCCCAGTCGCCGAGCACCTCGGCGACCGGCACCTCGGTGGCCCGGTTCAGCACCACACCGAGCGCGCCGCCCGGTTCGTGGGCGACCAGCAGCACCACCGTACGGTCGAAGTTCGGGTCCTTGAGCGCCGGAGTCGCGACCAGCAGTCGCCCGGTCATCGACTCCATCGCCCGTCCGCCGATCGCCTGGCCCTCTCCCTGCATCTCACACACCCGTCAACCGTGAGCCCACGCCGGGGATCCGTCATTCACCGGACCCGCACGGTGCACCGGGATCAGCCGCGCTGTCAACGCCATGCCTGGCACCATAGCCTGCGCTCCGGGTGCTGGCTAAGGTCTGACGGGCGGGTGATCGGACAGTTAAGACGGAGGGTCGATGGCGCCGACGGCGGACCTCGCGGTGATCGGTGGATCGGGGCTGTACGCCCTCCTCGACGGCACCGCCCACGAGCTGGACACTCCGTACGGCCCACCGTCGGATGCGGTGACCATCGCCGAGGTGGCCGGGCGGCGGGTCGCGTTCCTGCCCCGGCACGGGCGCGACCACCGGTACCCGCCGCACCTCATCCCCTACCGGGCCAACCTCTGGGCGCTGCGCTCCCTGGGCGTACGGCAGGTTCTCGCCCCGTGCGCGGTCGGTGGGCTCCGTCCGGAGCTGGGCCCCGGCACGTTCGTGGTGCCGGACCAGCTGATCGACCGGACCAGCGGCCGGGCGCAGACCTACTACGACCGGGGCGCGGTGCACGTGCCGTTCGCCGACCCGTACTGCCCGAGCGGCCGGCGGGCACTGCTCACCGCGGCCGCCGGCCGGGACGTCACCGCCGTGGACGGCGGGACGGTCGTGGTGGTGGAGGGTCCACGGTTCTCCACCCGTGCCGAGTCCCGCTGGTTCGCGTCGCTCGGCGGCATGGTGGTCAACATGACCGGCCACCCGGAGGCCGTGCTGGCCCGGGAGCTGGCCCTGTGCTATTCGTCGATCGCCTTGATCACCGATCTGGACGCCGGTCTGCGGGCCGGCGAGTCGGTGACCCAGAGCGAGGTGTTCCGGGTCTTCGCGGCGAACACCGACCGGCTGCGGGCCGTCCTGCTCGACGCGCTGGCCGCGCTGCCCGCCGTCCAGGACTGCGTCTGCGGCCGGGCGTTGGACGGCATCACCCTGCCCTTCCCGCTGCCCTGAGCCGGCGCGGGTGCGGCCCGCCGTTGTGGAGTGGGCCACCGACGCCGGAGAAACGCCCGAAACGCCCGTGACATCCCGATAGATTCGGTTGATCGGGAGGGCGACCTGGGTCGTCCCTGCGCGCAACACGGAGGCAGGCGGCGATGGCAACGGTCCGGGACGCGACGTACGACGTGCTCCGCGCCCTCGGCATGACCACCATCTTCGGCAACCCAGGCTCCACCGAGGAGCCGTTCCTGCGGGACTTCCCGGCCGACTTCCACTACGTCCACGCCCTGCACGAGGCGACGGCGGTCGCGATGGCCGACGGGTACGCCCAGGCCACCGGCACCCCCGCGCACGTCAACCTGCACACCGCCCCGGGCACCGGCAACGGCATGGGCAACCTGGTCACGGCGTGGCACAACAAGACACCACTCATCGTCACCGCCGGCCAGCAGACCCGCGAGATGCTGCTGCTCGAACCCCGGCTGACCAGCCGCCGGGCCGCCGAGCTTCCCCAGCCGTACGTCAAGTGGGGCTACGAGCCGGTCCGCGCGCAGGACATCCCGGCGGCACTGCTGCGGGCGTACGCGACCGCCGTGCAGCCGCCGGCCGGGCCGGTGTTCCTCTCCCTGCCCATGGACGACTGGGCCCAGCCGGCCGACCCACCGCTGCCGCCGCGCTCGGTGGCCACCCGGTTCGCGCCGGATCCGCAGCGGCTGGACGAGTTCGTGCGGGTGCTGGCCGGCAGCCGCAGCCCGGCGCTGGTGTACGGGCCGGGCGTCGACCGGGCGGGGAGCTGGGCGGCCGCGGTGGCGCTGGCCGAGCGGATGGCGGCACCGGTCTGGTCGGCTCCCGCCCCGGAGCGGGGCGTGTTCCCGGAGGACCACCCGTCGTTCCGGGGGGTGTTGCCGTTCGCGATCGGGCCGCTGGCCGAGGCGCTGGGCGGGCACGACACCGTGCTGGTGATCGGTGCACCGGTGTTCCGCTACTACCCGTACGTGCCGGGCGACCACCTGCCCGCCGGCACCCGGCTGCTGCACGTCACGGACGACCCGGACGAGGCCGCCCGCGCCCCGGTCGGGGACAGCCTGCTCGGCGACCCGGGGCTGACCCTGGCCGCGCTGGTCGAGCTGGTGCCCCCGGCCGACCGGCCACCACCGGCGCCCCGGGACGCACCGGCGCCGCCGGAGGTCACCGCGCCGCTGAGCGCCGACGCCCTGTTCGCCGCGCTGGCCGCGCACTGGCCGGCGGACGGGGTGCTGGTCCAGGAGTCACCGTCCAATCTGACCGCCCTGCGCCGCCGGCTGCGCATCAACCGCCCGGCGTCGTACTTCACGATGGCCAGCGGCGGTCTCGGCTACGGCCTGCCGGCCGCGGTCGGCGTGGCGCTGGCCGAGCGGGACACCGGACGCGGCCGGCCGGTGGTGGCGGTGGTCGGCGACGGGTCGTTCCACTACTCGGTGCAGGCGCTGTGGACGGCCGCGCGGCTGTCGCTGCCCGTGGTGGTGATCGTCCCGATCAACCAGCAGTACGCGATCCTCAAGGCGTTCGCCGAGCTGAAGGAGACGCCCGGGGTGCCCGGCCTGGACCTGCCGGGGCTGGACATCACGGCCATCGCGGCCGGCTACGGCTGCGCCACCGAGGTGGTGGAGACCCCCGACCAGCTCGGCGCGGCACTCGCCACCGGGTTGCGCGCCGACCGTCCCACCGTGCTGCCGGTGCCGATCAGCACCGAGGTGCCCAGCATCCTGTGACTCGCCCCTACCCGGTGACGCGGGCCGCTCAGCGCGGGACGATCGACAGCGGCGCGCCGGTGGAGACGTCCAGCACCGGTCGGGCGCCCAGTGGAGCGGCGAGGGTGATGGTGACCGGCTCCAGCTTGAGCATGTCGGGGCAGACGCCCGTTGACCGGGTGACCGAACCCCCGACCACGACCACGTCCGGCCGTTCCGACACCAGCGGGGTGATCCCGGTGTCGCAGGCACCGACACCGAGCCGGACGGTCAGCCGCGCGCCGTCCACGGCCGTCAGGTCCTGGGCGGCCACCAGTCCCTCCGGCAGCGGCCGCGCCGGCGCGGTGGGCTCGGGGACCGGGGTGACCGCGGTCGGCGCGACGGCGAGCCGGGCCACCGGGGTGGCCAGCTCCTCGATGGTGAACAGCCAGGCCGGCACCTGCGCCTCGCCCCGGCTGGTGCGTACCGGCACCGTGCCGAGCTCGACGCCGGTGACGGTCAACGGAAGGCAGGCGGTCTCCGGGCCGCTGGTGACCCAGCCGTCCGGTCCGGGTTCGACGGTGAGGCCGGGGGTCGGTCGTCCCGGCCGCTTCGGCCGTCCCGGGCAGGGCAGCGGGTCGCCCTGGTCGAGCTGCCGGTACGCCTCGGCCGCGCTGACCAGCGGCAGCGTCAGCCGTCCGTCCGGGAAGCGGATCTCCCCGCCGACCCGGGTGGGCGGGATCGGGACCTGCTCCCGGTACCAGCCGGCCCGGAAGGCGGCCTCGGTGTCCGGCGTGAAGCCCGGGTCGCCGGTGAGGATGGTCGGCCCCTGGAGTGGCACGTACCCGGTGCGCCAGTCGGCGCTGGGACGCCACGCCTCGGCGACCTCGGTGGCCCGCTGGTCGAACGCCTCCGAACGGTGTGCCGGGGCGGTGGGGCCGTCGGCCGGGTCGGCGCCGGTCGTGGCGCAGCCCGTCGCGAGCATCAGCAGGGGCAGGACGAGCAGCAGGGGCAGGACGAGCAGCAGGACGGGTCGACGCATGTCGGTTCGACGCGTACGCCGGCGCACCGGTTCCCCGGCCGGCGGCGGCCCGGCTCAGGTCTCGCCACCCAGGTCCGTCTGGTACGCCTGCCAGAGCAGGTCGGCACCTCGACGCCGATGCCGGGCCAGCGTACGCAGCAGGCAGCCCGCCCGGCCGCGCAGCTCGTCGGGGCTGACCTCGGGCTGCTCAGCGACCCGCTGCACGGCCAGGAGCGCGGCGACGATCGCGGCGTGTTCCCGGGTCAGCAACCGCACGCCGTGGTCCAGCCGGGGCGCGTGCGTGAGCAGTTCCCGGTAGAGGCCGTTGGGACCCTCGGTGACCCTCACGTGCTCGGCGAAGCCCTGCCCGACCGGGCGCAGCCGGACCAGCACGCGTTCGCGCCAACGGGGCTCGGTCGGCGCGAGGGCGACGGCCCGGGCGAGCGCGTGCAGGTCGCCGGCGAACCCGGCCGGGCGGGGGTCACCGGGAAGCCCGGTGAGGTGCGGACCGGCGGGGAGACCGGCCGGATGCGGAAGCGCGGCGGACCGCCGGGCGACGAGTGACGGCTGCTGGACCGGACCGGTGACCATGGGCACCTCCCGCGCTGTGTTGCTACCGCATACCGCGATGGTGAACCCGCTGGTCCCGCCGTGTCCAGGGCCACCGGACGCCTCATCTACCCCAGCGGCCCCACTGGTCACGGCGGCCTCTCCAGCGCTCTGGTCAGCCTCCGAAGGGGCGCTCCGCCAGGCGGCGCAGGTTCGCGGCGACGGCGTGCGCGTCGCCGTCGCCTCCGTCGAGGGGACGACCGGTGGTGATGGCGTCCGCCAGAGCCCGCAGCTCGGGCGGGGGCAGGGTCGCCAGACCCATGCCGCGCAGCGGGATGGTGACCCGCCGTTCGCTGTCTCTGGCGATGGCGACGATGGCCGGCGCCCGGGGACCGCGCACCCGGGCGTCGTCCTCCGCCTCGTGGGACGGCACGGTGGCCGCGTCGAACCGGGCGGTGGCGAGGTCGACGGTGCGGCTGGCGAACGCACCGCGCACCCGCACGCGGCTGCCGTCCAGCCAGGCGGCCGTGCGGAGCACCCGCAGCACCAGGTAGACGCCGAGCAGGACGAACGGCAGACCACAGAGCCCGACGAGCCAGGCACGCTCGGGCTGGTTCCCGCCACTGCCGGAGTCCCGCAGCGCGGGCGGCAGCAGCCCCGGGGGCAGGTCGCGGGCCTCCTCGTAGGTGGCGAACTCGTCGCCCGGGCCGGTCAGCCGGCGCAGCAGCCCGTCGGCGACCAGGGGCAGCACCAGGTAGGTCGCGCCGAGGGCGGCAATGAGGACGCCGACCACCACCGAGACGGTGCGCTGACCGGGTGACGCGCCGACCGACAGGCGCAGTTCCTCGTTCGTCACAGCGGCAGCGTAGGTGAGCCGCGGCCGAGCGCGGCACCCGCGCGGGTCCCGGATACGACGATGCGCCCCGGCCGGTGGGCCGGGGCGCATCGCTTCGAGGTGGTGGAGGTGCCGGGAATCGAACCCGGGTCCTTCGCCGGTTTGTCAGGGCTTCTCCGAGCGCAGCTCGCTGTGCCTCTACTCGGCCCCACCGCTCACGCGAGCAAGTTGGTGTGACGGGCCCAGTCGCTGATTGATCTCGCCGCACGGACCCCGCGACCGGGTCCGATTGGCCAGCCTTCTAGCTGATGCCGGCTACTGGGACGAAGGCGTTCCCAGGCCGACAGACTTAGCTACTCGCCTCAGGCGGCGAGAGCGAAGTCAGCGCGATTGTTCTTGGCGCTTATAAGTTTCCGACGACCGATTCTCGAGACGACGTCGGCTTCCTCGGCTCGCTTCCCCTGTCGCTGCGTACGAAGTCGAAACCAGTCACCCCCTCGACAGGCCGCTGATGTGGCGGCACTGACAAGACTAACGCCTGCCGCAACGGGTTTCATCCCGAGCCCCGGGCCGACTCGCCGACCCGGACAAACAGGATTTTTCAGTCGTCCATGCCCTTGCCGCGCCGGCCCGAGACCCGGGCGATCTCCCGGTCCGCGTCCCGCTTGGCGAGGTCCTGACGCTTGTCGTACGACTTCTTGCCCTTGGCCAGCGCGATCTCGACCTTGGCCCAGCCGTCGGAGAAATAGACCTGCAACGGGACGATCGTCAGACCGCCCTCGCGGGTCTTGCCGAGAAGCTTGTCGAGCTCGCCCCGGTTGAGCAGCAGCTTGCGCGTACGCCGGGGCTCGTGGTTGGTCCAGGTGCCCTGGGTGTATTCCGGGATGTGCATGGAGTGCAGGAACAACTCGTTGTCGCGCTCCTGGGCGAACGCGTCGACCAGCGACGCGCGCCCGGCCCGCAGCGATTTGACCTCGGTGCCGGTCAGCGCCATGCCCGCCTCGTACGTGTCGAGGATCGAGTAGTCGTGGCGCGCCTTCTTGTTGGAGGCGACCACCTTGCGCCCCTTTTCCCGTGGCATGGGTGCCACCCCCTCTCCTCCGACGTCCGTGGCCGGGGTCACCCCGGCCGGACAACCGATCATGCTACCTGAATGACAAGGACCCTCCCGCGCCGTTTATTTCCGGCAGCGGGAGGGTCCCCGGGAGACGACGGGACGACCCGTCCGGTGCCTAGACCCGCAGGTAGAAGCGCAGGGTGATCCAGGCGGTGCCGGCGCTGACGAGGCCACCGACGCCCGCCATCAGCGGGAAGATGAACAGGATGTCGCCCCAGGTGATCGGCGAGAGCAGGCCCTGCAACGCGCTGAGCGACCCGTCGAAGAGCAGATACTTCGCCGCGACGAGGGCGACCAGGCCGAGCAGCGAACCGATCAGGCCGGCCACGACGGCCTCCAGCACGAACGGCGCCTGGATGAACCAGTTGGACGCACCGACCAGCTTCATGACCGCCACCTCACGCCGCTTGCTGTACGCGGCAACCTGGATGGTGTTCGCGACCAGCAGCAGGGCGGCGACAGCCATCACGATGGCCGCGGCCAGCGCGATGTTCTGGATCGAGGTGAGGATGTTGAAGATCTTGTCCAGTAGCCGGCTCTGGTCGACGATCTCGTCGACGCCCTCGGTCTCCTTGTACTGGTCATAGATGTTCTTGTACTGCTCCGGGTTGTTCAGCTTCAGCCGGAACGACTCGGGCAGCTGGTCGGGCTTCACGGCGTTCACCAGGTCCGGAGCGTCCTGGTACATCTCCTTGAAGCGCTTGTACGCCTCGTCCTTGTTGACGTAGAGGACCTCCTTCACCAGGGGGTCGCTCTTCAGCTTGGCGTCCAGGTCGGTGCGCTGCTGCTCGCTCACCTCCTGGCTCAGGAAGATCGAAACCTCGATGTTCTTGTAGTAGAGGTCCTTCATGTCGTCGACCTGGCGGTACATGAGACCGCTGGCGCCGAGCATGGTCAGCGAGACCGCCATCGTGATGATCATCGCGATGGACATGGTCACGTTGCGCCACAGTCCGACCAGTACCTCGGACAGGACGTATTTCACGCGCATCGGGATTTCCTCCGGGTCTCCGGCATGAGGTGTTCGTCGTCAGGCAGCGCAGGGGTGGAGCGCCGGCTCACCCGTAGACACCACGGGCCTGGTCACGCACGATGCGGCCGCTCTCGATCTCGACGACGCGGCGGCGCATCTGGTTCACGATGTTGGAGTCGTGGGTGACCATCACGACGGTCGTGCCGGTGCGGTTGATCCGGTCCAGCAGACGCATGATCTCGATCGAGGTGTCCGGGTCCAGGTTTCCCGTCGGCTCGTCCGCCAGCAGGATCAGCGGCCGGTTCACGAACGCCCGGGCGACGGCGACCCGCTGCTGCTCACCACCGGAGAGCTCGTGCGGGTAGCGGTGCTCCTTGCCACCGAGCCCGACCAGCTCCAGCACCTCCGGCACGACCCGGCGGGCAACCGCCTTGGTCTTGCCGATCACCTCGAGGGCGAACGCCACGTTCTCGTACGCGGTGCGGTTCGGAAGCAGCCGGAAGTCCTGGAAGACACAGCCGATCGAGCGCCGGAAGTGGGGTCGCTTCCAGGAGCGCATCGACGTCACGTCCTTGCCGTTGACGACGACCCGACCCTTGTTGGGGGCGACCTCGTGCAGCAGCATCTTGATGATCGTGGACTTGCCGGAGCCGGATGGACCGATGAAGAAGACGAACTCGCCCTTCTCGATCGAGACGGACACGTTGTCGAGCGAAGGCCGGGACGCCTTCGGGTACGTCTTCGTCACTTGCTCAAGCTGAATCACGGGTGGTGAGTCTACGCGGTGTAATGACAGAGCCAAGCCCCACGCCCCGCAGATGGGGCGCGCGTCCTCGATTCAGGGGTCTACCAGGAGATCGATGACGCGCTCCGCCCGCGCGTCGTCACGCACCGTCGCCGGCGAGCTGACGCTGCTTGCGCCAACGGATACCGGCTTCGATGAAGCTGTCCAACTCACCGTCGAAGACCGAGGTCGGATTGCCGGTCTCCTGCTCGGTTCGGAGATCCTTCACCATCTGATACGGGTGCAGGACGTAGGACCGCATCTGGTCCCCCCACGAGCCGGCGGCGTTCTCCTTCAGCCCTTCCAGCTTGGCCTGCTCCTCCTGGCGCTTGCGCTCCAGCAGCCGGGCCTGGAGCACCCGCAGCGCGGAGGCCTTGTTCTGCAACTGGGACTTCTCGTTCTGGCAGGTCACCACGATGCCGGTCGGGATGTGCGTGAGCCGCACCGCCGAGTCGGTGGTGTTGACGCTCTGCCCACCCGGGCCGGACGACCGGTAGACGTCGACCCGCATCTCGTTCTCGGGGATGTCGATGTGGTCGGTCTGCTCGGTGACCGGCAGGACCTCGACACCGGCGAAGCTGGTCTGCCGGCGGCCCTGGTTGTCGAACGGGCTGATCCGGACCAACCGGTGGGTGCCCGACTCGACGCTGAGCGTGCCGTACGCGTAGGGCACCTTGACCGCGAAGGTGGCCGACTTCAGGCCCGCCTCCTCGGCGTACGAGGTCTCGTAGACCTCCGTCGGGTAGCCGTGCCGCTCCGCCCAGCGCAGGTACATCCGCAGCAGCATCTCGGCGAAGTCCGCCGCGTCCACGCCACCCGCACCGGCCCGGATGGCGACCAGCGCCTCCCGGGAGTCGTACTCGCCGGAGAGCAGGGTGCGGACCTCCATCTCCTGGATGGCCTTGGTCAGCCCGGTGATCTCCGCTTCGACCTCGGTCAGCACACCCGGGTCGGATTCGGCCTCGGCCAGCTCCAGCAGCACCTGGGCGTCGTCGAGCCGGGAGCGCAGGCTGCCCAGCTTGCTGATCTCGCCGTTGACGTACGACAGCTGCGAGGTCACCTGCTGAGCCTTGGCCTGGTCGTCCCACAGGTCGGGGGCGGACGCCTCCTGCTCGAGCCGGGCCTTGTCCTCGTGCAGACGGTCAAGGTTGAGGACGGCCTCGATGTTTCGCAGGGTCGCGTCGAGTTCCTTGAGCTGTTCGGCATAATCGGCAGCGGTCACGACAGACAAGCGTACTGTGCCGTAGGCCAAGCAGCTCGTTCCCTATGGGCGGACCCGCCGGAGATCACCCGACGGGGGCGGACTTCAGCCACGACAGGGCCGCCCGATGGTAGGCGACGGCGAACTCCAGCGCGCTGGCGTCGTACGTCTCCCCGTCCCGTTTGGCGTTCTTGACCTGTTCCCGCACCTGCGCCAGGGCCTCGGTGTGGTACTCGTTGGCGGAGGCGTACAGGCTCTTCAGCTGGCTGGCGGAGTGCAACTCGCCGAAGGCCATCCGGAGCGCTATCGGGTTGCGGATGGTGTCCCGCCCCGGGTTCTCCGTCAGCCAGCGGGAAAATGTCCGTTTCCCGCTGGCGGTGAGGGAGTACGGCTGACTCATCCGCGGCCCGGGCTTGCCCAGCCGCACGAGACCCCGCTCGGCCAGCACCGGCAACTCGCGGTAGACCTGGCTGCGGGTCATCGACCAGTACGGCGCCAGACGGCGCTCAGCGGCGGCCATCAACTGACCGCCTGTCATCGGGCCCTCATGGAGCAGCCCGAGAAGGGCCGCCGCCGTAGGGTTGACTCCGGAATCCGCCATGCCCACTACGCTGCCACTTTGCGCTCGCGGCGTCCAGGATTTGGCGGTTTGCCACCCGACAGGACTTCCTATGTGCACTGTCGGCGACAGACTGTCCGTTGAGGACTATCGATGGCTTGGCGCCGGTGGCCGACCGCCGGCGGCGTCACGCGCGCCACCGGCGGTCCGTCGCCGGTCAGCCCATGTGGGGGTACGTGTGGTCGGTCGGCGGCACGAAGGTCTCCTTGATCGTCCGCGGCGACAGCCAGCGGACCAGGTTGAGCCAGGAGCCCGCCTTGTCGTTGGTGCCGCTGGCCCGGGCGCCGCCGAACGGCTGCTGCCCGACCACCGCGCCGGTCGGCTTGTCGTTGATGTAGAAGTTGCCGGCCGCGTACCGCATCCGCTCGCCGACCGCGTCGATCACCCGGCGGTCGGTGGCGAACACCGACCCGGTGAGCGCGTACGGCGCGATCGACTCGGCCTGTGCGACCACCTCGTCGAAGCGGGAGTCGTCGAACACGTGCACGCCCAGGATCGGCCCGAAGTACTCGGTGGTGAAGGTCTCGTGGGCGGCGTCGGAGCACTCGAAGAGCGTCGGCCGGACGAAGTACCCGACCGAGTCGTCGGCGGTGCCGCCGGCCAGCACCCGGCAGGTGTCGTCGCCCGCGATCAGCTCCAGGGCGGCGGTGTGCCGGGAGAACGCCTTGTCGTCGATCACCGCGCCGCCGAAGTTGCCGAAGTCGGCGACGTCGCCGTAGGTCAGCGAGTCGGTGGTGGCGGCCAGCCGGTCCCGCAGACCACCCTCCCAGAGCGAGCGCGGCACGTACGCCCGCGAGGCCGCCGAGCACTTCTGGCCCTGGTACTCGTAGGCGCCACGGATCAGCGCGGTGTGCAGGGCGTCCACGTCGGCGCTGGTGTGCGCGACCACGAAGTCCTTGCCGCCGGTCTCGCCGACCAACCGCGGGTAGCCCCGGTAACGGGCGATGTTGTCGCCGACGGTCCGCCACAGCTGCTGGAAGACCTTGGTCGAGCCGGTGAAGTGGATGCCGGCCAGGTCCGGGTCGGCGAGCACGACGTCGGAGACCTCCTCGCCCCGGCCGGTGACCATGTTGATCACACCGGGCGGCAGGCCAGCGGCCTCGAACAGCCGCATGGTGAAGTGCGCGGCGAACTGCTGGGTGGGGCCCGGCTTCCAGATCACCGTGTTGCCCAGCAGGGCCGGCGCCGACGGCAGGTTGCCGGCGATGGCGGTGAAGTTGAACGGGGTGACCGCGTAGACGAAGCCCTCCAGCGGGCGGTGGTCGAAGCGGTTCCAGACGCCGGGCGAGGAGGCCGGCTGCTCCTCGAGCAGGCGCCGGGCGAAGTGCACGTTGAACCGGAGGAAGTCGATGAACTCGCAGGCGGCGTCGATCTCCGCCTGGATCGCGGTCTTCGACTGGCCGAGCATCGTGGCGGCGTTGAGGGTGTCCCGCCACGGACCGGCGAGCAGCTCGGCCGCGCGCAGGAAGATCGCGGCACGCTCCTCGAACGGCAGGGCCCGCCACATCGGAGCGGCGTCCTTGGCCGCCTTGATCGCGGCCCGGGCGTCGTCGTGGGTGGCGTGCGCGGTCACGCCCAGCACGTGCGCGTGCCTGTGCGGCTGCACCACGTTGATCGAGTCGCCGGCGGCCATCCGCTGCTCGCCGCCGATGGTCATCGGCAGGTCGATGCGCTCGGCGGCGAGCTCGGTCAGCCGCCGCTGGAGCCGCTCCCGGTCGGGGCTGCCCGGCTCGTAGTTGCGAACCGGCTCGTTGCGCGGCTCGGGTACGGAGAACACGGCGTCCATCAAAGGCTCCTGGCGATCTCGACTGCGGTGGCGAAACCGGACCCGCGGGGACCGACCGGACGGCCGGACACCGGACGCCGCACGGGAGGGCCGAGCAGCGGCGGGACCTCCCGCGATTGTTCCACGTGGGGGTCCCCGCCTCTCCTTCACCATCACCCACCAGCGAAGGACCGCCACACCCCTCCTCCCCTTACCGAGGAGGCGTGGGGTGGAGGACCACCCGGAGGTCGGGCATCCCCGCGGTGGGAGCCGGACGGGCCGGGCGGACCGCGACCGTCCCGGGGCGGCGGGGCACCCAGCCGGCCCGCGTACCCTGAATGGTCGGTGACCTGCCGCCTCGAAGGGGAGACGATGACCAAGCAGCCCGGCCGCGCCCCGGCCGCGGAGTCGGACGACCCGGCGGTCGACGCGGCCACCCCCAGCGCCGGGCCCGTTCCCGCGCCCGGTGCCGCGGTGCTCGCGCTGCTGGCGCTCGCCTGGCTCGCCGCCATGCTCTGGTCGACCCGGGAGGCCATCACCTCGTCGGCGGCCGGGGTCACCGCGATCAGCCTCTCCGCGTTCGCCCTGCCCGGTGTGATCTCAGCCGCGCTGGTGGCCGGGGCCGCCGTCGCCCTGGCCTTCGGAAACCTGCTCGCCAGCCGGTACGGCGACCGGTCCACCCTGCGGTTCGTCGGGGCGATCGGTGCGGGAATGGTGGTCGGGCTGGCCGCCGCGCTGGCGATCAACCTCACCTACTTCGACACGTCGACCACCAACGTGATCGCCGGCACCACCGCCGCCGCGGCGATCATCGGTGGCGCGGCCGCCGGCGCGCGGACCGCCCCGGCGGTCGGTGCGGTGGCTGCCGCCGCGCTGGGCACGCTGGTCTTCGTGGTCGCGTTCAGCCCTGCCCGGGACCCGCTCTTCGACCTCTTCGGCGCGGGCGACAGCCAGGAGTCGCTGGTGGACGCGGCCAAGTGGGTGTCGCGCACCGAGTCGCTCCTCGCCGGCCTGCTCGCCGGGCTGCTCGCCTTCGGCTACCTGAGCTGGGCACGACGGCGGGCCGTCCGCCGTGACCCCGGGACGCCGGCGCTGCGCTGGCCGGCGTACCTGCTGGCCGGTGCCGGGCCGGGGCTGCTCCTGCTGCTCGCCGAGGTGATCATCCGGATCGGCGGCCGGTCGCTGCTCGACCTGGCCAGCGCGCTGAGCGAGGCGGACGCCGTGGCGCAGACCTCGCTGGGCACCTCACGGGTGGACAACGGCATCTGGGTGCTCTTCGTGGGGGCGCTGACCGCGCTCATCGCGTTCGGCCGCACGCTCAGCCCGGCCCACACCGACGACGAAACCGCTCCGGTTGGCGCCGACCCGGCCCAGGCGCACCCGTTCGACTCGGATCCGGCCGACACGGAGCCCGCCGACGCCGATCAGGCCGGGGCCGACCCGGCACGCTGACCGCCCGCCGGCCTCAGCCGGCGGCGCGCAGCAGCAGGTCCAGCTCGGTCACGTCGTACCACTCCAACTCGTGGTCCTCGGCGCTGTCGACCGTGAACTGGGCGTCCGGGTCACCAGCCGCCGCCTCGGCCACCACGTCCGCCGCCGCCGCGACCTCCTCGACCGCGTCCGCGCCGTCCACATGGATCGCCGCGACGGCGCCCACCGGCACGGCCTCGGCCAACGTCACCGTGCTGGATCCCAGCTCACCATCGCCCCGGCCGATCGCGGCCGCGGGTAGGTCGACCGAGACGACGACCCGGCGGCGGGGCGCGGCCGGGTCGTCCCGGAGCAGGTGCAGCGCGTCCTGGGCGGCGCGGGTGAACGCGACGTACTCCAGCTCCTCCTCGTCGCCCTCGGCGTACCACTCCCGCAGCGCCGGGGTCACCGCGTGCGCCCTGTCGGCCGTCAGCCCCTGCTCCCGCAGCCGGGCCAGCATCGGCACGGTCGCCGGCACGTACACCCGGACAAGCTCGTCGGTCACCGGTCGTCTCCCCGCTCACGTCCTCCACCGGCGGCCGCCGGCACGGGCGCAGATCATGCCGCACGCCGTGACCGTCATACACCCCGCCTCCGGCCGGCGGAAGTTCCCGCACCGGTGTGTCCGCCGCGCTGGCCGGTCGCTGGAGCCGCCCGGTGCTGGGCCGCCGGGGCTGTCGATGGCAAACTGATGCAAACGACACCAACCCCGGGAGTTCCTGTGGAGCCGAGGTTCCTGCTGCTCTCCGACGTCGCCGCCGAGCTGAACGTGTCGGACTCGCAGGTCTACCACATGGTGCGCAGCGGGGAACTGCCGGCGATCAAGATCGGTGGTCGCGGCCAGTGGCGGGTCGAACGCGTTCGGCTGGAGGAGTACATCGCGCGGAAGTACGCCGAGACCGCCGACTGGGTCCAGAACAACCCGCTCGTCGACCGCGACCAGGAGTAGTCCTCAGCCTCCGTTGCGCCATTGACCGCGGCCGCTCCATCACCCAGAATCAGAGCTGTCGGAGGCAAACGAAAGCAAACGCAAGATCAGAGGGGGCAGTGATGAGCGAGCCGCTACCCGGTCCGTCCCGACCACCTGTGCGGCTGCGCCCCGTCCCGCCCATCGACCCCCCGTACGCGGACGAGGCCGACGGTGCGTACTGGCCGGCACCGACCCACGGCCAACTCGCCCTCGACCTGTTCGCCTCGACCCGACCGGATCCGGTCCGGCCGCCGGACCGCCGTGCCGCCCTCCGCCGGGTGCCCACCCGACCCACCACCCACCCGGGCGCACCGCTGCCGCCGGCGACCGCTCCGGAGGCGACCCGCGCCGCGCACCGCTTCGTCGGCACCTGCCTGGAGGTGGTCAACGGCTACAGGTCTCCGGCGCAGCTACGGCCCCTGCTCGACCCGGCCCGGGCCGGTGAGCTGTTGGCCGAGTTGGCCCGGGCGTCGCGTCGCGTCGGATCGCCCCGGCGCCGCGCCGCGCGACCGGTGGTCCGGCTGCTCCGCCTGCGGGTCTGCGAGCCCCGCGAGGCCGCCGTGGAAGCGGCCGCGGTGCTCACCGGCGCGGGTGGCCGGAGCTGGGCGATGGCGCTCCGCCTGGAGCACCGGCGAGGGCGCTGGCTCTGCACCGCCCTCCAGATCCTCTGAGCACACCTGCCGTCGAGGGCCGCCGACAGCGAAGGGCCCCGGCCAGATCGGCCGGGGCCCTCAACTCTGTCGCTCAGGTGCCGTCGTTCAGTTGCCGCCGTTGGGCGCGCCGTGGCAGCGCTTGTACTTGCGGCCCGAGCCGCACGGGCACGGCGCGTTGCGGGACGGGCCGTTGCTGGCCTCCGCCTGGTTCGGTGCCGGCCGACGCGACGCGGCCGACGGGACCGCCGGGCCCCGAAGGCCGGAGGCCGGCCGCTGCGGGGCGGACGGGGCGCTCGACCCCGGTGACGCCGGGGCACCCGGAGCCGGCCGACCCACACCGAGCGCCGGAGCCTGCTGCTCGGCCTGCTCGACGGCCACGGCACCGGGGCTGGACTCGCCGTCGATGGTGGGGGCGGAGTATTGCAGGCCCTGCCGCTGCGGCGCGCGGTTGAGACCCTTGGCTCGGATCTCCACCGGCTTGTCGAGCAGCGCGACCTCCTCCGTGTCCGGCTCCGGCTCGGTCACCTGGACATCGACGTTGTAGAGGAAGCCGACCGTCTCCTCCTTGATGCCGTCCATCATGGTGGCGAACATGTCGAAGCCCTCGCGCTGGTACTCCACCACCGGGTCACGCTGCGCGTACGCCCGGAGGTTGATGCCCTCCTGGAGGTAGTCCATCTCGTAGAGGTGCTCGCGCCACTTGCGGTCGATGACCTGGAGCAGCACCATCCGCTCGAGCTGACGCACCCCCTCGGGGCCGACCTGCTCCTCGCGGCGGTCGTACGCGGCGTGCGCGTCCTCCTTGAGCCGGGCGACCAGGAAGTCGGCGTCCATGCCGGCCCGGGAGCCGCCGGCCTCCTCCTCCAGCTCCTCGATCGTCACGCCGACCGGGTAGAGCTGCTTGAGGCTCGACCAGAGCTGCTCAAGGTCCCAGTCCTCGCCGTAACCCTCGGAGGTGGCACCCCGCACGTACGCCTCGACCACATCGTCGATCATGTTGCGGACCTGGTCGGAGAGGTCCTCACCGTTGAGCACCCGGAGCCGCTCGGCGTAGACGACCTGGCGCTGCTTGTTGAGCACCTCGTCGTACTTGAGCACGTTCTTACGGATCTCGGCGTTCTGGCCCTCGATCTGGGCCTGCGCGCTCTTGATCTGCCGGGTGACCATCTTCGACTCGATGGGCACGTCCTCCGGGATGTTGAAGCGCTCCATGACCGCCTCGACCGCACCGGCCCGGAAGCGCCGCATCAGCTCGTCCTGCAGCGACAGGTAGAAGCGGGACTCGCCCGGGTCACCCTGCCGGCCGGCGCGACCGCGCAGCTGGTTGTCGATCCGCCGGGACTCGTGCCGCTCGGTGCCCAGCACGTACAGGCCACCGGCCGCGGCGACCTCGTCGGCCTCGGCGTCGCAGGCCTGCTTCCAGTTGGGCAGGACCTCCTCCATCGCCTTGGCGTACTCCTCCTCGTTCTCCACCGGGTCGAGGCCACGTTGGCGCAGCTCGTTCGCGGCGAGGAACTCGGGGTTGCCGCCGAGCAGGATGTCGGTGCCACGGCCGGCCATGTTGGTCGCCACGGTGACGGCGCCCTTGCGCCCGGCCTGGGCGACGATCTCGGCCTCCCGGGCGTGGAACTTGGCGTTCAGCACCGCGTGCGGGATGCCCCGCCGGCGCAGCAGCTGGGAGAGGATCTCGGAGTTTTCCACCGAGACGGTGCCGACGAGCACCGGCTGGCCCATCTGGTGCCGCTCGGCGATGTCCTCGATCACCGCGTTGAACTTGGCCTTCTCCGTCTTGTAGATGACGTCCGGCCGGTCCTCGCGGACCATCGGGCGGTGCGTCGGGATGCTCACGACGCCGACCTTGTAGACCTTGTTGAACTCGCTCGCCTCGGTCTGCGCCGTACCGGTCATTCCGGACAGCTTGTTGTAGAGGCGGAAGTAGTTCTGGAGGGTGATGGTGGCCAGGGTCTGGTTCTCCTGCTTGATCTCCACCCCCTCCTTGGCCTCGATCGCCTGGTGCATGCCCTCGTTGTAGCGACGGCCGTGCAGGATGCGACCGGTGAACTCGTCGACGATCAGGACCTCACCGTCGCTGACGATGTAGTCCTTGTCGCGCTTGTACAGCTCCTTGGCCTTGATGGCGTTGTTCAGGTAGCCGACCAGCGGGGTGTTCACCGACTCGTACAGGTTGTCGATGCCGAGCCGGTCCTCGACCTTGGCGACGCCGCGCTCGGTGACCGCGATGGTGCGCTTGGAGTGGTCGACCTCGTAGTCGCCCTCGCCGTCGGTGCCGGGCTGGAGCCGGGCCACCACGCCGGCGAACTCGCCGTACCAGCGGGCCGAGTGCTCGGCCGGGCCGGAGATGATCAGCGGGGTACGCGCCTCGTCGATCAGGATCGAGTCGACCTCGTCGACCACCGCGAAGTTGTGACCCCGCTGGACCAGCTCGTCCTTCGACCAGGCCATGTTGTCGCGCAGGTAGTCGAAGCCGAACTCGTTGTTGGTGCCGTAGGTGATGTCGCACTCGTAGGCGGCCTTGTGCTCGCTGGCCGGCCGGTTGGGCAGCACCACGCCGACGGTCAGCCCGAGGAACTCGTGCACCCGACCCATCCAGGCCGCGTCGCGCTGGGCGAGGTAGTCGTTGACGGTGACCACGTGCACGCCGTCGCCGGAGAGCGCGTTGAGGTAGACGGCCATGACCGAGGTCAGCGTCTTACCCTCACCGGTCTTCATCTCGGCGATGTTGCCGAAGTGCAGCGCGGCTCCGCCCATCACCTGGACGTCGTACGGCCGCTGGCCGAGCACCCGGGCGGCCGCCTCGCGGGCCACCGCGAACGCCTCCGGCAGCAGGTCGTCGAGGGTCTCGCCGTCGGCGAGCCGCTCCCGGAACTGCTCGGTCATGCCGCGCAGCTCCTCGTCGGTGAGGTTGACGTAGTCGTCCTCGATCGAGCTGACGGCGGCGGCGATGGCCTTGAGCCGGCGCACCATGCGGCCCTCGCCCGCGTTAAGGACCTTTTCCAGAATCGACACGGATCAACGCTCCCCTAGACAGTCTCGAACCATCGTAGGCGCTCCATCGGCGCGATGGTCACTGGTGGCGGCGGTCCATCCCGCCGAACCCGACATAACGCGCGCGACGGGAGCGCGCGGGCCGTTATCCGGTTACGCCGTCGGCGAACGTTCCGGCACGATGCAGGAGTGGAGCCTGTGGAGATCATCGAGGACGGCGTGCTGCTGCGCCCCTGGCGGGAGGCCGACACCGACGCCGTGTACCGAGCGTGCCAGGACCCGGACATTCAGCGCTGGACCACCGTACCGCGCCCATACCTGCCGGAGCACGCTCACGGGTTTGTGACCGAGGTGAGCGGACGGGCCTGGGCGGACGGAACCGGGGCACCGTTCGCGGTCTGCGACCCGGCAACCGGCCAACTGCTCGGCTCCTGCGGGCTGGTCTCCATCGACGACGCCGGCACCGCCGTGATCGGCTACTGGACGGCACCGTGGGCGCGCGGCCGGGGGGTGACGGTCCGGGCCGCCCGCGCGGTGGCCCGCTGGTCCTTCGACACGCTCGGCCTGCGCCGTCTGATCTGGCAGGCCGAGGTGGGCAACCACGCCTCCCGGCTGGTCGCGCTGCGGGCCGGGTTCCGGATCGACGGCCGGCTGCGGATGGTCGACGGAACACCGAACGGCGGCGCGGACGGCTGGATCGGGTCGCTGCTGCCCGGGGAGGTGCCCGAGCCCGGGTCGACCGGGCCGGCCGGTGCGGGCACCCTGGCCGCCCGGCGGGCCGCCGTCTTCGGCCGACCGCAGCCCACCCTGTTCGCCACCGCCCGGTCCGGCGAGCTGCGGCTGCGGCCCATGGAGGAGCAGGACCTGGACGCCGTGGTGGAGACCTGCCGCGACCCGGAGACCATCCGCTGGACCACCGTGCCGGACCCGTACGAGCGTGCCGACGCGCAGTGGTACCGGGGCTTCAGCCAGGAGGCCTGGGCGCGGGGGGATGCCGCCTGCTTCGTGATCGCCGACCCGGACGACCGGTACGCCGGCTCGATCGACCTGCGGCTCTCCCCCGCCGACCCACTGCTCGCCGACGTGGGCTTCATGACCGCTCCGGCTGCCCGCGGCCGCGGCCACATGCCGGCCGCCCTGGCCGCGCTGAGCGCCTGGGGCATCACCACGCTCGGCCTGGCCCGGATCGAGTGGAAGGCGAACGTGGGCAACACCTCCTCCCGCCGGGTGGCCGAGAAGGCGGGCTTCGCGTTCGAGGGGACCGCCCGGGGCGGCGTGCAGCACCGGGGTGAGCGGGTCGACGTCTGGGTGGCCGCGCTGCTCGCCAAGGATCTGACGTGACGCCTCAGCGGGTCGTCGAGGCGCACGGCGTACGCCTGCGCCCGTTCCGTTCCGAGGACGCCACCGACGTGGTCGCCGGCTGCGCGGACCCGGTCACCCAGCGTTTCCTGCCGAACCTGCCCACGCCGTACACCGAGACCGACGCCCGCTGGTGGATCGATTCGGGCGCCCCGGCGGCCTGGACCGGGGGCGGCTCGGCCTACGCGGTCGCGGACCCGGCCACCGACCGGCTGCTCGGCGGGATCGGGTTGAGCAACCCGGTGCCCGACCGGGGTCAGGCCGAAATCGGCTACTGGGTGTTGCCGGCGGCGCGCGGGCGGGGGGTGGCCGGCGCGGCCACCCGCGCGCTGAGCGAGCACGCTTTCGCCACCGGGACCGTCCGGCTGGAACTGCTCACCGACCCGGAGAACGGGCCCAGCCAGCGGATCGCGCTCGCCGCCGGCTACCGGTACGAGGGCGTACGCCGGGCGGCAAGCCCGAGCCGGGAGGGCGGCCGGCAGGACCTGCTGGCCTGGGTACGCCTCGCCGACGATCCACCCGGTCCGGCCGCCCGGCCGCTGCCCGACCTGCCGGACGGGCTGCTCACCGACCAGGTGGTGACCCTCCGCAGGCTCGCACCGGACGACGCGGAGCTGATGTACCGGCTGCACAGCCGACCCGAGGTGGTCGCGAACCAGGCGCCACCGGTGCCGCCGGAGCGGGCCGCGATCGAGCGGCGCTGCCGGCTCGCGGAGAGCGGATGGCTGACCGGCGACATCGCCCGGTTGCTGATCCTCGACACGGCCAGCGGCGAGCCGGCGGGCAGTTGCGGGTTGTCGTACACCGACGTGACCAGCGGCGAGGCGTCGGTCGGCTACGCGTTGCTGCCCGAGTGGCGGGGCCGGGGGTACGCGACGCGGGCGGTCCGGCTGCTCGCCGGGTGGGCGTTCGGGCCGGCCGGCATCGCCCGGCTGGTTGCCGGCACCGTGCCGGACAACATCGCCTCGCACCGGGTGTTGGAGCGGGTGGGCTTCCAGCGCGAGGCGCTGCAGCGTGGCAGGCTCCCCGGCCTGGCCGGCACCCGACTCGACGATCTGACCTTCGCCCTGCTGCCGGCCGACCTCCGCTGACAGATCAGGGGGTTGGGGGGGGGGGGGGGGAGGAAAAAACAAAA
>NZ_JBQXEO010000022.1:0-110834 GCF_052601155.1 Micromonospora yongxingensis
AACCGCGGTGCCCGCGCTGCGGGCACTACGCGCCGCGTACCCCGGCCAGGAACTGGTGCTCGCGGCACCCGCCTGGCTGGCACCACTGGTCGACCTCGTCGGCGGCGTCGACCGGCTGGTCGACACCACCGGGCTGGACGGGCTGGCCTGGCCCGGGCCGGCCCCGCAGATCGCCGTCAACCTGCACGGCAAAGGCCCCCAGTCACACCGGATGCTCGCCGACACGCAGCCCCGACGACTGCTCGCCTTCGCCAACGCCGACGCCGGCTTCACCGACGGCCCGCCCTGGACCCCCGACGAACACGAAGTCCACCGGTGGTGCCGGCTGCTGTCCTGGTACGACATCCCCGCCGACCGCACCAACCTGACATTGCGCCGGCCGGAACCAGCCGATCTGCCCGCCGGGGCCACCGTGCTGCATCCCGGCAGCAACATCCCCGCGAAGCGTTGGCCCGCCGAACGGTTCGCGGCGCTGGCCCGGGCGCTCACCGACCGGGGTCACCGGGTGCTGCTCACCGGCTCGGCCGACGAACGGATGCTGGCCGTCCGGGTGGCCGAGGCAGCCGGCCTGCCACCCACCGCGGTGCTGGCCGGCAGGACCGACCTCGGAGCGCTCGCCGCCCTGGTCGCCGACGCCCGGCTGGTCGTCAGCGGGGACACCGGCGTGGCCCACCTGGCCACCGCCTACGGCACCGCCTCGGTGGTGCTCTTCGGGCCGGTGCCACCGGCCCACTGGGGGCCGCCGCCGGACCGCCCCCAACACCGGGTGCTCTGGGCCGGACAGGTGGATTGGCCCAGGTGGGAGGGGGTAGGAAGCCATCCGACATTGGCGGCCCTGCACCTGGACGAGGTGCTGGCCGCCGTGGCCGAGGTGGAACGGGTGGTGCGGGTCTCCGGTGCGGTTGCGGCGTAGTGATCCGGGTCGGCCGGGATACGGCCGTCGTCGTCGTGGCAAGGGCTGGCTCTACCTCGACCCGAGCGGTGCCCCGGTCAAGGACCCCGAGGTCCTGACCCGGCTGCGCGAGCTGGTCATCCCCCCGGCCTGGCAGGACGTCTGGATCTCGCCGTACCCGAACGGGCACATCCAGGCGACCGGGGTCGACGCGGCCGGGCGCAAGCAGTATCTGTACCACCCGCTGTGGCGGGAGAAGCAGGACGAGGCGAAGTTCGACCACGTGCTGGAGGTGGCCCGGCGACTGCCGGTGCTGCGGCAACGGGTGGGGCACGACCTCAACGGCCGGGGACTGGGGCGGGACCGGGTGCTGGCCACGGTGGCCCGGTTGCTGGACATGGGCATGTTCCGGGTCGGCAGTGACCAGTACGCGGCCGGCGACGAGCCGACGTTCGGAGTGTCCACCCTGCGCCCCGAGCACGCCCGTACGCGGGGCGGCTGTGTGATCTTCGAGTTCCCCGCGAAGGGCGGCATCGAGCAGGTGCGCCGGATCGAGGACCCGGAGCTGTGCCAGGTGCTGACCAACCTGCGCCGTCGCCGGCGGAAGGCGGACCGGCTGTTCGGCTACTGGGACGGCCGGGAGTGGCGCGACGTGCGCAGCGACGAGGTCAACGGCTACCTGCGCGACGCCAGTGGCGGGGAGATGACGGCCAAGGACTTCCGCACCTGGCACGCCACCGTGCTCGCCGCCACCGAACTGGCCACCGTCGGCCCGGCGCGGTCGATGACCGCGCGGCGCAGGGCCGTGGTCGCGGTGATGCGCGAGGTCGCCGAACTTCTGGGCAACACACCCACGGTGGCCCGTACGTCCTACGTGGACCCCCGGGTCGTCGACCTCTACCACGACGGGGTGGTGGCGCCGGTGGACCCGCAAGCGCCCCGCGAGGAGGCCGAAAGGATCGTGCTGGAGCTGCTGGAGAAGGCCTGACCGGCCCCGCCGACGATCCTGGGGGGAGAGTGACGGGACCGGGGTCTCGGCCTGACCGTCGGGGTCGACACCGGGCGGCCGCCCGCCGCGGCCTGGCGGCGGGCGCCTCGCCACGGCCCCCGTTACGGTCGACCGTGGGCCCGCTGGACGGGCGGCGGGTCGGCCGCGTCGGTTGTCAGTCTGCCTCTGCCGAGTTGACCATGGACGCCGCGCGGTTGACGATCCGCGCCGGACCGGAGTGCGCCTCGCGGTACGCCTGTGGGCTCAACCCGTACGCCGCCCGGAACACCCGGCTGAAGTGGGCCTTGTCCGGAAACCCCCAGCGTCCGCCGATGGTCTGCACGGCATGGGTGCGCAGCGCCGGGTCGGTGAGGTCGCGCCGGCACCGTGCCAGACGCAGGTCCCGGATGTACGACGCCACGGTGGCCTCCTCGCCCTCGAACAACCGGTGCAGTGAGCGCAGCGAGATGTGGTGGGCGTCCGCGACGGTCTGCGGGCTGAGCGTCGCGTCGCCGAGGTGGCGGTGGACGTACGCCTGCACCTGGGTGACCAGCGCCCGCCGGCGTACCTCGGTGGGTACCTCGTCCTCGGCGACCAGGTGCCGGCCGAGCATGGTGGTGGCCAGGTCCAGCCCCACGGCACCGAGCCGGCTGGCGTCGGCGGCGTGGTACTGCTCGGGGTGCCCGGTGACCTGGAGCAGGAACTGCGCCAGCAACGCCCCGACTCCCTCGCTGCCGGACATCCGGCCGCCGTACAGCGCGGCCATCCGCTGCGGCGGTAGGGGCAGCGCCGCGTGCGGGATCATCGCGATGATGGAGCTGGCCTGGCCCTGCTCCGGCTCGGTGGCGTGGTGGCCGACGTCGTGCGGGCGGGAGGCGTCGTAGAAGGTGAACTCGCCGGCCCGGATCTCGCTGCGGCGACCGTCCTGGCTGGACGTGCCGACACCGCCCGTCGTGAGGGCGAGCATGTAGAGCTCCGGATCCGACTGGCGGACGAGCTTGCGGGTCCGGGTGGCGTCCAGCGACGGATAGCGGTAATCGATCAGCTGGATCGGGCCGAGATCGATGAAGTCGGCCCGGGCGGCGAAGTCGTCGGCGTGCGCGGACTGGATCCGCATCGGCGCCGAGGTGCGCGCCACCAGGTCCAGCCACATCCCGAACCGCTCAGCGGGCGGAAGGACGGTGGTGTCGACGGTGTCCCTGTGCAACATCGGGCCCCCTCAGACCGCTCGACGCCGGATCAGGGCTTCGATGCCGTCGAGGATGCGGTCGAGGCCGAAGACGAACTCGTCGTCGGGATTGTCCTCCTGGCCCAGCACGCCGGAGGTCAGCACCCGGTGCAGCGACGGGAAGCGGGCCGGGTCGATGAGCCGGCTGACCATCCGGCTGTACGCGGGCATCATCTCGCCCGGCTCGATGCCGGCGGCCCGGCTGCCCTCGGTGATCTGCGCGGTGAGGGTGGCCTCGTTGCGGACGTAACCCGTGATCAGTAGGAGTGCGGACATCCTCTCGCCCTCGGCCAGTGCGGTGCCGTCGAGGCAGCGCAGCCCGTCCTCGAGCCAGCCGAGCTGCTGGGGGGTGATCGGCGGGCCGGTGATCGGCACGTGCAGCAGCCAGGTGCGTTGCCGCAGCACGTCGTGTTCGGCCCAGGCCCAGCGGGTCAGGCCGGCGCGCCAGTCGTCCTCGGGTGCGGCCGGGCCGGGCGGTGGGCCGTACCCGGCGTCGACCATGAGCATGAGCAGCTCGTCCTTGGAGCCGACGTACCGGTAGAGGGCCATGGTGGCGGCGCCCAGTTCCTTGGCCACCCGGCTCATCGAGACGGCCGCCAGCCCTTCGGTGTCGGCCACCCGTACTGCGGCGTCCACGATGCCGCCCACGGTCAGCCCGGGCCGGGGGCCCTTGGGTGGCCGCTCGCGCAGCCCCCAGGCGCTCTCGATGGCCGGCGGGATCGCCGGGCCGTTGTCGTCTGTCGTCGCCGCCACATGTCCTCCTTGCCTCGCCATCCTAGTTCTGCGTATGGTCTACGCATTACAGCGTACGTCATACGCAGAAGGAGTCCTCCCATGACAGCGACGACCGCACCGGCACCCCGCGCGGGCCGGCGGGAGTGGATCGGGTTCACGGTGCTGATGCTGCCGCTGCTCCTGGTCTCGATGGACGTGTCGGTGCTCTACTTCGCCGTCCCGTTCATCAGCGAGGAACTGCGCCCCACCGCCACCCAGCAGCTCTGGATCTTCGACATCTACGGCTTCGTGCTGGCCGGACTGCTGATCACCATGGGCGCCCTGGGCGACCGGATCGGCCGGCGCCGGCTGCTGCTGCTCGGCGCCGCCGCGTTCGGCGCGGCGTCCCTGCTGGCCGCGTACGCCGACAGCCCCGCGACCCTGATCGCCGCGCGCGCCGTGCTCGGCGTCGGCGGGGCCACCCTGATGCCCTCCACCCTCGCCCTGGTGCGCAACATGTTCCACGACGCCAGGCAGCGCGGCACCGCGATCGGCATCTGGACGGCCACGCTCACCGGCGGCATCGCGATCGGTCCGGTGCTCAGCGGCATCCTGCTGGAGCACTTCTGGTGGGGCTCGATCTTCCTGATCAACATTCCGGCGATGCTGCTGCTGCTCCTGCTCGCCCCGGTCCTGGTGCCCGAGTTCCGCAACCCGGCGGGCGGGCGGTTCGACCTGCTCGGCGCGGTGCTCTCGCTCGGCGCCCTGCTGCCGGTCATCTACGGGATCAAGGAGATGGCCCGCGACGGCGTCGACGCGGCGCGGGTGGCGGCCGTCGTCGCCGGCCTGCTGGTCGGGGCGCTGTTCCTGCACCGGCAGCGCACCGGGGCGTACCCGATGATCGACCTGGCGTTGTTCCGCCGCCGTGGCTTCGCGGGGTCGCTCGCGGTCAACCTGCTGGCGATGTTCGCCCTGGTCGGCTTCGCCATCTTCACCACCCAGCACCTCCAGTTGGTGTTCGGCCTGAGCCCGCTGCGGGCGGCACTGTGGAGCCTCGTGCCCTCGCTGGCGGTGGGTGGGATCGCCCCGGCCGCGGCCGCGCTCGCCCAGCGCGTCGAGCGCGCGTACCTGATCGGGACGGGTTTCGGCATCGCCGTGGTCGGCTTCGTGGTGCTGACCCGGCTCACGCCGGAGTCGCACCTCTGGCTGCTGCTGCTCGGCGCCAGCATCTACGCGGCCGGTCTGGTGATGGTGATGTCGCTGGTCACCGAGCTGGTGCTCGGCGCGGCGCCGCCGGAGCAGGCCGGTGTCGCCTCGGCGCTGACCGAATCCAGCAGTGAGCTGGGCGGCGCGCTGGGCATGGCGATCCTGGGCAGCGTCGGCGCGGCGGTCTACCGCCGGGAGGTCGTCGACGGCCTGCCCGCCGGGCTGCCGGCGGAGGCGCGGGACACGGCCCGGGAGACGTTGGCCGGCGCCCTGGCGGTGGCCGAGGGGCTGCCGGCCCAGCTGGGCGACACGGTGCTGCACGCCGCTCGGCTCGCGTTCACCGACGGGCTGCACCTCGCCGCGATCGCCGCCGTGGTGGCGATGCTGCTGGGCGCGGCGACCGCGCTGGTCGCGCTGCGCGGCGTGCGGCCCGGTGACCCCGCCGTGCCGGAGGCCGACCCGGTCCCGGCCGGTCCGGCCGCATCGGCGGTGGCGGACGGTCGGACGCCGACCCCGACCGGTCCGGCGACCTCCTGACCAGCACAGCAGAGCGGCCGCCCGGTGGGCCTCCCCGCAGGGGGACCACCAGGCGGCCGCCTGTCGGGTGGGTCAGTCGTTGAGGACGTGCGCGAGCCGGTCGCGGAAGCGCCGCTCGGAGTCGCTGACCGACTCGCCGCCGAGGCCCAGCAGCCCACCGCTGGAAGCGGCGCCCACCACCTGCTCGGCGATCTTGACGAGCCAGTGCTTGTACGCGCCGGCCTCGCCCTCGTCGACCCGCGCCGCCAGCAGCGTGGCGGCCTCGGTGGCCCGCAGCAGCACGTCGTCGATCATCGCCCGGGGGTCGGCGGGAGCGATGACCGGCAGCTCCTCGCCGCTGTCCGGGTCGCCGACCCGGGTCACGATCTCGCCGGCCACGGCGGCGACCAGCGGGCTGGCCGACTCCCGGCCGGCGGCGATGGTCTCCAACCCGGCAGCGTTCTCCGCCATGGTCCGGCGGGTGCCGTCGGACTCGGCGGCGCTCGCCGCGGTCAGCACCGACTGCGGCAGGCCGACCAGCAGCCCCCACTCCTCGTCGGAGAAACCGAAACCGGTGTACGCCGGCTGCTCGATCACGGCAACGCCCCTTCCACCCTGCTCTGCTTGGTCAATCGGTTGGCCCGGTGCCCGGTCAGGCTAGTCGAGGGTCAGCAGGCCCTGTTCGGACACCACGCGCACCGACAGCGTCTTGTACCCGACCTCGTCGAAGAGAACCGTCATCTTGTCCTCCTCGTACCCGAGCACCATGCCGGCCCCCCACTCCGGGTGGCGCACCTGGCTGTGCACGGGGAACGGCCCGACCGCGCCGTCGTCGGCGACGCTGGTGCCGGCGTGGCAGTTGTCGCAGTGCCCGCAGACCTGGGTCATCTGCTCGCCGAAGTACGCCAGCAGGGTCTGCCCCCGGCAGGCGCTGGTCTCGGCGAAGGCCCGCATCATGTCGGTGCGGGACCGCGTCACCGTCTGCTGTCGCTCCGCCTCGGCCAGCGCGGCCGCGGCGGCGTCGACCGGGGTGGGGGAGTAGCGGGGCGCGCCGATGCGCTGCCGGGCGCGTGGCTCGGCCGCCCCGACCTGCTCCAGCAGAGAGAGGTACTGGCCGAGCTTGCGCGGCCCGAGGCCGGTGGCCTCGCGCAGTTCGGTCTTGGTGGCCGGCTTGCGGCGCAGCAACGCGGCCAGGTCGCGTAGCTCGTTCTCGTCGGGCAGGCCACCGCTGAAGAACCGTTGCAGGCCCACGTCCTCGGCCTGCCAGAGCAGCAGCACCCGGGCCGGCTGCCCGTCGCGCCCGGCCCGGCCGATCTCCTGGAAGTAGCTGTCCGGCGAGTCGGGCAGCGCCATGTGCACCACCCAGGCGATGTTGGGCTTGTCGATGCCCATCCCGAACGCCGAGGTGGCCACCATGATGGGCACCTCGTCGGCGAGGAACGCCTCGTGCAGCTCGGCACGCGGGCCGGCCGCCATCCCACCGTGGTAGAACTGCGCCGGGAAGCCGGCGTCGGTCAGCCTGGCGGCGAGTTCCTCGGCGGCCCGGCGGGTCGGCACGTAGATGATCCCCGGCCGCTCGTCGTCGCGCAGCAGCGTGACCAGACGCCGCCACCGGTAGTCCTCCGTGGGGCAGTGCGCCACCTCGAGGAAGAGGTTGGGCCGGTCCAGCCCGGAGACCACCACCTCCGGCTTGCGCAGTCGCAGGCGGGCGATGATGTCGTCGCGTACCGGCGGGGACGCCGTGGCGGTCAGCGCGACCACGGGTGGCCGGCCGATGCCCTCGATCAGATGCCCGAGCGCCAGGTAGTCGGGGCGGAAGTCGTGCCCCCAGGCCGAGATGCAGTGCGCCTCGTCGATCGCCACCAGCGCCGGCTTGAGTGCCGCCACCTCGACCATCCGATCGGGGTTGCTCAACTGCTCGGGTGTGATGAACAGGAACTCCGCCCGGCCCTCGCGAATCTCGGCGATCGCCTCGGCCTGCTGGGCGGCCGACTCGTTCGAGCTGATCCGCACCGCCCGCAGCTCCGGACGCTGGCGCTCGTTGAGCGCGGCGATCTGGTCCTGCTGCAGGGCCAGCAGCGGGGAGATCACCACGGTGGGGCCGGGGATCAGGCTGGCCGGGATCTGGTAGATGGCCGACTTGCCGGCGCCGGTGGGCAGCACCACCAGGGCGTCGCGTCGCTTCATCACCGCGCGCATGGCCGCCAGTTGGTTGGGCCGCAGCGCGGTCCAGCCGAAGAGGCTCCGCGCCGCACGGCGCAACGTCATCGAGTGCGTGGACAGTTTCATCGAGGGCCGGAGGTACCCGAGCCGATCACCACCGAAACTCGTTCGACTGTGGCGCTGGCCATCCGCAACGGGACCGAGATATTGGACAGGTGCCGGCGGTCGGACGGCACCTGTCCAAGACCTCCCCGACGTGGGACGGCTCAGCGCAGGCGGGGCAGGATCTCGCGCTGGTACAGGTCGAACAGGCCCTGGTGGTGCGGGCCGACGTTGGCCACGTACACCTCGTCGAAGCCGGCCTTGGCGTACTTGTCGATCATCTCCAGGTGCGCGTCGACGCTGTTGCCGCAGACGAACGCGTCCTTCATCATCTCCGGCTTGACCAGTTCGGCGGCCTGCTCGAAGTGGCGCGGCGACGGGAGCACCTGGGACAGCTCACCGGGCACCCCGGCGTTGGGCCAGCGCTCGTACGCGATCCGCACGCCCTCGTCCTCGCTGTCGGCGTACGCCGCCTTGAAGCCGGCCTGGCACGGCTTGTCGCCGCCGCCGTTCTCCCGGAAGCGCCGGACCATCTCGGCGTCGGGCATGGTGCTCACGTAGCCGTCGCCGATCCGGGCGGCGAGGTCGATGGACTTCGGGCCGAAGCCGGAGACGTAGATCGGTGGGGGAGTGTCGGGCAGCGTGTAGATCCGGGCCTGCTCGACGGTGTAGTGCTTCCCGTGGTGGTTGACGAAGTCGCCGGTCCACAGCTTGCGCAGCACCTCGACGGCCTCCTCCAGCATCTCCAGGCGGACGTCGGCCTGCGGCCAGGCGTCGCCGAAGATGTGCTCGTTGAGTGCTTCGCCGCTGCCGACGCCGAGCACGAACCGCCCGCCGTGCAGCACGGCGCTGGTCGCCGCCGCCTGCGCGATCACAGCCGGGTGGATCCGCACGGTCGGGCAGGTCACCGCGGTCGTCACCGGCAACGAACAGACCTGGCTGAGGGCGCCGATCATCGACCAGACGAACGGGCTCTGCCCCTGGGCGTCCACCCACGGGTGGTAGTGGTCGGAGATCCACAGGGCCTCGAAGCCGGCTTGTTCGGCACCGCGCGCCTGCTCCAGCAGCTCGGCCGGCGTGAACTCCTCACTGGACAGAAAGTAACCGATCTTCATGGTTCCCCCTCGGCGGTGCGGGCCTGCTGACGGGGAAGCCGTACCCCGGCCGCCGTCGGCCACACCCGGCCCGAGGGTGCCCGATCGGGCGGTCGCGCTCAGCGCCGGCCGAACATCGCCCGGATGGCGGCGAGGAGCAGCAGGGCGCCGACCACCAGGCCGAGCAGGCGTACGCCGGGGATGTCGGCCGGGCTCGTCGCGTCGGCCAGCAGGGCGGGATCCATGCCCGCACTCTCCCGGGGACCGCGCCTCCAGGCAACTGTAAGGTTTATTGACTATTGAATCGCCCGGTGTGACCATGGCAGCACCGCCTGCCGGTGGCGGTGCGCCCAGGGCGCGCGAGAGATGGGGTACGGGGGCCGCATGAGCGAGCGCAACCACCGGGTCGGCGCTGGCGCGCCAGCGCCGGGGACCAACGCCGACCACCACGGGGGGCCGGCGTGACCGCGCCCAGCGGACACCTCCCGGCGCTGGCCGCCGCCGTGCTGCAACCCGGGTTCGTCGGCACCACCCCACCACCGTGGGTGTGCCGCTGGCTCGGCGAGGGGCTCGGCTCGGTGGTGCTCTTCGCCCGCAACGTCGTCGACACCGCCCAGGTGGCGGCCCTCACCGCGACGCTGCGCGCCGAGCGGCCCGACGTCATCGTGGCGATCGACGAGGAGGCCGGCGACGTCACCCGGATCGAGTCGGTGCGGGGCAGCTCCCGACCCGGCAACTTCGCCCTCGGCGCGGTCGACGACATCGAGCTGACCGAGGCGGTCGCCCGGGACCTCGGCGTCGAGCTGGCCGCGGCCGGCGTCACCCTCGACTACGCCCCGGACGCCGACGTCAACTCCAACCCCGCCAACCCGGTGATCGGCGTCCGCTCGTTCGGCGCCGACCCGGCGCTGGTCGCGCGGCACACGGCCGCCTGGGTACGCGGACTGCAGGCCGGCGGCGTCGCCGCCTGCGCCAAGCACTTCCCCGGGCACGGCGACACCCGGGTCGACTCGCACCACGACCTGCCCCGGATCACCGCCGACCGGGACCGCCTGGACGCCTGCGAGCTGGCCCCGTTCCGGGCCGCCGTCGCCGCCGGGGTGCAGGCGGTGATGACCGGCCACCTGCTGGTGCCCGCCCTGGACCCGCAGCTGCCGGCGACGTTGAGCCAGCGCATCCTGGGTGGCCTGCTCCGCGACGAGATGGGCTTCTCCGGCGTGGTGGTGACCGACGCCGTGGAGATGCGCGCGGTCGCCGACCGGTACGGCTTCGCCGGGGCGGCGGTCCGCGCGCTCGCCGCCGGAGCCGACGCCATCTGTGTGGGCGGCGAACGGGCCGACGAGCAGGCGGCCCGGGAGCTGCGCGACGCCATCGTGGCGGCGGTCGTCTCCGGTGAGCTGCCCGAGGAGCGCCTCGCCGAGGCGGCCAAACGGGTCGGCCAGCTCGCGGCCTGGACGGTGGCGGCCCGCTCCGAGCGGTCGGCCGGTGCGCGCGGCGGCGCGGACGTCGGGCTCATCGCCGCCCGCCGCGCCGTGCGGGTCACCGTCGCGGCGCCCGGGACGGTCGCGTTGCCGCTGACCCGCGCGGCGCACGTGGTCGAGTTCGAGCCGCCGCGCAACATCGCCATCGGCGCGGAGACCCCGTGGGGCCTCGGCCTGCCGCTGGGCGAGCTGCTGCCCGGCACGAGCACCGTCCGCTACGCCGAGACCGACGTGCCGGCCGACCCGGGCGCCGGGGCGGGTGACCACCCGCTGGTGCTGGTGGTCCGCGACCTGCACCGGCACGAGTGGATGCGGGCCGCGGTGCGGCGCGCGCTGGCCGCCCGCCCGGACACGGTCGTGGTCGAGCTGGGCGTGCCCGAGTTGGTCACCGGCGCGGTGCACCTGGCCACGCACGGCGCCACCCGGGCCAGCGGGCGGGCCGCCGCCGAGGTGCTGACCGGCGCCCGCTGACCTCGACCCGCGCCGGGCACCCGGGCACTACTTCTGTACGGCGACCAGGTCGGCGTACTCCGGGTGCTTGTCGATGAACGCGGCCATGAACGGGCACTGCGGCACCACCGAGCCGCCACGGGCGCGTACCGCGTCCAGGGCGCCCCGGATCAGCGTGGCGCCCACGCCCTTGCCCTGGAACCCCGGGTCCACCTCGGTGTGCGTGAAGACCAGCAGGTCCCCGCGGGTCACGTACGCGGTGAAGCCGGCCAGCGCGTCGTCGACCAGGATCTCGAACCGGTGCTTGGCGGGGTTGTCCTCGACCAGGGTGCTCATCGGCCCATTCTCCCCACCAGCGCGTCCAGTTCGGCGAGCAACCGGTCGACCTCGTCGGCCGTGTTGTAGTGGTAGATGCTGGCCCGGACCGCGCCGCCGCTGTCCCGCAGCCCCATCGTCTGGAAGTACTCGTAGGCGTAGTAGTCGCCGGCGGAGAGGCAGAACCCGGCGGCCCCCAGCGCCCCCTGGGTGGCCGCCGGCGACATCCCGGCGACCCGGAAGGAGACCGTCGGGCAGCGGCGCGCCGGCGACCCGTAGACGGTGATCGCCGGCAGCTCGGCCAGCCCGGCGAGCAGCCGCTCCAGTAGCGCCTCCTCGTGCGCCTGGGCGGCGGCCAGCCCGGCCCGCAGCCGTGCCCGCCGGTCGCCGACCGCGTCCGGGTCCAGCCCGGCGAGGTGGTCCACCGCCGCGGCCACGCCGGCCAGCAGGGGGAAGCTCGGGGTGCCGTACTCGAACCGGTCCGGCACCGCGTCGGAGGACGGGACGAGCTTCGCCGGGCGCAGCGCCGCCCACCGGGCCGGGTCGCCCACCATCGCCGCCAGGTGCGGCCCGGACCACTTGTAGGCGCTGGTGACCAGCACGTCGGCGCCGAGCGAGGCCAGGTCGGTCGGCCCGTGCGGCACCGAGTGCACGCCGTCGACGCAGACCAGCGCGCCGACCGCGTGCGCCGTCTTGGCGATCGCCGGCACGTCCGGCACGGTGCCGATGGCGTTGCTGCCGGCGGTCACCGCGACCAGTCTGGTGCGCTCGTTGACCAGCTCGGCGTACTGGCCGGCGGGCAGCTCACCGGTGTGCCGGTCGACCTCGGCCCAGCGCACCGTCGCTCCGGCCGCCTCGGCGGCCTGCACCCACGGCCGCACGTTGGCGTCGTGGTCCAGCCGGGAGACCACCACCTCGTCACCCGGGCGCCAGCCCGCGCCGAGCGTGCGGGCCAGGGTGTACGTCAGCGCGGTGGCGCTCGGGCCCAGCACCACGCCGGCCGGGTCGGCGTCGAGCAGGTCGGCCACCGCCGACCGGGCGGTGGCCACCAGCTCCAGCGACCGGCGACCCGGCGTGAAGGCGGCACTGCGGTTGCCGACGGCGCTCCGCATGGCGTCGGTGACCGCGTCGATGACACCGGCCGCGGTCTGGGTGCCCCCGGCCCCGTCGAAGTGGACGAAGCCCTCGGTCAGGGCGGGGTAGGCGGCCCGGGTGCGGGCGATGTCGAAGGGCATGTCGGGACCCTAGCCGGTGCCCTCGCACCCCGGTCGGCCGGCGCGATGATCACCGTTGGGTGGAGGTGTCGCGAACGTCTCGTACCCTTGGCGGGGTGACGAACCGACCCGCCACCATCCCGAAGCCCACCGTCCGCCGCGCCGCCGGTCTGTTCGCCGGCCTGGCGCTCGGCCTCGCCGTGCTCGCCGGCTGCAGCTCACAGGGCGCCTCCACAGACTGCGGGCTGGACGCCTGCACGGTCACCTTCGAGCGGGGTGTCGACGCGAGCGCCACCATCCTGGGCGTCGAGGCCAAGCTGGTCGGCGCCGAAGGCGACCAGGTGACCGTCGAGGTCGCCGGCGAACAGCTCACCCTCACCACCGGCCAGCAGGCCACCGAGGCCGGGGGCTTCGCGGTCACCCTGGACAGCGTCACCGACCAGCAGGTCAAGATTCGCGTTTCACGCAACCCGGGCAACTGACGAGCGCGGGGGCGGTGGCCGACGTTTGGGGATCTCCGGAATCGGAGATTGTGGCGCCATGTCACTCACCCGTAGCGCCGAAGCCACCGCCTCCCGTACGGCGGACAGCCGGTGGCTGGAACTCCTCGCCCGGGCCGGCTTCATCGGCTACGGCATCGTCCACCTGCTCTTCGCCTGGCTGGCGTTGCAGATCGCGTTCGGGAAGTCCAGCGACGACGGCGACCAGTCCGGCGCCCTGCGGACCCTCTCCGCGCAGCCGCTGGGCAGGTTCCTCGTCATCGCCACCGCGGTGGGCCTGCTCGCGATGGCGATCTGGCAGGCGCTGGAGGCGGCGGTGGGGCACCGCGCCGAGCAGGGCAGGGAGCGGGTCGTGGAGCGGCTCGGCTCGGCCGGCCGGACCATCGTCTACCTCTACTTCGCCTGGACCGCGTTCAAGGTCTTCAAGGACGCCGGTTCCAACAGCGCCGACCAGCAGGAGGCGTTGACCGGCAAGCTGATGACCTCCAGCGGCGGCCGTTGGCTGGTCGGCCTGGCCGGGCTGGTGCTCGCCGCGATCGGTGTCGGCCTGGTGATCTACGGTCTGGTCAAGCGGTTCGAGAAGCACCTGAAGACCGGGCAGATGAGCCCGAAGACCCACAAGCTGACCCGCCGGCTGGGCATCGCCGGCTATGTCGCCAAGGGCATCGCGTACGGCATCGCCGGCCTGCTGATCATCGTGGCGGCGGTGAACTACGACCCGGAGAAGGCCCGTGGTCTGGACGCCGCGCTGCACGCGCTGCGCGAGCAGTCCTACGGCACGGTGCTGCTGACCCTGGTCGCCCTCGGCATCGCCGCCTTCGGCCTGTTCTGCTTCCTGCAGTCCCGGTACCGCAAGGTCTGAGCTCGCCGATTCGGGAGGCGTGGGGCACTATTGGGCTTTTGCCCGAGCACCGTCGCCCATCCGGAGGGAGCACCACACCCGTGCAGAGTTACCTCGGAACGGCCGTCGCCGCGCTCGTCGCGGCGGCGGTCGCCCTGTTCCTGGTCGAGGTCGTCCATCGGGTCACCCGGCGGCTCGGCCAGCGCTCACTGCTGATGACGGAGCTGACCGACCACGCGCACCGCCCGTTCCAGGTCGCCGCCACGGTCCTCGCGGTGCAGTTCGCCGCCCGCTTCAGCACCGGGTACGCCGTCGGTGAGGGCTGGCGTCGGCTGCTGCTGCACCTGCTCATCCTCGGCGTCATCGCCACCACCGCCTGGCTGGTGGCCGCGCTGCTGGTGGTCGTGGAGGACACCGCGCTGGCCCGGTTCCGGGTCGACGTGCCCGACAACCGGCACGCCCGGCGGGTACGGACGCAGGTGGTGATGCTGCGCCGGCTCACCATCGCGGTCATCGTCATCCTGACCGTCGGCGTGATGCTCATGACCTTCCCGAGCGTGCGCGGCATCGGCGCCGGCGTGCTGACCTCCGCCGGTGTGGTCGGTGTGGTGGCCGCGCTGGCCGCGCAGAGCCTGCTCGGCAACGTCTTCGCCGGCCTCCAGCTCGCCTTCAGCGACGCGGTCCGGCTCGACGACGTGGTGGTCGTCGAGGGGGAGTGGGGCCGGATCGAGGAGCTGACCCTCAGCTACGTGGTGGTGCAGATCTGGGACGACCGCCGGCTGATCCTGCCCACCTCGTACTTCACCAGCAAGCCGTTCCAGAACTGGACCCGGACCGAGGCGGCGGTGCTCGGCACCGCCGAGTTCGACGTGGACTGGGCGGTGCCGGTGCAGGCCATGCGGGAGGAGCTGCGCCGGCTGGTCGAGAGCACCGAGCTGTGGGACGGCCGGGTCTGCGTCCTGCAGGTGACCGACGCCACCGGCGGGACGGTCCGGGTGCGCGCGCTGGTCAGCGCCGCCGACGCGGGCAGCCTGTGGGATCTGCGCTGCCTGGTACGCGAGCACCTGGTGGCCTGGATCCGCGAGTCCCGCCCCACCGCGATGCCCCGGATGCGCACCGAGCTGGGTGACGCCAGCAGCAACCTGCCCTGGCAGTGGGTGCAGCCGCGCCGCCCGGTACGCCGGCTCGGCGACACCGACGTCCCGGACGACGCCCGCGTCTTCGGCGGCAGCGACGACGGCGCCGCCCGCAGCGAAGCCTTCGTCGGCCCCGAGGAAACCCCCACCCGCCGCCCCTGACCCCGCCCCACCCGCCCCTCCCGCCCCCACCCCAGGTGATCATGAAGTTGGCGACGGCTGTGACGGCGTGTCGCGCCACCAACTTCATGATCAGCGCCGTGGAGTGGACGGGTCGGGCGTTTCTGGGGGACGGGGATCGGCGTTGGTGGGGCGGGGGTGCTGTGAGGTCTTGGGTGGTCCGGCAAGGAAGGTCCGATCGGCGAGGTTTGACCGGGCTTAGGTGGGGGACCTGCTGCCGGACGTCTCTACTGCGCCCGGCTGGGCCAGCGGCTCGGCAACCGCACGAACGGGAACGGTGACCGGGTTGGCGCGCTTTAGGATTGACGGGCGGCGACTCCGGGCATACAGCGCGGTGATGAGGAAAGGAGGACAGCATGGCTGATGTGGCTAACGCCCGCACATCCCAGAACGGGAGCGAGCCCTCCACCGCCGAGTTGGTGCAGCGGGCCACCGAACAGGTCTCCCGCCTGGTGCGGGACGAACTGGCGCTGGCCCGGGCGGAGTTGACCCAGAAGGGCAAGCACGCCGGCATCGGGATCGGCCTGTTCGGCGGCGGCGGCGCGCTGGCGTTCTTCGGCCTGGGCGCGCTGGTCGCCACGGCGATCCTGCTACTCGACCTGGTGCTGCCCGCCTGGGCCGCCGCGCTGATCGTGGCGGTGGCTCTCTTCCTGGTGGCCGGCGTCCTCGCCCTCGTGGGCAAGAAGCAGGTGAGCCGGGCGGTCCCGCCGGTTCCCGCGGCCACCGTCCGCAGCCTCCGGGCCGACGTGGACACCGTCACCGCCGCGGTGAAGGACAGGGGACGGTCATGACGGGCAACGGATCGGGTGACACGGAGGCGCTCCGCGAGGAGATCCGTCGCACCCGGGTCGAGTTGGGCGAGACGATGGAGGCGCTGGCCGCCAAGGCCGACGTCAAGGCGCGCCTGAAGGAATCCGCCGGGCAGGCGAAGGAGCGGGTGCGCGAGCAGGCGGCGCAGACCGTGGCCCGGGTCCGCGGGCAGGCCGTGCGCCGCGCCGAGGACGCACGGGCGCAGGCGCACGAAAAGAGCGAGTTGGTACGACGCAACCCGGTGCCGTGGGCGGCCATCGCCGCCGGTGCGGTGGCCACCGTGGTGGTGCTGATGATCGTGCGGGGGAGGCGTAGGTGAGCAAGGGCATCGGCAGGGCCGCGTACCGGCCGGTCGGCGTGCTGTTGGGTATCGCCGCCGGTGCGGCGGCGGGGGCGATCTTCCGGCAGATCTGGAAGGTCACCGCGGGCGACGGTGAGGCGCCCATCGCGACCGACGAGGACCGGGGCTGGGGCGAGATCCTGGCCGCCGCGGCGTTGCAGGGGGCCATCTTCGCGGTGGTCCGTGCGGCGGTGGATCGGGGTGGAGCGGTCGGTGTCCGGCGGATGACCGGCCACTGGCCGGACTGATCGCCACGGCGCCCTCGGCCCCCTCCCCGCATCGACGGGCAGGGGGCCTTTCGCATCGCGCCGGCCGCCGCCCAGCGACCTGAGGCATCCGTCAGGTCACATGTCGGAGAAATTCGTCGAGAAGGTCGTGACAGACTTTTTGGGTACGTGATTTGCTGATCCACGCTGCTGCGAGATGGCGTGGGTTGAGAGAAGTCTCCTTCGTGGGGGCCGCCTCAGGCGCCGCTGCTCGAAACGGCCAATCGGCCGTACGGCGTGCACGGCCACCAGTTTTAGAAGGAGATACACATGGCGCAGGGAACCGTGAAGTGGTTCAACGCTGACAAGGGCTTCGGCTTCATCACCGTCGACGGCGGGGGTGCTGACGTGTTCGTCCACTTCTCGGCCATCCAGACCAGCGGCTACCGGTCGCTGGAGGAGAACCAGCGGGTGGAGTTCGAGATCGCTCAGGGTCAGAAGGGCCCCCAGGCTGAGCAGGTCCGTCCCCTCTGAGTAATGTGGCCGGCCCCCGCCGGCCAGTGGGACGATCCGGCCAGGGGTCGTTGTGTAGCCCCGTATCCCATCCGGGATGCGGGGCTTTCCACGTGCCAGCCTTCCCGCGTGCCAGCCGCCCCGGAGCCACTGTGGACCAGGCCGGCCGCCGGTCAGTGTCGGCGGCGCGACCGCAGGCCGAACCAGAGCAGCACCAGCCCGGCCAGGGCCACGAGCGGGCCGAGCACCGCCCAGATCCGCTCGTCGGTCATCACGCTGCCGCTGACGTAGCCGAGGCCCTGCACCGTCCACACCGCGCCGATGACGACCGCCAGCAGGCCGAGGGTGAGCGCGAGCCAACCCCTCATCGCGTCCCCCCTCCGCCGGGCCTGCCGGTGCGCCGCCCCGGGTTACCAGCATCGCCGGACGGGCGGCCTGGCGCGAGCACCCGGGGTGCGCGGGTCACCACCGGTCGTGCACCTGGGGGCGGATCAGCTCGTCGTAGACCTCGCGCACGCCCGCCAGCTGCTCGGCCGAGAGCGGCGACAGGTCGGCCGCGGCGGCGTTGCGCCGGGCCTGCTCGGCGTCGCGCGCGCCGGGGATGACGACGGTGACGCCGGCCTGGTCCAGCACCCAGCGCAGCGCGAACTGCGCCATCGTGCGGTCCGCGTCGACCAGCGGCGCCAGCCGGCGTACGGCGGCCAGCCCGCGCTCGAAGTCGACTCCGGAGAACGTCTCGCCGACGTCGAACGCCGCGCCGTGCCGGTTGTAGTTGCGGTGGTCGTCGGCCGGGAACTCGGTGTGCTCGTCGTACCGGCCGGAGAGCAGGCCGCTGGCCAGCGGGACCCGGGCGATGATGCCGACCCCGGCGGCCGCGGCGGCGGGCAGCACCTGCTCCAGCGGCTTGTGCCGCACGGCGTTGAGGATGATCTGGACGCTGGCCACCCCGGGGCGGGCGATCGCGGTGAGCGCCTGGTCGCAGGTCTCCACGCTGACCCCGTACCCGGCGATGGCCTTCTCGGCGACGAGCGTGTCCAGGGCGTCGAAGACCGCGTCGTCGGCGAAGACGGCGGTGGGCGGGCAGTGCAGCTGGACCAGGTCCAGCGTGTCCATCCCCAGGTTGGCCCGGGACCGGTCGGTCCACTGCCGGAAGTTCGCCAGGGTGTACGCCTCCGGCCGCTGCTCGACCCGGCGGCCCATCTTGGTGGCGACGGTCAGCCCGGCGTCGGGCCGGGAGCGCAGGAAGCGCCCGATCAGCTGCTCGCTGCGGCCGTCGCCGTACACGTCGGCGGTGTCCAGGAAGGTGACCCCGGCGTCCACGGCGGCGGTGAGCACCGCCATCGCGTCGTCCTCGGTGACGGTGCCCCAGTCGGCGCCGAGCTGCCAGGCACCCAGGCCGACCACGCCGACGGTCCGGCCGAGCCGGTTGAAGCTGCGCTGTTCCATGCCCCGAGCCTAGTGATCGGGTTGCCGGCCTGCCAGGGGAGCCGTAGGGTAAACAAGACGGACGTACGGTTTGGGAGGCGGCGATGTGGGACCCGGCCACGTACCTGCGCTACGGCGACGAGCGGTCCCGGCCGTTCCACGACCTGGTCGCCCGGATCCCGGCCGAGCGCCCCCGGACCGTGGTCGACCTCGGCTGCGGCCCCGGCCAGCTCACCGCCACCCTCGCGCAACGCTGGCCCGCCAGCCGGGTCATCGGCCTCGACTCCTCGCCCGAGATGATCGAACAGGCCGCCGCCCTGGACACCCCGGTCGACTTCGCCGTCGCCGACGTACGGGACTGGCACCCGGCCGGTGACGAGGACGTCCTGGTCACCAACGCCGTGCTCCAGTGGGTCCCCGGCCACCGGGAGCTGCTGCGGCGCTGGGCCGCCGAGCTACCCGCCGGCGCCTGGCTCGCCATGCAGGTCCCCGGCAACTTCGACGCCGCATCGCACCGCGCGCTGCGGGAGGTCGCCGGCCGGCCGGCCTGGCGCGCCCGACTGGCCCCGCTGCTGCGCGCCGACCCGGTCGACGATCCGGCCGACTACGCGGCGCTGCTGACCGGTGCCGGCTGCGCGGTGGACGCCTGGGAGACTACCTACGTGCACCTGCTACCGGCCCGGCCCGCCGCCGACCACCCGGTGCTGGCCTGGATGGAGGGCACCGCCCTGCGCCCGGTCCGGGCGGCCCTGGACGCCGCCGGCTGGTCCGCCTTCCGGGCCGAGCTGGGGGTCCGCCTCGCCGCCGCCTACCCGCCGCGGCAGGGCCAGGTGTACTTCCCGTTCCGCCGCGTCTTCGTCGTCGCCCGAACGGGCGACCGTGCCGAGGAGAACCCGTGACCGACCTGCCCACCTTCATCGCCGGACTGCCCAAGGTGGAGCTGCACGTGCACCACGTCGGCTCCGCCTCGCCCCGGATCGTCGCCGAACTGGCCGCCCGGCACGAGGGACGCACCCCGGTGCCGGCCGACCCGGCGGCGCTCGCCGACTACTTCGAGTTCCGCGACTTCGCGCACTTCATCGAGGTCTACCTGAGCGTCGTGGACCTCATCCGCGACCCGGAGGACGTCTGGATCCTCACCCACGAGGTGGCCCGGGAGCTGGCCCGCCAGCAGGTCAGGTACGCGGAGCTGACCATCACCCCGTACTCGCACGTGCGCCGGGGCATCCCCGCGCCGGCCTTCTGCGAGGCGATCGAGGACGCCCGCAAGCGCGCCTCGGTCGACTTCGGCCTCGACCTGCGCTGGTGCTTCGACATCCCCGGCGAGGCGGGCCTGCCGGCGGCCGAGGAGACGCTGCGCATCGCGCTGGACGAGCGCCCGGACGGGCTGGTCAGCTTCGGCCTGGGTGGCCCGGAGATCGGCGTACCCCGGCCGCAGTTCCGCCCCTACTTCGACCAGGCCCGGGCGGCCGGGCTCCACTCGGTGCCGCACGCGGGGGAGACCACCGGCCCGCAGACGATCTGGGACGCGCTGAACGAGCTGGGCGCCGAGCGGATCGGGCACGGCATCTCCGCCGCGCAGGACCCGGAGCTGCTGGCGTACCTGGCCGAGCGGCAGATCGGCATGGAGGTCTGCCCGACGTCCAACCTGCGGACCCGGGCGGTGGCCACCCTCGACGAGCACCCACTGCCCCGGCTGGTCGAGGCCGGGCTGCTGGTCACCATCAACTCCGACGACCCGCCGATGTTCGGCACCACCCTGAACGACGAGTACGCGGTGGCCGCCCAGCTGCTCGGGGTGGGTCCGCAGGGGCTGGCCGGGCTGGCCCGCAACGCGGTGACCGCGTCCTTCCTCGACGAGGCCGGGAAGCAGCGGATCATCGCCGAGATCGACGCCCACCTCGCCACCGCCGCCGGCTGAGCGGGTCGTGGAGCAGGGCGCGCGGCGGGAGCTTGGGTGTGGGGGGACCTGACTCCCGCCGCGCGCGCGGCTCCACCGGTCGGTGGGTGCACTCGGTGCGGCCGGCCGGTGGAACTGGTGGGTTCGTGCTTCGATCCTGACAGCCCGTCGCCGCCGGACCACGATCGTTAACCGCGATCTAAGGAAGACTTGCGCCGGCGCACAGCCGGGTCCGGTCAGCCGTCGGTGGGGCGCTGGCGGGGCCAGCGACGACCGGTCTTCTGGTCCCGGGCGTCCCGAGCCATCCGGCCGACCAGACCGAACCTGCTGACCTGCCGGGGCGTGGCCTCCGGGTCGGCCAGCAGCATCACCACGCTGGCTCCGCCCAGCCGGGCACGGTCGATGCTCACCGATCCGTTGGCCTGCAACGCCACCCGCTTGGCGATGTCCAGGCCCAGCCCTGTCGAGCCCTGGTCGCTGGCACCCCGGCGCAGCGCCCGGTCCGGGTTGGCGATGCCGGGGCCGGCGTCGTCGATCCGGATCGCCACGTAGCCGTCCCGGCGGGACACGGCCACCTCGAACGCCGTGCCCTGGGGGGTGTAGCGGAAGACGTTGCCGATCACCGCGTCCAGCGCGGCGGCCAGCTCGGCACGCGGCACCGGCGCCGGGATGCGCAACTGCGCGCCGTTCACCCGGTGCGGCCGGTTCTGGTCGCCGGCCAGCGCCGCCCAGAACACCATCCGGTCCCGGACCACCTCGCTGACGTCACACATCGCCGGCCCGGCCTCGTGCGCCACCGCCTTGCGGGTGGTCTTGATCAACACGTCGATCTCACCCTCCAGGGTGACGATCGCCTGGCGGATCCGCCGGATGCCGCGCCGCCGGTCCAGCTCCGCCTCCGAGAACGAACCCACGCTGGTGTCGTCGGACTCCAACGCCTCCGCGTCCAGCCGCAGCACGGTCAGCGGGGTGCGCAGCCGGTGCGACAGGTCGGCCACCAGTTCCCGCTCGTCGGTGCGGGCCGCGTCCAGCCGGTCGGCCATGCGGTTGAAGGCGTACCCGGCCTCAGCCAGCTCGCGCGGGCCGGTCGGCTCCACGCGTACGCCCAGGTCGCCGTCGCCGATCGAGAGCGCGGCCTTGACCAGACCGCGGGTCGAGTCCACCGCGCGGGCGGCGACCCGGTCGACCACGACCACGGCCGCACCGACCATCGCCGCGCCCACCGCGAGCAGCAGCAGCCAGGTGCCGCCGGAGCCCTCGCCCAGCGCCGAGTCGGGGACGAACACCTCGACGACGGCGGTCCGGTCACCGAGGACCACCGGGTCCAGTCGGATCAGCCCGCCGTCGACGTCCACGTCCAGAGAGCGCCGCTCGGCACGCGCCCGGTCGAGGTCGTCGCCGGCGGCGCGGCCGGCGGACTCGTCCAACCCCAGCCCGTGCACCACCGGCCGGCTGGCAGCGCCCTCGCCGCTGGCCACCACGGCCCGCTCGACCACCGCCGCGTCGGTGCTCACCGCCAGCGCCCCGGTCACGAGTGCGCTGCGCCGGGCCGCGTCGGCGATCGCCTCGTCCCGATTCTGCTCGCCCAGGCTCAGCCCGAGCGGGATCAGGAAGGCTAGCGCGACGAGGCTGCACATGCCGGCCGTGAGCAGGGCCAGCGCCGTCCTCAGTCCGGCGCCACCAGCCGGAATCCGACCCCCCGCACGGTGCGCAGGTAGCGCGGCTTCGCCGCGGACTCGCCCATCTTTCGGCGGAGCCAGTACAGGTGAACGTCGATGGTCTGATCCTCGCCGACCGATGGCTGCCGCCATACCTCCTCCAAGAGTTCCCGGCGGGACACTACCCGCCCGGGTCGTGCGGCGAGATAGGCCAGCAGGTCGAATTCCTTGCGGGTCAGCGCCAGCGGCTCCCCGTCGAGCAGGGCGCTGCGCTCGCCGACGTCCACCCGCAGCCCGCCCACGGTGTGCACGGCGGGCTGCACGGTCCGGCTGGCCCGCCCGGCCCGGCGCAGCACGGTCATGATCCGGGCGTCGAGGTGGGCGCCGGTGAAGGGCTTGACCATGTAGTCGTCGGCGCCGGCGCGCAGCAGCTTGACCACGGACTGCTCGTCGTCCCGGGCGGTGGCGATGATGATCGGGACGTCGGTGATGCCGCGCAGCATCCGCAGTGCGTCCGAGCCGTCCAGGTCGGGCAGGCCGAGGTCCAGCACCACGAGGTCGGGTGTCTCCGCCGCGACCCGGCGCAGAGCGTCCAGCGCGGTGCCGACGGCGTGCACCGCGTGCCCCCGGTCGGCCAGGGACCGCAGCATCGCGCCGCGTACGACGTGATCGTCTTCGACCAGGAGCACGGAGGCCACCCCAAGACCGTACTGGGCCTGGCAAGTTGATCGCGTTGCGACGTACCTGGCGAGCGGGCAAGCTGGTACGACGATGTCCTTCACCCTGTTCGCCGACGCCCGCCTGGCCCTCGCCCGGGACAGCCTCGCCGGCCTGTCGACCGGCGACGCGCTCGGCGAACAGCACTTCCTGCTGGGGCCACAGCCGGCGGATCTCGCCGCGGGCACCCTGCCGCCGGGGCCCTGGGAGTGGACCGACGACACCGAGATGGCCTGCTCGGTCCTCGCCCAGCTGGCCGAGTTCGGCGGCATCGACCGGGACCGGCTGGCGCTGGCGTTCGCCGAGCGTTGCGACCCGCGCCGGGGCTACGGCCCGGGCGCGATGATGATCCTGCGCCTGATTCGCACCGGCACCCCCTGGCCGGTGGCCGCCGCGTCCGCCTTCGACGGCCAGGGCTCCTGCGGCAACGGCGCGGCGATGCGGGTCGGCCCGTTGGGCGCGTACTTCGCCGACTCGACCGCCCGCGCCGCCGCGCAGGCCCGCGCCTCGGCCGAGGTGACCCACGCACACCCGGAGGGGATCGCCGGTGCGGTCGCGGTGGCGGTCGCCGCCGCGCTGGCCGCCCGGGCCCGCCTCGACGGGCACCGGCCGGCCCCGGAACGGCTGCTCGCCGGAATCGCCGCCGCTGTCGACCCGGGCACCGAGGTGCACCGGAGTGTGCAGCGGGCGGCGGGACTGCTCGGTCGACCGCTGCCCCGGGTGGTGGCGGCGCTCGGCAACGGTTCCCGGGTGACCGCCCAGGACACCGTCGGGTTCACGCTCTGGGTGGCCGCCACCCACCTGGACGACTACCCGGCGGCGATCCAGGTCTGCCTGCGAGCCGGTGGGGACATGGACACCACGGCCGCCATCGCCGGCGCGGTGGTGGCGGCGCACACGGGCGTCGGCACGCCCGGCGGGGTGCCCGAGCCGTGGCTGGCCGCCCGCGAGCCGCTACCCGCCTGGGCGGCCTGAGCGTCCCTTGTTCCGCCCGCCCGGGTGCTCTGACCAACCTGGCGCTCTGTCCGCCGGGCGCTTCCGACGTCGCCGCGTCGAACCGCCGGCCGGCGAAGGCCCTCCGGCCGTCGTCGGGCCCATGCTGCTGCCCTTTGCTCTGCTTCAACCCGCGCAACGGTTCGGGCCAGTGGCCGTTGCCTCCGTTGAAGCAGAGCAAAGGGCGTGCATGGACCTGGCCGGGCGCTATGGAGCGAGTCTGGCGGCGGTGCGGGCCGGGCTCAGCCGGCGCGGATCGGAGTGCCCACCGACGTCGGCTCCGCGTCGGCCGGTGCCGGCACGTCCGGCACGTCCGGCACCGAATCGGTCGGGGCCGCCTCGTCGTCCGCCTCGCCGGTCACCTCGGCCAGCGCCGCGCCCTCGGCAGGGTCGCGCCGCCGCCACCGGCTGACCAGCCAGCCGATCGCCGCGCCGCCGCCCAGCCCGGCCAACAGTCCGGCGGCCAGCATCGCGTCGGCGCTGCCGGACTCCTCGGCGGGGCCGTCCGCGCGGTCCACCGGCGCGCCGGCGGCGTTACCGGCACCGGGGTCGGTCGCCGCGCCGGCCGCCGGGGCGCCGCCGTGCCCACCGTGCCCGGCCGGGCCGGCCGCGCCCGCCGCCGCCGGCAGCAGGGTGAGCACCGGGGCCCGGTGCGGCCCGTTGGCGTCCGCCCAGCGGACGACCGTGCCGTCGACGTACGTCTGGATCACCTCGAAGGTGAGCCGCTCGGCCTGCGGCAGCGGACCCATGGACAGCGCCAGCCGGGCCGGCCCGGGTTCGCTCTCGCCGACCCGGATCCAGGTCACCGCGGTGGTCACCGTGCTCACTCCGCTCGAGTGGATTCCGGTGACCGGCTGGTCCAGGGTGCGGGAGCTGATCCGGGGAGCCCAGCCCGTCACCGACATCGGGTAGACCTCGGCCACCGGCGCGTCGGCCGGCAACCGCACCTCGATCTGGCGGGTCGTCGTGCCGGCCCGCTCCTCCGGCACGGTGAACTCCAGCCGCACCGCGTCGCCCTGCCGGGCCTGCGTCGGGGTGGTCGTCACGTCCGCCGCGTGCGCCGTGCCGGGCCATCCGAGCAGCAGCCCGGCGGCGGTCAGCGCGGTCACCGCCGCGATCCGCCGCCGGCGGCCACCGCCGTGCGTGCTCGCCATCTCGTGCCCCCATCCGTGTCGACGCGACCGGCACCGGTTTCCGGCCACACCTCCTAGTTCGGCTGCGGGCGTCGAAAGGTTCAACGCCGGCCGCCACCCGCGCGCCTTTCCTCCGCCGCGGCCGTTAGGAAGGTGCCCTTCCCTGGGCTGGGTGGGTGGACCGATAGCATCGGCAGGAGCCGAGGATCGGCACCGTTTCGTACCGCATGGAGGAGTCACCGTGTCCGCACCCCGTACCCCCGCCGTGGCCGACCCCGTCGTCGTCGCCGCCGGGACCACGGCGGCCGACGCGGTGGCCGCGGCCGGACTGCCCGCGAACGGCCCCAAGGCGATCGTCGTGGTCCGCGACCCGGAGGGTCAGCTCCGTGACCTGGACTGGGCGCCGGCCGAGGAGACCGTCGTGGAGCCGGTCAGCCTGGATTCGCCCGACGGGCTCAACGTCCTGCGCCACTCCACCGCGCACGTGCTGGCCCAGGCCGTGCAGGACATCTTCCCCGAGGCCAAGCTGGGCATCGGCCCGCCGATCGAGAACGGCTTCTACTACGACTTCGACGTCGACAAGCCGTTCCAGCCCGACGACCTCGGCAAGGTCGAGAAGCGCATGCAGGAGATCGTCAAGTCCGGGCAGCGGTTCCGTCGTCGCCGCTTCGGCAGCCTGGACGAGGCCCGCGCCGAGCTGGCCGACGAGCCGTTCAAGCTGGAGTTGATCGAGGTCAAGGGCGAGGGCCTGGACACCGACGAGGTGATGGAGGTCGGCGGCGGCGAGCTGACGATCTACGACAACCTCGACGCCAAGGAGGACAAGGTCTGCTGGTCGGATCTGTGCCGGGGCCCGCACCTGCCGAACACGCGGCTGATCGGCGCGTTCAAGCTGATGCGCTCGGCCGCGGCGTACTGGCGTGGGTCGGAGAAGAACCCGCAGCTCCAGCGGGTGTACGGCACCGCGTGGCCGACCCGCGACGAGCTGAAGGCGTACCTGAAGCTGTTGGAGGAGGCCGCGCGGCGCGACCACCGCAAGCTCGGCGCGGACCTCGACCTGTTCAGCTTCCCCGACGAGATCGGCTCGGGCCTGGCGGTCTTCCACCCCAAGGGCGGGATCATCCGCCGGGAGATGGAGAACTACTCCCGCCAGCGGCACGAGGCCGCCGGGTACGAGTTCGTCAACACCCCGCACATCACCAAGGCGCAGCTGTTCCAGACCTCCGGTCACCTGCCGTACTACGCCGACACCATGTTCCCGCCCATGCAGCTCGAGGGCGCGGACTACTACCTCAAGGCGATGAACTGCCCGATGCACAACCTGATCTTCAGGTCGCGCGGGCGGTCGTACCGGGAGCTGCCGCTGCGGATGTTCGAGTTCGGCACCGTCTACCGGTACGAGAAGTCCGGCGTGGTGCACGGTCTGACCCGGGTACGCGGGCTGACCCAGGACGACTCGCACATCTACTGCACGCGCGAGCAGATGGCCGGCGAGCTGTCCACGCTGCTCAGCTTCGTGCTGGACCTGCTGCGCGACTACGGCCTGGACGACTTCTACCTGGAGCTGTCGACCCGGGACGACTCGCCGAAGTTCATCGGCGCCGACGAGGACTGGGCGGAGGCGACCGAGGCGCTGCGGACCGCTGCCGCGACCTCCGGCCTGGAGCTGGTGCCCGACCCGGGTGGCGCGGCGTTCTACGGGCCGAAGATCTCGGTGCAGGCCCGTGACGCGATCGGCCGCACCTGGCAAATGTCCACCATCCAGGTGGACTTCAACCAGCCGGAGCGGTTCGGGTTGGAGTACCAGGCCGCCGACGGCAGCCGGCAGCGGCCGGTGATGATCCACCGTGCGTTGTTCGGCTCGATCGAGCGGTTCTTCGGGGTGCTCACCGAGCACTACGCGGGGGCGTTCCCGGCCTGGCTGGCCCCGGTGCAGGTGGTCGGCATCCCGATCCGCGAGGACCACACCGACTATCTGCACGGCTTCGTCGCGGCGCTGCGCGCCGAGGGCATCCGTGCGCAGGTGGACGCGGGTGACGACCGGATGCAGAAGAAGATCCGTACCGCCCAGCAGCAGAAGATCCCGTTCATGGTGATCGCCGGCGACGACGACGTGGCCGCCGGCACGGTCTCCTTCCGCTACCGGGACGGCTCGCAGCGCAACGGGGTGCCGATCGCCGAGGCGGTGACCCACATCCTCGACGTGGTCAGCTCGCGGACCAACATCGGTCCCTCCGCCGCGGCGGAGTAGCGGGCCGGCGCGGCGAGCGGTCGCCGCGCCGGCCCGGTCTTTGCGTCAGACCCCGCAGGTCGGCGCCGACCAACCTCCGACCGCCGCGACGTGGGTGTGGTCGTTGTGGTCCGGGTAGCCGGGGCCGAGGATCTGCCCGAAGCCGTGGTAGCGGGCCTGCTGGGCCAGCCGGCACAACGACGGTGACCCGACCAGGTCCACGGCGTCGCCGTACAGGTGCCGGCTGTTCGACGCCCCGCCGACCGCGCTGTTGCAGGCGTAGCTGCGGAAGGAGCTGCTGATCGCGATGGGCACGTCCCCGAGGGCGTGTCGCAGGGCCTGGAGCTTCCACATCGAGACGAGCGCGTTGGCCCGCGCGGTGCTCGCCGAGACCGCGCCCCCGGCCCAGGTGCTGTTGCAGTTGTTCAGCTCGGCGTAGCTGAAGTTCGCCGGCGTGCAGTCGTCGTCCTGGAGGGCGTAGATCCGGTTGAAGGTCTGCGGGCCGGCGATGCCGTCCGCGGGCAGCCCGTACGCCTGCTGGAAGCGGATCACCGCGGAGCGGGTGCCGGGACCGTACGCGCCGTCGAGGGCGAGCACGGCGCCGTAGCCGGGGTAGCCGGCCACCCGGATCTGGAGTTGCCGGACGTCGTCGCCGGACATCCCCTGGGACAGGGTGCGACCCCAGGTGTAGCAGCCGTCGGCGTGGGCCGCGCTGGCGGTGACGGTGATGCCGGTCATGGTGGTGGCGGCGGCCAGGGCGAGCGTCGCCAGGATTCTGCCGAGCCGTCGGATCATGGAGCCCTCCATCGCTATATGGAAGTACGTGGATGCATGGAATCTTCAGGCGTGAGTCTTGGTTCGTCAACAACTTTCAGCCTCGGAGTTCCTGAACGGCGCGTGTCGCGACCCGACGGGGGGTCCGTAGGATCGGGTCGTGACAGGGGCGGAACGGCACACGGACAGCGGCATGGCCGACGGCCTGGAGCGGCTCTGGACGCCGCACCGGATGACGTACATCTCCGGCGAGGACCGCCCCGCCGAGGGCTACGAAAAGCCCACCGGCTGCCCGTTCTGCCGGGCACCCGGGCTGCCGCCGGAGGAGAGCCTCGTCGTGGCCCGCGGTGAGCACGTCTTCGCGGTGCTCAACCTCTACCCGTACAACCCGGGGCACCTGCTGGTCTGCCCGTACCGGCACGTCGCCGACTACACCGACCTCGACGTGGCGGAGACCATCGAGCTGGCGTCGTACACCCAGACCGCGATGCGGGTGATCCGCAAGGTGAGCAACGCGCACGGCTTCAACCTGGGCATGAACCAGGGTGGGGTGGCCGGCGCCGGCATCGCCGCGCACCTGCACCAGCACGTCGTGCCCCGCTGGGGCGGCGACGCCAACTTCATGCCGGTGATCGGCCGCACGAAGGTCCTGCCGCAGTTGCTCGGCGACACCCGCGACCTGCTCGCCCGCGCCTGGCCGTCCTGACGGTCGCGGCGGGCTAGCCGGCGCGCAGCAGAGCGGTCAGCTCCGGCCAGCTCCCCACCCGGTGTACGCCGGGCAGCAGCGCGGCGTGTGCGGCGACCTCCGCCGGGCGGGGCCGGAACAGGTAGCGGTGCGGCACCGAGTCGAGGTAGCCGAGCACCTCCAGCTTGTCGTCCACGAAGTGGGTCAGCCCGAGTCGCCGGGCGATCGGCGCCTTGGCCGGCCGGGTCCGGCAGAAGTGCACCCGCTCGACGGGGATGCCGGTGCGGGCCGGGAAGTCGTGGTGGGCCAGCCACTCCCGGGTCCGCCGCTCGGTGGCCTCGCCGCACTTCGAGACCAGGTGCACCTCGTCGAACGCCGGGCCGAGCGCCGCGAGCGCGTCGAACGCACCCTCGACGGCGGGGGTGCGCAGGTAGTGCTCGCCGAAGAAGGACGTGTCGGCGTCCTCGTCGGCCGGCTCGATGATCACGCCGCCAATGTCCACACCCAACCGCCGCATGGCGCCGATCATGCCGCACCGCGGGGGCAGCCGCGCTCTGGCGTCCCGGGCTCGGGAACCGCTACGCCCCGCCCGGGTGGAGGTGGCACGATCGTTCGATGGCAGTCACGACACGGACGTTGGGGCGCAGCGGCATCGAGGTCAGCGCCCTCGGCATGGGGTGCTGGGCGATCGGTGGCCCCTGGGCGGAGGGCAGCCAGCCGCTGGGCTGGGGCGCGGTCGACGACGACGAGTCGGCGCGGGCCGTACGCCGGGCGCTCGACCTGGGCGTCACCCTCTTCGACACCGCCGACACCTACGGCGCCGGGCACGGCGAGCGGGTGCTCGGCCGGGCGCTCGCCGGCCGCCGCGACGAGGCCGTGATCGCCACGAAGTGGGGCTACACGTTCGACGAGGCGAGCCGGCAGGCGACCGGGGAGGACGCGTCGCCGGCGTACCTGCGGCGGGCGGTGACCGACTCGCTGCGCCGGCTGGACACCGACCGGATCGACCTCTACCAGCTGCACCTGGCCGACCTGCCGGTGCCCCGGGCCGAGGCCCTGATCGGCACCTGCGAGGAGCTGGTGACCGAGGGCCTGATCCGGGCGTACGGGTGGAGCACCGACCGCCCCGACCGGGCCGCCGCGTTCGGGCACGCCGCCGCGGGTGCCACCGCCGTGCAGCACACCCTGTCGGTGCTGCGCGACGCCCCCGAGCTGCTCGCCGTCTGCGACAAGTACGACCTGGCCAGCGTCAACCGGGGCCCGTTGGGGATGGGGCTGCTCACCGGGAAGTACTCGGCCGGTTCGACGCTGCCCCGCGACGACGTACGCGGGCTGACCCCGGGCTGGCTGGAGTGGTTCCGCGGCGGCCGGCCGGCACCGGAGTGGCTGCGCCGCGTCGGTGCGGTCCGTGCCGCTCTCACCGCCGACGGGCGCAGCCTGGCGCAGGGCGCGTTGGGCTGGATCTGGGCCCGCAGCGGGCGCACCATCCCGATTCCGGGCTGCCGTACGGTCGCCCAGGTCGAGGAGAACGCCGCCGCGCTGCACCGGGGGCCGCTGCCGCCGGACCAGTTCGCCGAGGTGGAACGCCAGCTCGCCGCCCTGCGTACCGCCGCCCTGCGCGACGCCGACCGCCCGCACTGGCCCCGTCCCACCCACCCCACCACGCACCCCTGACCGCGCGGCCGTCACCACCTCTGGCCGCGCGGCCCTGCGGGCGCGGGTGCGCGGGTCAGGGAGTGTGTTCCTTGCGGGCCTGGTCGGCGAGGTGAGCGGGCATCGGGTCGTGGCGGACGAAGTGCCGGCGGAAGGTGCCGGTGCCGGCGGTCATCGAGCGCAGCTCGACGGCGTAGCGCAGCAGCTCGCTGGCCGGCACCTCGGCGCGGACCAGGGTACGGCCCTCGGCGTCCTGGTCCGGTTCGGTGCCGAGCACCCGGCCGCGCCGGCCGGACAGGTCGCCCATCACGGCGCCCACCGAGCCGTCGGGCACCCGGATGGTCACCTCGTCGATCGGCTCCAGCAGCGCCGGCTGGCCGCGCTCGGCGGCGTCGCGCAGCGCCAGGGCCCCGGCGGTCTGGAAGGCCGCGTCGGAGGAGTCGACGCTGTGTGCCTTCCCGTCGACCAGGGTCACCCGCAGGTCCACCACCGGGTGGCCGGCGACGAGGCCGCGCTCCAGTTGGGCGCGGACACCCTTCTCCACCGACGGGATGTAGTTGTGCGGCACGGCGCCGCCGACCACCCGGTCGACGAACTCGAAGCCGGCGCCCCGGGGCAGCGGCTCCACCTCGATGTCGCAGACCGCGTACTGACCGTGGCCGCCGGACTGCTTGACGTGCCGGCCGTGCCCCTTCGCCGGCACGGTCAGCGTCTCGCGCAGGGACACCTTGACCGGCTCGGTGTCCAGCTCGACGCCGCCGGCGCGCAGCCGGTCCAGCACCACGTCGGCGTGGGCCTCACCCATGCACCAGAGCACCAGCTGGTGGGTCTCCGGGTTGCGCTCCAGCCGCAGCGTCGGGTCGCCGGCGACCAGCCGGGCCAGGTTGCGGGCCAGCGCGTCCTCGTCGGCGCGGCTCCGGGCGACGATCGCCACCGGCAGCAGCGGCTCCGGCATCTCCCACGGCGCGATCAGCAGCGGGTTGTCCTTGGCCGAGATGGTGTCGCCGGTCTCGGCGCTGCCCGACTTGGTGATCGCGCAGATGTCGCCGGCCACGCAGAGCGCGACCTCGCGCAGGGTCGCGCCCAGCGGGGTGTAGATGTGCCCGACCCGCTCGTCGGCGTCGTGGTCGGGGTGCCCGCGCTCGGCCATGCCGTGCCCGGAGACGTGCACCGTCTGGTCGGGGCGCAGCGTGCCGGAGAAGACCCGGACCAGCGAGACCCGCCCGACGTGCCGGTCGATGGTGGTCTTGACCACCTCGGCGACCAGCGGCCCGTCCGGGTCGCAGGTCAGCGGCGGGCGTGGTGAGCCGTCCACGCCGGTCACCGCCGGAAGCTGGTGCTCCAGCGGCGACGGGAACGCGGCGGTCAGCACCTCCAGCAGCGCGTCCAGCCCGACGCCGGTCTCCGCGCAGACCGGCACCACCGGGTAGAAGTGGCCCCGGGCGACGGCCTTCTCCAGGTCCTCGATGAGCACCTGCGTGCCGATCTCCTCGCCGTCGAGGTACCGGTCCATGAGCGTCTCGTCCTCGCTCTCGGCGATGATCCCCTCGATCAGCTCGTTGCGGGACTCGTCGATGGCCGGCTGGTGCTCCGGGTCCGGCTCGCGTACGTCGGCGGGAAGCCCGGCCGTGTAGTCGAAGACCCGGCGGGTGATGAGGCCGAGCAGGCCGACGGTGGAGACGCCGTCGTCGCCGAGCATCGGCAGGTACAGCGGCATCACGTTGTCGCCGAAGACCCGCTGGCAGAGCGCCACCGCGTTGTCGACGTCGGCGCGCGGGTGGTCCAGTCGCGTCACCGCGACGGCCCGGGGCATGTCGACCGCCGCGCACTCCTCCCACAGCGCCGCGGTGGCCGCGTCCATCCCGTCGACGGCGCTGACGACGAAGAGCGCGGCGTCGGCGGCCCGCAGCCCGGCGCGCAGCTCACCGACGAAGTCGGCGTAGCCGGGGGTGTCCAGCAGGTTGACCTTGATGCCGTCGTGCAGGAGGGGTGCGCAGGACAGGCTCACCGAGCGCTGCTGGCGTACGGCCGCCGGGTCGTGGTCGCCGACGGTCGTGCCGTCCACGACGTTGCCGGCCCGGCTGATCGTGCCGGTCGCCGCGAGCAACGCCTCGACCAGTGTTGTCTTGCCCGCTCCGGAGTGGCCGACGAGCACCACGTTGCGAGCCGTGCCGGGTTCGGTCACCACCGGCGCGCCGCCGGTGGGACCCTTCTCCTGACTCTTCTGCGCCATGAGGCGCACCTCCCTCAGCCGGTGGTTGGTGGCGACCGCCGCGCGACGGGAAGCGGCCCGGGGCGAGTGCGCGGCGATATCCTCCGGTGGTCTGCTGCACAGCGGGAACGGGACGGCCGGGCGGGTGAGCTGGCTCACCTCCCGGCTCGATCTCACACCCGTTGTCGGGTAGGCACAAGCCTCCTCCGGGCGGGTCGACGGGACCGGCCGTATCGCCGGAGCTGGGCGGACCGTTATCGTGGGGACCGCCATGGCGAAGATCTTCCAAGTGTCGGCCCGCGCGGGGATGACCCGCGTCGTCGAGCCGATCGCACGCGCACTGCTCCGCGCAGGCGTCACCCCCAATGCCGTCACCGTTGCGGGCACCGTCGGTGTGCTCGTCGGCGCGCTCGGCTTCGGTGCCCGCGGCCATCTGGTCGCCGGCGCGATCATCGTGACCGTTTTCGCGCTCACCGACCTGCTCGACGGGACGATGGCCCGGATGAGCGGCGGCTCCACCCGGTTCGGCGCCTTCCTGGATTCGAGCATGGACCGGGTCGCCGACAGCGCCGTCTTCGGCGCGGTCGCGTACTGGCTGGCAACCCGGAACGACCATTCCGGGGTGGCCGCCGCGCTGCTCTGTCTGGCCGCCGGCGGGTTGGTCTCCTACGTCAAGGCCCGCGCCGAGGGGCTGGGCATGACCTGCAACGTGGGCATCGCCGAGCGCACCGAGCGGCTGCTGATCGTCGGGGTCGGCGGGATCCTCACCGGCGTCGGCGTCGACCCGGCGCTGGAGATCGCGCTCTGGCTGCTCGCCGCCGTGTCGATCTTCACGGTCGGGCAGCGGATGGCGCACGTCTACCGCCAGGCCCAGCAGCTCCAGCCGGACGGCCACGCGTGAGTGGAGCGACCCGTCGGGCACCGGCGCGTGGCGCCCCGCGCGCGGCGCGGCGGAGTGCCGGCGTGAGCGCGGGCCGGTCCCGGACGACCGGCGGCCGGGCCGCGTGAACCTCACCGAGCTGGGCTACCTCGCTGGCTGGCGGGTGATCCGTGCGCTGCCCCGGCCGCTGGTGGCCGCGGCGTTCCAGGCGGGCGCCGACCGCGCCCACCGCCGCTCCGGCGGGGGTACGGCTCGACTGCGCGCCAACCTGCGCCGGGTGGTCGGCCCGGAGTTGCCCGAGGCGGAGCTGGACGAGCTGGTCAAGCGCGGGCTGCGCTCGTACGCCCGCTACTGGATGGAGGCGTTCCGGCTTCCCGCGTTGAGTCGGGCGCAGATCCTGGCCGGGTTCCGGCTCGACGGCGCCGAGCTGCTCGCCGCCGACGTGGCCGCCGGCCGGGGCGCGGTGGTGGCGCTGCCGCACGCCGGCAACTGGGACGCGGCCGGCGCGTGGGTGGCGGCCACCGGCTGGCCGATCACCACGGTCATGGAGCGGCTCAAGCCGGAGGGCGTCTACGAGCGGTTCTTCGCCTTCCGCGAGAGTCTGGGCATGGAGATTCTGCCCACCCACGGCGGGCCACGGCCGGCGTTCGACGTGCTGCTGGACCGGGTGCGTGCCGGTGCGGTGGTGCCGCTGCTGGCCGACCGTGACCTCTCCGCCCGAGGGGTGGAGGTGGACTTCTTCGGTGGGAAGACCCGGATGCCCGCCGGGCCCGCGCTGCTCGCTCTGCACACCGGCGCGCCGCTCTACGTGGCCTCGATGTGGTACGAACCGGACGCCGCGTGCGCGTCGCTCGCCGGCCCGCTGCCGGTGCCGGGGCCCGAGGTGGGGCCTCTGGACCAGCGGGTCCGGTCGCTGACCCAGCTGATCGCCGACCGTCTGGCGGCGGGTATCGCCCGGCATCCGGAAGACTGGCACATGTTGCAGCGGATGTGGCTGGACCAGCGGGGGGCGCAGGGCGGCACCGCGCTGCCCTCGCCGGCCGCCGGTCAGGCCTGAGGGGGTGGGGGCACGGTGAGGTGGAGCCCCACAGTCGCGAGCGAGGGGCGCTGACGTATGCGGATCGGCATCGTCTGCCCGTACTCCTTCGACGTCCCCGGCGGGGTGCAGAACCACGTGATGGACCTCGCCGAGGCGCTGATCACGCTCGGCCACCAGGTCAGCGTGCTCGCCCCGGCCGACGAGGATTCCCCGCTGCCGGAGTACGTGGTCTCCGCCGGTCGGGCCGTGCCGCTGCCGTACAACGGCTCGGTCGCCCGGATCGCGTTCGGTCCGGTCTCGACGGCCCGCGTCCGGCGCTGGATCACCAACGGCGACTTCGACGTGCTGCACGTGCACGAGCCGCTCACCCTGAGCCTGTCGCTACTGGCCGTGCTCTCCGCGCGTGGCCCGGTGGTGGCCACCTTCCACACCGCGATGACCCGTTCGCGGGTGCTGGCCGCCGCGCAGGGTGTGCTCCAGATCGTGCTGGAGCGGATCACCGCCCGGATCGCGGTCAGCGCGCTGGCCCGCAAGGTGCAGGTCGAGCACATGGACGGCGGCGCGGTGGAGATCCCCAACGGGGTGGCGGTGGCGAAGTTCGCCGACGCCGAGCCGTTGCCCGGATGGCCGGGGGAGTGCACGCCGGGCACCGGCGGCACGCTCGGTTTCCTGGGCCGGTTCACCGAGGCCCGCAAGGGCTTCCCGGTGCTGCGCGACGCCTTCGTGGAGCTGGCCGCCGCCCGCCCCGAGCTGCGGCTGCTCGTCGCCGGTCCGGGCGACCCCGACGACCTGTACGACCGGTTCCCGGCCGCGCTGCGCGACCGGGTGACGTTCCTCGGTCTGGTGTCCGAGCCGGACAAGGCGCGGATGCTGCGCAGCGTGCACCTCTACGTGGCGCCGAACACCGGCGGCGAGTCGTTCGGCATGATCCTCACCGAGGCTCTGGCCGCCGGCACCACGGTGGTCGCGAGCGACCTGGACGCGTTCCGGCGGGTCCTCGACGGGGGGCGGGCCGGGCGGCTCTTTCCCACCGGCGACCCGGCGGGGCTGCGCGACGCGCTGGCCGAGCTGCTGGACGACCCCGCCGGCCGGGCCGCGCTGAGCGCCTGCGGCGATCAGGTGGTGGCGAATTTCGACTGGCCGGTGGTTGCCCGCCGTGTTCTGGAGGTATACGCAGCGGCGATCGAGGCAACCGACGGGCGGGTCATCGACCAGGAATGGGTGGGGCTGGGCTGAGCCGGTGTGACACATGGTGCGGGCGGTGACCGGGTGACCGGCGCGGCGGCGCCCGGACGAGGAGAAACGGAGCAGCACTACGATGCCGCACATGTGGTGGGTGGTGGCCGCGAGCGTGGTCGTGGGGCTGGTCGCGGCGTACCTCATCTGGACGGCCGGTCGGGTGGAGCGGCTGCAGGGCCGCGCGGAGCTGGCGGCCCGCGCCCTCGACGCCCACCTGCTGCGCCGGGCGGCGGCCGCGGCCGTGCTGGCCGAGCGGCGCTTCGGCGTCGAGCTGTACGCGGCGGCCCGGATCGCCCTGGACGCCCGCCCGGACGAGCGGGAGGCGGCGGAGAACGATCTGACCCGGCAGTTGCGCGGGGTGCAGCTCGACCCGGCCGATCCGGACTGCGCGGCGGTCATCGCCGCCAGCCGGCGGCTCGCCCTGTCCCGGCAGGTGCACACCGACCTGGTCCGTGACGCCCGGTCGGCGCGCAGCCGGCCGCTGGTGCGCCTGTTGCGGATGGGGCGGGGCCGGGACTGGCCGCGCTACTTCGACATCGACGACCCGACCCTCACGGTGCCGGCGGACGTGCCCGCGAACTGATCGGGGACTCTTCGGCGGGCCGGTGACGGGTGCCACTGTGCAGGCCACCGGGGGTCTGATTGGCTGTCGGTACGGCGTTGACCTCCGCGTAGCATTTTCGCTGCCACCCCCAGAGCACGTCCCGAGGAGCGCCGACCCGTGTCCGAAACCACCGCCCCGAACACCGGCACCACCCCCGTCGTCGGCACCGCCCGCGTCAAGCGGGGCATGGCCGAGATGCTCAAGGGTGGCGTGATCATGGATGTGGTCAACGCCGAGCAGGCCAAGATCGCTGAGGACGCCGGTGCCGTCGCGGTGATGGCCCTGGAGCGGGTGCCCGCCGACATCCGCGCGCAGGGCGGGGTGTCCCGGATGAGCGACCCCGACATGATCGACGGGATCATCGAGGCGGTCTCCATCCCGGTGATGGCCAAGGCCCGCATCGGGCACTTCGTGGAGGCGCAGATCCTCCAGTCCCTCGGCGTGGACTACGTCGACGAGTCCGAGGTGCTCACCCCGGCCGACTACGCCAACCACATCGACAAGTGGGCCTTCACCGTCCCCTTCGTCTGCGGTGCGACCAACCTGGGCGAGGCACTGCGCCGGATCACCGAGGGCGCGGCCATGATCCGCTCCAAGGGCGAGGCCGGCACCGGTGACGTCTCCAACGCCACCACCCACATGCGGAAGATCCGCCAGGAGATCCGCCGGCTCTCCTCGCTGCCCACCGACGAGCTGTACGTCGCCGCCAAGGAGCTGCAGGCCCCGTACGAGCTGGTCAAGGAGGTCGCCGAGAGTGGCAAGCTGCCGGTGGTGCTGTTCACCGCCGGTGGGATCGCCACCCCGGCCGACGCGGCGATGATGATGCAGCTCGGCGCGGAGGGCGTCTTCGTCGGCTCCGGCATCTTCAAGGCCGGCAACCCGGCTCAGCGGGCCGCCGCGATCGTCAAGGCGACCACCTTCCACGACGACCCGGACGTGTTGGCGAAGGTCTCCCGTGGCCTCGGCGAGGCGATGGTCGGCATCAACGTCGACGAGATCCCGCAGCCGCACCGCCTGGCCGAGCGCGGCTGGTGAGCGCGCGAGCCCCGCGGTCACGAGCGCAGGAAGCAGGGGTGAGCATGACCGGGCCCACCATCGGTGTGCTCGCGCTGCAGGGGGACGTCCGCGAGCACGTGGCGGCGCTGGCCGCGGCGGGCGCGGACGCCCGCCCGGTCCGCCGTCCGGCGGAGCTGGACGCGGTCGACGGGCTGGTCATTCCCGGGGGCGAGTCCACCACCATCAGCAAGCTGGCCGACATCTTCGAGATGCGGGAGCCGATCGACAAGCGGATCGCCGGCGGTATGCCGGTCTACGGATCCTGCGCCGGCATGATCATGTTGGCCACGGAGGTGCTCGACGGCCGCCCGGACCAGCGCGGCTTCGCCGGCATCGACATGACCGTCCGGCGCAACGCGTTCGGCCGGCAGGTCGACTCGTTCGAGGCGCCCGTGGAGATCACCGGGGTTCCGGGTGAGCCGTTCCACGCCGTGTTCATCCGCGCGCCGTGGGTCGAGCGGGTCGGTGACGGCGTCGAGGTGATCGGGACGGTGACCGGTGGCCCGGCCGCCGACCGGATCGTGGCGGTCCGGCAGGGCAACCTCCTGGCCACCTCGTTCCACCCGGAGCTGACCGGTGACCTGCGCGTGCACGCGTACTTCGTGGAGCTGGTGCGGGCCGTCTGAGCGCGGACGCCGGCCACCCCGGCACCCGGGCGGGCATGTTTCCCCGCCTCCGGTCGTTGTCTTCTGGGTGGTCCGGGTGCCCTGACGGCACCCCGAGCGGGTCCCGGGTGTGACATGCCCGGGTGTGACCTCGGTAAGATTGCCGCGGTTCGGCAGGGCCGTCGCCCGGCGCGGCATTTCCCGCGGAGCCGACCGGCCGCCGGATCACCGGATGCGGCGCGTGATCGGTGCGGCAGTCGACGCAGGCGTGGAATGACAGACGGAGGTAGAAGATGTCCGGCCACTCAAAGTGGGCGACGACCAAGCACAAGAAGGCCGTCATCGACGCCAAGCGCGGCAAGATGTTCGCCAAGCTGATCAAAAACGTCGAGGTGGCCGCGCGGACCGGCGGTGGCGACCCCTCCGGCAACCCGACGCTCTACGACGCCATCCAGAAGGCGAAGAAGAGCTCGGTGCCGAACGACAACATCGACCGCGCGGTCAAGCGGGGCTCCGGCCTGGAGGCCGGCGGCGCCGACTGGCAGACCATCATGTACGAGGGCTACGGCCCGAACGGCGTGGCGATGCTGATCGAGTGCCTCACGGACAACCGCAACCGGGCGGCGACCGAGGTGCGCACCGCGCTGACCCGCAACGGCGGCTCGCTCGCCGACGCCGGCTCCGTGTCGTACATGTTCTCCCGCAAGGGCGTGGTGATCGTCCCCAAGGAGGGCACCAGCGAGGACGACGTCATGATGGCCGTCCTCGACGCCGGGGCCGAGGAGGTCAACGACCTCGGTGAGGCGTACGAGGTGGTCTCCGAGCCGACCGATCTGGTCGCCGTCCGCACGGCGCTGCAGGACGCCGGCATCGAGTACGAGTCGGCCGAGTCGTCCCTCATCCCCAGCATGAACATTCCGCTGGACGAGGAGGGCGCGCGCAAGATCTTCAAGCTGATCGACGTCCTGGAGGACTGCGACGACGTGCAGAACGTCTACGCGAACTTCGACGTCAGCGACGACGTGATGGCCGCGGTGGACGCCTGACCGTGGCGATGCCTGACCGGTTCGCGCCGGGCGACGTGGTCGTCCGGCGCGAAGTTCTGCTCGGTGAGGTCTGGTTCGGCTGCCCGACGATCTGCGTCGAGGACTCGCCCGACCTGCTGGCCCTCTACCTCCCGCCAGGCGCCGAGTTCGGCTTCCCGGAGGCCGGCGCCTTCCCCTGCGGGCGGCACCCGTGGCAGACCGCCGGGCACCGGGCCTGGAGCGGGCACGGCAAGTTGATGGTGCAGCGTCCCGGTGAGGCGCACTCGGTCGACGTGTTCTGGACGGGTCCCGGGCGTGACTTCGCCGGTTGGTACTTCAACCTCCAGGACCCGCTTCGGCGTACGCCGATCGGGGTGGACACCCTGGATCACGAGCTGGACCTGTGGTGGGGCGCGGACGCCGACCGGTACGTCTGGAAGGACGTGGAGATGTTCGCGCAGCGCCTCGTGGAGGGGCGCTACCCGGGCATGGAGGACGCGATCCGAGGCGAGGGTGACCGGATCGCCGCCCTGCTCGACGCGGGCCAGCGCTGGTGGGACCCGGCCTGGGCGTCCTGGCAGCCCGACCCGTCCTGGCCGGTGCCCCGCTTGCCGGACGGCTGGGACAGGGTGCCGGCCGCCCGCTGAGCCGACGACCGTCAGCCGCCGGGCAGCAGGTCGACCAGGAACACCTGGTCCGCGCCGCCGGTGCACGGTTCGGCGAACGCCTCGGCCGACACCTCGGTGTCGTCGTCGCGGAGGCCGACGCACCGGTCGCTGTGGGCCGGCCGGATGCGGTACGCGGTGGGCGCCGATCCGGTGGGCTCGAAACGGAACAGCTGGGGCCACGTGGTCGGGTCGCACTTCTGCCAGGGCCAGGGTTCGAGCAGATCGCGACCCGGATCCTCGGCGCGGATGGTGAGACAGCCCGGTCCGTGCGCGGGGTGGTCCCACTTGATGAAGTACAGACCGTCGGCCACCGGCTCCACGTAGGTGTCCGGCGGGGTGGCCTCGGCGCAGGGGCGCTGGACGGCCACCTCGCTGTGGTACCGGCCGGTGCGGTCACGCCCCTCGGTGAGGCAGAGCTGAGGGGCGCGGGCGGGGCGGATCTGGCTCCGGCCGCCGCGCGGTGCGGTCGACGGGCTGACGCCGACAGTCGGCGTGGCCGAAGGGCTGCCGTCCGCCGAGGCGTGCTCTGCCGCCGTCCGCCGTTCGTCATCCGGCCGCAGGAACCACACGCCCGCGCCGAGCGCGGCCAGCAGGGCGCCGACGACGAGCAGTGCCAGCGGTGCGGGTCGCGCTGACCAGCGCGGGCGGGCCCCGCCCGGGTGCACCGCCGCCGGGGCCACGGCCGGTGCGCTGTCGCCGGCTGGTGGGTGGTCCGGCGGGGGCGATGCCGGGGCGTACGGGCCGGCGGCGAGTCGGTCCCGCACCCGCAGCCACTCCTGCACCTGGTCCTCCGCGCCGCAGGCGCGGACGAAGGCGGCCAGCACCTCGGGTCGCGGCAGGGTGGAGCGGCCCAGGACGTCGGCGGCGGTGCTGCGGGCCAGCACGTCACCGGCCGCGGCCGCGCGTTGCTCCAGTTGCCGGTAGGTGAGCCGGGACCGTTCCTTGAGCCGGCGCAGCAGATCGACGAACTCCGCCGGGCCGGTCGCCTCGTCCGGTCGTAGCTCCCCCGTGTCCATCGCCCGATTCTCCAGACACGCGTGGCCGTAGGGCAAACCGTCCCTGATGGACTGTCCGAGATGGTCGGACAGAACCCGGACAGGCCCCGCCGAGCTGCCCGGACATCCCAGGGCCGTGGCCAGGGCATTGTTCGCGTCGACCCGCTTGTCTAGCGTCGTTCCTCGATGGCCGCGCCGTTGACCGGCTCGCGGCTGGCGGGCCCCGGACCGGCACGGTCCGGTGCCCGGCCACATCGACGACACGGGGAGGTTCGATGGATGGTGCTGTCCGGGATCCGGTGCCGCGGGCGGCCACGGCGGGCCAGTACGTCGCGTCGCTCCGCGACGTACGGCGGCGCTCGGGCCTGACCTACCGGGAGATCACCCGGCGGGCCTCGGCCGTCGGGCACTGGCTGCCGCCGAGCACCCTCGCCACCATGCTGGGGCGGACCACCCTGCCCCGCGAGCGGCCCGTTGTGGCGCTGCTGGTCGCCTGCGGTACGCCGGCGGGGGAGATCGACCGGTGGGTGGAGATGCGGCGTGACATCGAGGCACGCCTCACCGAGCAGGAGCGTTCGGACACTCCGGCGACGCGGCCCGACGAGGTGGTCCCCGACGGCCCGCCCCCGAGCCCCGACGGCCCGCTTCCGGCCGCCGGCACGGTCGCACCGGACCGGCCACCACCCGAGGCGCGCCGGGTGGACGGGCCGGCTCGTGGGAGGCTCCGGCTGGGGCTGCTCGCGCTGCTCGGTGCCCTGTCGATCGGGGCGTCCGGCGCGCTGCTGCCCGGCACCGTCGGCACGGGTGGCGGGACCGCCGTTCCGCCGGCCGACGGATGTCCTCTCGTCCTGCGGCAGGGCATGTACGGCCCGTGCGTGCTGGATCTCCAGGAACGGCTGGCGGCTGGCGGGCTGCACGTACCGGTGGACGGTTGGTTCGGCCCGGACACCGCCAGCCGGGTCATGGCGTTCCAGGCGCTGGGTGGCCTGCCGGTCAGCGGCACCGTGGACGGGCAGGTCCTCGACGAGCTGTCCGGCGACCCGGTCGTGCCGGTCACCTGGCCGGAGGACCGGATCAGCAAGCAGGTGCGGCTGGTCTTCCCGGAGGACCCGGCCGGGGCAGTTCGGCTGGCCCGGTGCCTGTCGGGGCTGGACCCGTACCGGGTGGAGGTCCTCCGGGACGGGTCACGACGCTGGGGGCTCTTCCAGTTCAGCGACATGGAGTTGACGCGGTTCGGCGTCGACCGGCGGACCGCCCTGGATCCGGGCTGGAACATCCGGGCGGCGCGGGGCGTCTGGTCGCGTACCGGCGACTTCGGCCACTGGCACTGCCTGTCGTCGCCGTGACGCACGCTCCCCGCCCGGTCGGTGGACCGGGCGGGGAGCCCCCCGTTACGCCGGCGGACGACTCACGGTCGCAGCCGGTTGGCGTAGACGTACGCGCCGACGGAACCGCCGGTGGCGAGACCGGCTTCCGCGTCGAACCGGTAGTGCACGCCGAGGTAGATCCGGCTCAGCGCGTTCTCCCGGGCGGCGTGGTCGAAGCCGTTCAGGTGCCGGATCACGCCGACGGCGTGTGGATCGTCGGTGGTGGCGTCGAAGCCGATCGCGTCGGTGCCGAAGAAGCCCTTCATCACCGCCGCCCACGCCCCGCCGAAGGTGGCGTGCCCGGAGACGTAGGCCGGAAAGGCCGGTGAGAAGGAAACCCCGTTGCGGTCCTGCGACAGCGGTTGCCAACCGCCGCCGATCGCGCTCTCCGGGCGCCACAGGTCGATCGCGCTCTGGTACTTGGCGTCCCAGGCCGCGATGGCGGCGTCGGCGAGGGCGAGGGCGACCAGCCCGAAGAGCCGGGCGTTGGCCAGGATGCCGAGTTTCCGCTGCTCCGCCACGATGCGGGTGTGCGCGAAGAGCTGGCCCGGTGGCTTGTACGTACCGGCCACGTCGTTGGCCCAGAAGAACGCCATCTGCGTCTGGTCCGGTGTCCGCAGCGACGACGTCCGGCCGCCGTGGTCGCGGACCTCCTGGACGTTGGCGAGGTACTCCTGCCTGCCCAGCAGGTCGCCGTAGCCGGTGGCGCCGGCCGGTAGACCGGGCCGGAACTGTCGCCCGGAGGTGAGCGCGAACGGGGTGACCAGGCCCCAGTTCGGGCTGACCGCCGGCTTTCCGTCGGTCGGTCGCCACGACCCGGGCACCCCGTCGAGCTGGTACGGCGTGTTGTTGCCGGAACCGTCGTTGGCGCGGGCCTGGAGGTTGGCGGCGGCGGACGCGGCGCCGACCGTGTCGCCCCGCGCGACCTCCGCGGCGTTCACGCCGGACGGACGGCGGGCGACGGCGCCGGTGAGGGCCTGGGCGTAGGAGCGGCCCTGAGCGCCGTACAGGGCGGTCAGCACGTCGAACGCCGCCCGGTCGATGGCCGCGTGCAGGGAGGGCGCCACGACGTTGTCCATGGTGCCCGGGTAGCTCACCGGCACCCGTACCCGGTAGGGGTTGCCGACGCCGGTGACCGAGACGGCGGCGTCGTGCATCGCCGCGTGCAGGATGGCCGCCTCCCGGGAGGAGGTGGTGGGTGGCAGGTCCAACGCCCGGTACGTGTCGAGCAGGATCCCGTTCCAGTACAGGATCGGGTCCGTCGCCGGGTCGACGGCCAGCGGGGTGAGGGAGATGTTGTCCAGCCGCACCGTCGAGGCCGCGTTCGCGCCCAGGTGGAACAGGAGCACCGCCTGCGGGTCTCCGAAGGGGGACGCGAAGTCGAAGGTGAACCGGCGCATCGTGGAGGTCAGCGGGACGGTCTGGTCGACGGCGGAGGTGAAGGGCGTGTTCACCCGGGAGACGGAGACACGCAGCGAGCGGTTGACGTCGGCGGAGGCGTCGAACCGCAGCCGGTACGCCTGCCCGGCGGTCACCCCGAACTCGAAGTGGCCGACGAGGTCGTCCCAGGTGGGCCTGGTGGCCGGTCCGGCGGTGCGGATGCGCAGCTGTCCGGCGTCGACGGTCGTGGTGGTCGCCGCGAGCCGCTTCCACCAGGGCTCGGTGCTGCCGTTGTCGAACGTGCCGTTGAGGATCAGGTCGGCCGGGGCGGCGGCGGCCGGTGCGGGACGGACGACGGCCGCGAGCGTGCTCGCGAGCACGACGGCCAGCACCACGCTGAGCAGCCGGCGGAGCCGCCGTGGCTCGTCGTGGTGCCGCGGGTCGATCGGTGGGGTCATGGAGAGCCTTTCCGGTCCGGGGGCGGCGACGACCGGGTCGTTGCCGTGAGGATCGGCTCACCGTAGGAATGTTCGCCCTGTTCGCAGCCCTCGAACAGGCGTTCGGGCCGGTGCCGTACGGGCGGTGGACGGCAGCGGGCGCCGGCGTCCGATCAGGACACCGGCGCCCACCGTGGGCCGGGCATCGGTCAGCCGATGGTCTCCCGCTCCCGCCACGCGGCGCGCAGGGAGGTCCGGCCGTTGGTCCGCAGCAGCGAACCCTCGTAGATGCGGGCCCCGGCGACCACGAAGGCGCCGGCGCCGACGAGCAGGACGGCCAGCGAGACGATGGGCTCCCAGCCGGCCGCGTCCCCGGTGAAGAGCCGCAGTGGCATCGCCGTCGGCGACGAGATGGGCAGGTAGGACAGCACCCGCATGGCGGTGGCGTTGTCGTTCAGGAAGATCACCGCGAAGAACGGCAGCATGACGGCGAGCTGCACCGGCGTGGACACGCCGGCGATGTCCTCCTGCCGGTTGACCAGCGCTCCGGCCGCCGCCCACATCGCGGCCAGCAACACGAAGCCGAGCAGGAAGAACGGCACGAACCAGCCGATCGCCGGGGCGAGCAGGGTGAGCAGGTCACCGCTGTCCCCGATCTGCATGCCGACGACGGCGACGACGGCGATCAGCGCGATCTGCCCGAGCGCCAGGATGCCGCCGGCGATCACCTTCCCGGCCAGCAACGCCCGTACCGGGATGGCCGCGACGAGGATCTCCACGATCCGGGTCTGCTTCTCCTCGGTGACGCTCTGGGCGATCTGCAGGCCGAAGGTCTGGGAGGTGATGAAGAAGACGAACGCGAAGAGGAAGGGCACCAGGAACGCCACCACCGGGTCGACCGCGTCCGGGTCCAGCAGCCGTAGCGGGGGAGCGCTGCTCAGCGCCCCCACCACGTCGTCGGGAGCCTCGTCCAGGGCGATCACCGTCGGACCGGCGACCACCGCGGCGTCCACGTCGCCGTCGCGGACGGCCTGTTCGGCGGCACGGTCGTCGGGCACCACGTGGACGTCGAGACCGGCGGCCCGCAGCGGGCCGGCGGCGTCCTGGGTCACGGCGACGCTCTCCGGCCCGCCGGACAGCAGCGGCGGGAGGATCGTGCCGGCGGCGGCGATCAGCAGGAAGAAGAGCGTGCCGAACAGGAAGGTCTTGTCGCGCAGCTTGACCCGGATCTCGCGGGCGGCGACCAGCCGGGTGGCCTGGTAGGTGTTCACTGGGTGACCTCTCGGAAGATCTCGGTGAGCGACGGGGTGACCGGGCGGAAGGCGCGTACCGGGCCTCGGGCCAGGGCTGCCCGCAGCACCGCCTGCTCGTCGGCGCCGAGGGCGAGGTCGAAGACCGCGCGGGCGCCGTCGAGGTCCACCAGGGTCACGTCGGGCTGGTCGCGCAGCCAGCCCGCGTCGGTGTCGACCACCAGCTCGAAGCGGGGCAGGGTGTACGTCGCGCGCAACTGCTCGCGGCTGCCAGCGGCTCGGATCGTGCCGTCCGCGATGATCACCAGGTCGTCGCAGAGCCGCTCGACCACGTCGAGCTGGTGACTGGAGAAGAGCACCGGCGCGCCCCCGGCGGCCCGCTCCCGCAGCACCGTCACGACCGTGTCGACGGCCAGCGGGTCCAGGCCGGAGAACGGCTCGTCGAGCACCAGCACCTCGGGATCGTGCACCAGCGCGGCGGCGATCTGGGCGCGCTGCTGGTTGCCCAGCGACAGCGTCTCCAGGAGGTCGTCGCCACGCTCGTCGAGGCCGACCCGTTCCAGCAGCGTGTCCGTGCTGCGCCGGGCCGCGCCCGCGTCCAGCCCGTGCAGGCGACCCAGGTAGGTCACCTGTTCCCGGACGGTCATCTTCGGATAGAGGCCGCGTTCCTCCGGCATGTAGCCGAACCGCTGCCGGTCCTCCCGGGTCAGTGGGGCACCCTGCCAGGTGACCGTCCCGGCGTCCGGGGCGAGTACGCCCAGGATGATCCGCATGGTGGTGGTCTTGCCGGCGCCGTTGGCGCCGACGAAGCCGGTCATCCGGCCGGCCGCCACCTCGAAGGACACGTTCTTGAGCACCTGCCGGTCGCCGAAGCTGCGGTCGACACCGTCCAGGCGGAGGGTTCTGGTCACGCACCCACGCTAGATCGGACAGGTCGGTGCGCCGTCCGCCCGCCGGCTGAGCCGGTGGGTCCACCGCGCGACGGATGCCGGTCAGCCGCCGGGGCGGACGACCCCGTTCTCGTACGCGAAGACCACCGCCTGCACCCGGTCGCGCAGGCCGAGCTTGGCCAGCACCCGACTCACGTGCGTCTTCACCGTCGCCTCGCCCAGGTGCATGGTCGCGGCGATCTCCACGTTGCTCGATCCGGCGGCGAGCAGCATCAGCACCTCCCGCTCGCGGGGGGTCAGCTCGCGCAGTGCGGCCTCGGCGTCCGGCCCCCGGTGGGCGGTGCCCGTGGGATCGCCGGGACGGGCGAAGGTGGAGATCACCCGACGGGTGATCTCCGGGGCGAGCAGGCCGTCGCCCCTGGCCAGCACCCTGATCGCTTCGACCAGTTCCTCCGGTGTGCCGTTCTTGAGCAGGAAGCCGCTGGCACCGGCCCGCAGCGCGGCGAACAGGTAGTCGTCGCGGTCGAAGGTGGTGAGGATCAGCACGGCCGGCGCGCCGGGCCCGTCCCCGGTGATCCTCCGGGTGGCCTCCAGCCCGTCCATCCCGGGCATCTCCACGTCCATCAGCACCACGTCCGGTCGGGTGGCCCGGGTCATGGTGACGGCACGCTCGCCGTCCGACGCCTCGCCCACCACCTCGAGGTCGTCCTCCACCTCGAGGATGACCCGGAAGCCGGTGCGGACCAGATGCTGGTCGTCGGCGAGCAGCACACGGATCCGCTCGTCCGCGCCCGGAAGCCGGGGGCCGCCCGGCGGGGTGGTCACTTCGACCACCCCGTGCCGGCCGGCACGGCCTCACCCGACGTCGACGCCTCGGTGGGCAGCGGCAGCCGGGCGCGCACCCGCCAGCCCCCGCCGGGGCGCGGGCCGGTTTCCAGGACGCCGTCCTGGGCGGCGACCCGCTCCCGCATGCCGATGAGGCCGAGCCCACCGGTGTGCGGCCGAGCGCCGGCCCGCCCGTCGTCGCTCACGTCCAGCTCCACGTCGCGCGCCAGGTAGCGGATCCGTACGTCCAGCAGGCCGGCCTCGGCGTGCTTCAGCGTGTTGGTCACCGCCTCCTGCACCACCCGGTACGCCGTCTGGGAGACCGACGCCGGCAGCGGGACCGGGTCGCCGTACACACCGATGGTGGCGGTGAGGCCGGCGGCGCGGGCGCGTTCGACCAGCTCGTCGATCCGGTCGACCGTCCCGGTCGACGGGGGTGGAGCCACCGGGTTGCCGTCGGAGGCGCGCAGCACGCCCAACATCCGGCGCAGCTCGTCGACGGCGGTGCGGGCGCTCTGCTCGATGGCGCTCAGCGCCGCCAGGGCCTTGCCCGGGTCGCGGTCCCACACCCGCCGGCAGGCGGAGGCCTGCACCCCCATCACCGACACGTGGTGGGCGACTACGTCGTGCAGCTCCCGGGCGATGCGCACCCGTTCGCCGAGGACCGCCCGCTCCTGGTTCTCCGCCTGCGACCGGCGCAGCTCCTCGGCCTGGGTGCGCAGCTCGTGCTCGCGTCGCGCGGCCACCCAGGAGGTCTCCCCGAAGAAGTACGCGAAGCCGAAGATCAGCCCGTTGATCAGCACACCGGTGACCATCGCGGCGAGGACGGGCGGCACCGGGCCGGCGGCGTCGGCGAAGGCATCGTCCGGGATCCGGCCGATGCTCACCGCGTAGTAGACGCCCAGCCAGGCGAACATGGCGGCGATCACACCGACGCGGAGCCGGCGGGCCAGCCGGCGGTCCTGCCCCCAGGCGCCGACGGTGTAGATGGCGCTGAACAGCGCCCACGCGGAGAGCTGGGTCTCCGGGGCCGACCGTGCCTGCGCGGCGATGAACGCCACCGAGACGACCAGCAGCGTGGTAGCCGGCCAGCGCCGCCGCCAGACCAGCGGCAGGGTCACCGCGACGGTCCAGAACAGCTGCTCCGGCCCGGACGGCGGCGGGCCCAGCATGAACGAGCCGGTGCTGTGGGCCAGGGTGAGGCTGATCAGCGCCAGCAGGGTCACCACCAGCGCGGCCCAGAGATCGATCCGGCGCTGCTCCGGTGTCGGACCCGGGCGGCGCCATTCGTCACGAGGTGCCACGGTCATCCGGGAACGATGCCACGCCGGCCACGCCAACCGCCACGGGCCGCTCGCCCGTCCGTGCGACGGTGGCTCTTCCGGTGGACGGGCGGCGGCCCGGCGCGGGATCCGCGCCGGGCCGCCTGGTCGGCTGCTGCTCACGCTCACGCCGTCTGACGGCGGGTCTTGGTGGCGGTGTCGATCAGGTCCCAGACCAGCACCACGGCCGCGCCCAGGGCGATGGCAGCCCCGAGGGTGTTCCGGTTGTCCGCTTCCGCCAGCCAGCTCAGTCGATCGCCCAGGGCCGGGTTGAGCAGCCGGTCGGAGAGCGCCAACCACACCACCGGCACCGAGAACGCCAGGTTGAGCAGGGCCTTCACCCCGAACAGGGTCCAGGTCCAGCGCCCGATCCGGTACTTGACGATCTCGAACACCAGGGTGGCCACCAGCACCGCGATCAGCGCCGGCAGCCAGAACGACCACAGCGCGGGGTCGAGGAGCGGGATGTTGCCGCCGTCGGTCTCGTGCACCCAGGACTGGTAGTGCTGGAAGGGCAGGTAGCCGATGGTCAGCACCAGCATGGCGACCGACGCGATGGTGTCGGCCAGGGAGATGTCCTTGTGTGCGGGGACGTCCGGCAGTTGGTCGACGGTCCAGCCGGGCAGGTCGACGGCGGGTTGGAAACGCTCGATGAGGGCGAAGGTCAGGGTGAGCCAGAAGGCGATCTGGACGGCCACCTGGATGGCGGTGCCGATGCCGGTGCCGATGGCCCCGAAGCCCTTGCCGTCCGCCACGTCGATGACCGCGACCACGGTGCCGACGATCGCCGGGATGAACGTGATCAGCAGCTTCAGCAGTCGCAGCCAGACCAGGTAGTAGGTCGGGCCGATGAGCTGCAACCGGCGGTCGGCGTACCGGGCGGCCAGCAGGTCGGGGTTGCCCAGCTCGGTGAGCACGTCCCGCTCCGCGGTGGTGGCGTCCTGGCCGCCGCCGGCGCGGTCCTCGATCATGTCCTCGATCGAGGCGCGCAGCTCGGTGGCGATCTCCTCCCGGCGCTGGGTGGGAACCGAGCGCAGGGTGGCGGCGAGGTAGCGGTCGGTCAGGGTGTTCATCGGTCCACTCCTTGGATCAGCCCGGTGATGGAGGTCTGCACGTCGGCGAGGTCGTCCAGCAGCCGGCTCAGCATCGACTCGCCCTCGTCGCTGGTCCGGTAGAACTTGCGCGGTCGGCTCTCCTCGGTGTTCCACTCGCTGGTCAGCAGCCCCTGGTCCTCCAGGCGGCGCAGCAGCGGGTAGAGCGTGTTGGCGTCCACCGGGAAGCCGTGGTCGGTGAGCCGTTGCAGTAGTGCGTAGCCGTAGTCCGGTCGGCGCAGCGCGACCAGGCTGGCCACCACGACGGTGCCTCGACGCAGCTCCTGTAGGTGCGTCTTCAGAACGTCCTCGCTAACCATGTGTCACACCATAGTGTGTGCCACACAGTGTTGTCTAGCCCGATAGCATCGTGTCAGCTCCGGTCCGGCGAATGCGACCGGCGGCCCGGCCACGGATGTGAAGCTGGCACCATGGCGGAGAGCCGGTGACGCAGCAACCACGTCAGCCGTTGACCCGCATGTCGAGCGGGTCACGGCGGGCGGATCTGCTGGAGCTGTTCTTCGACCTCGCCTTCGTCGCCGGCCTGGCGATGACCTCGGCGAAGATGGCGGCCGAGCAGACCTGGACCGGCATCGGCCAGGCGCTGGTCCTCCTGTCGACGCTCTGGGCGGTCTGGGTGACCACCACGTTGATCACCGACAGCTTCAGTCCGCGCAAGCGACCGATCCCGTACCTGGTCCTGGGCTCCATGTTCGGCATCATGGTGATGGCCGCCGCGCTGCCGGGCGCGTTCGGCGACCACGGGCTCATCTTCGGCGGGACCTGGGCCGCGCGATAATCCTGGGCCGCGGACTGGTGCTCATCCGGTCCCTGCGCGGGCGGCAGGAGCAGGAGCGTTCCGTGCGCGCCCTGGTCTGGAACACCGGCTCGGGGACCCTCTGGGTGGTCGGCGGCCTGGTGCCCGATCCGGACTGGCGTCTCATCGTGTGGCTGGCCGCGCTGGCCGCGGACTACATCGCCTACGGGTTCCGCTTCCCGATCCCCGGCCGGGCGCCCCTGCCGCAGTACCAGGTGACGCCCGAGCACCTCGCCGAGCGGTACCAGCAGATCTACATCCTCACCCTGGGCGAGCTCATCCTGGTGAGCGTCCTCAGCCTGAGCCACCAGCCGTTCACCGCGGGCCGGATCGGCGCCTTCGGCACCGTGTTCCTGACGGCGGTGGTGCTCTGGTGGAGCTACGCACGGGGAGCCGGCGCGACCCTCCGCGCCGCCATCGAGTCGTCACCCCACCGGAGCCGGCTGCTGCAGGCCAATCCGTACGCCCACTGGCTGATGGTGGCCGGTGTGGTCAGCACGGCCGCCGGCGTCGAACGGGTCATGGCGCACCCGGGGGTGCCGCCCGGTACCCCCATGACCGCGCTCATCCTGGGCGGCGCCGGACTCTTCCTCTGCGGCCGGGCGGTGCTGGAACACGAGGTCTACCAGCGCGTGCCGTTGTCGCACGTCATCGGCGTCCTCGCGGCGATCGCCCTGGCGCCACTGGCGGCGCACCTGCCCGGCCTGGCGGTGAGCGTCGCCGCCGGCCTCGTGCTGCTGGGCGTCGCGGTCGCCGAACTCCTCCGGGCACGTCGTCATCCGACCGAGGCGCCGGCGGTCGCCTGACGGCGGCCGGACGTGCCCTACTCGAAGCGGGTCGGATCCCCGGCGCCGCGGCGCAGGATCTCCGGCTCCGGCCCGGACAGGTCGATCACGGTCGTCGGCTCCTTGCCGCAGTCGCCGGCGTCGAGCACCGCGTCGAGCTGGTGGTCGAGCCGTTCCTTGATCTCCCATCCCTGGGTCATCGGCTCGTCGTCGCCGGGCAGGACCAGGGTGCTGGACACCAGCGGCTCGCCCAGCTCGGCCAGCAGCGCCTGGGTGACGGTGTGGCGCGGTACGCGGACGCCGACGGTGCGCTTCTTGGGATGCAGCATCCGGCGCGGCACCTCGCGGGTGGCCGGCAGGATGAAGGTGTAGCTGCCCGGGGTGGACGCCTTGACCAGGCGGAAGACCGAGTTGCTGATCTGGACGAACTGGCCGAGCTGCGCGAAGTCGCGGCAGACCAGGGTGAAGTGGTGCCGATCGTCGAGGTGGCGGATCTCGCGGATCCGGTCCAGCCCGTCCCGGTTGCCCAGCTGGACGCCGAGCGCGTAGCAGGAGTCCGTCGGGTAGGCGACCAGCCCACCACCACGGATCAGGTCGGCGACCTGGCCGATGATCCGGGGCTGCGGGTTCTCCGGGTGCACGTCGTAGTACCTCGCCATCCTCCGAGACTAGCTGTGGGGGAGACGCGGACCACCCTCGGCGCGGACGGTGGAGCCGTCGAGATCACCTCGGTAGGGTAGGTCCCGGTCGGGTCCGACCAACAAGATCCACATCGCCGGGGGGCGCCACGCATGGCCGATTCGTTCGCGCATCTGCATGTGCACACCGAGTACTCGATGCTCGACGGAGCGGCCCGACTCAAGGACCTGTTCGCCGAGGCCAACCGGCTCGGCATGCCGGCGGTGGCGATCACCGACCACGGCAACATGCACGGCGCGAACGACTTCTACAACCAGGCGATGGCCGCCGGGATCACCCCGATCCTGGGCGTCGAGGCGTACGTGGCGCCGGAGTCGCGCTATCACAAGGCGCGGGTCAAGTGGGGCCGGCCGGAGCAGAAGAGCGACGACATCTCCGGTAATGGCGCGATCACCCACAAGACCATGTGGGCGAAGAACGCGCAGGGCCTGAAGAACCTCTTCACCCTCAACTCGCGCGCGTCCATGGAGGGGCACTACGTCAAGTGGCCCCGGATGGACATGGAGCTGATCGCCGAGCACGCCGAGGGCATCATGGCCACCACCGGCTGCCCCTCCGGCGCGGTGCAGACCCGGCTGCGGCTGGGCCAGTTCGACGAGGCCCTCAAGGTCGCCGCCAGCTACCAGGACATCTTCGGCAAGGACAACTACTTCCTGGAGATCATGGACCACGGCCTCTCCATCGAGCGCCGGGTCCGCGAGGGGCTCACCGAGATCGCCCGCAAGCTCGACATCCCGCCGGTGGTCACCAACGACTCGCACTACACCCACGAGGCGCAGGCCACCGCGCACGACGTGCTGCTCTGCGTGCAGACCGGCAGCAACATCGACGACCCGAACCGGTTCCGGTTCGAGGGCGGCGGCTACTTCATCAAGAGCGCCGACCAGATGCGCGCGGTCGACTCGTCCGAGCTGTGGCAGCAGGGCTGCCGCAACACCCTGCTGGTGGCCGAGAAGGTCGACCCGAAGGGCATGTTCGAGTTCCACAACCTGATGCCGCGCTTCCCGGTCCCCGAGGGCGAGACCGAGGAGTCCTGGTTCCGTAAGGAGACGTTCGCAGGCCTGGCCCGGCGCTACCCGAACGGCATCCCGGAGGGGCACGTCGTCCAGGCCGAGTACGAGCTGGGCGTCATCAACCAGATGGGCTTCCCGTCGTACTTCCTCGTGGTCGCCGACTTCATCCAGTGGGCCAAGAGCCAGGGCATCTCGGTGGGCCCGGGCCGTGGTTCGGCCGCCGGCTCGCTGGTCGCGTACGCGCTGGGCATCACCGACCTGGACCCGATCCAGCACGGCCTGATCTTCGAGCGGTTCCTGAACCCCGAGCGTGTGTCGATGCCGGATGTCGACATCGACTTCGACGAGCGTCGGCGCGGTGAGGTGATCAAGTACGTCACCGACAAGTGGGGTGAGGACAAGGTCGCCCAGATCGCGACCTTCGGCACGATCAAGGCGAAGGCCGCGATCAAGGACTCGGCCCGGGTGCTGGGCTTCCCGTACGCGGTCGGCGACCGGATCACCAAGGCGATGCCGCCGGCCGTGATGGGCAAGGACATCCCGCTCACCGGCATCTTCGACCCGAAGCACCCCCGCTACGCCGAAGCCGGCGAGATCCGTGGCCTGTACGACTCCGACCCGGACGTCCGCAAGGTGATCGACACCGCGAAGGGCATCGAAGGGCTGATCCGGCAGACCGGTGTGCACGCCGCGGGCGTCATCATGTCCGCCGAGCCGATCATCGAGCACATCCCGTTGATGCGCCGCGACGCCGACGGCGCGATCATCACGCAGTTCGACTACCCGACCTGCGAGTCGCTCGGGCTGCTGAAGATGGACTTCCTCGGCCTGCGCAACCTGACGATCATCGACGACGCGGTCAAGAACATCGAGCTCAACCACGGCAAGAAGCTGGACCTGCTGGCCCTGCCGCTGGACGACCCGGCCGCCTACGAGCTGCTGGCCCGCGGTGACACCCTCGGCGTGTTCCAGCTCGACGGTGGGCCGATGCGGTCACTGCTGCGGTTGATGAAGCCGGACAACTTCGAGGACATCTCCGCCGTCCTGGCGCTGTACCGGCCCGGCCCGATGGGCGTCGACTCGCACACCAACTACGCGCTGCGCAAGAACGGCCTCCAGGAGATCACGCCGATCCACCCGGAGCTGGAGGAGCCGCTGCGGGAGATCCTGGAGCCCACCCACGGCCTGATCGTCTACCAGGAGCAGGTGCAGCGCGCCGCGCAGATCCTCGCCGGCTACACCCTCGGCCAGGCGGACCTGCTCCGCCGGGCGATGGGTAAGAAGAAGAAGGAGATCCTCGACAAGGAGTTCATCCCGTTCCGGGACGGCTGCCGCGAGCGCGGCTACTCCGACGAGGCGATCCAGGCGGTGTGGGACGTCCTGGTGCCGTTCGCCGGGTACGCCTTCAACAAGGCGCACTCCGCCGCGTACGGCCTGGTCTCCTACTGGACCGCGTACCTCAAGGCGCACTACCCGGCCGAGTACATGGCGGGGCTGCTGACCAGCGTCGGCGACGACAAGGACAAGATGGCGCTCTACCTGTCCGAGTGTCGACGGATGCGCATCCAGGTGCTGCCACCGGACGTGAACACCTCCGCCGGGCCGTTCACACCGGTCGGCAAGGACATCCGGTTCGGTCTGGCAGCCGTGCGCAACGTCGGCACGAACGTGGTCGCCTCGATCATGCGGTGCCGGGAGGAGAAGGGCGAGTACACCGACTTCTACGACTTCCTGTCCAAGGTGGACGCGGTGGTCTGCAACAAGAAGACCATCGAATCGCTGATCAAGGCGGGCGCGTTCGACTCCCTCGACCACCCGCGCAAGGGCCTGCTCGCCGTGCACGCCGACGCCATCGACGCGTACGCCGATGTCAAGCGCAAGGAGGCGGTCGGCCAGTACGACCTCTTCGGCGCCGGCTTCGGTGACGCCGACACGGGCAGCACGACGGTGATGCCGGTGATCGGCGACAGCGAGTGGGACAAGCGGGACAAGCTGGCCTTCGAGCGCGAGATGCTCGGCCTGTACGTCTCCGACCACCCGTTGTTCGGCCTGGAGCACATCCTCGGCGCGGCGGCCGACACCACCATCGCCTCCCTCGCGGAGGACGGCGCGGTGCCCGACGGCGCGGTCGTCACCCTCGCCGGCATCCTCTCCGGTGTGCAGCGCCGGGTCACCAAGCAGGGCCGGGCCTGGGCCTCGGCCACCCTGGAGGACCTGGCCGGCGGCGTGGAGACGCTGTTCTTCCCCAACACCTACGAGGTGATCGGGCAGTACATCGCCGAGGACGCCATCGTGGTGGTCAAGGGGCGGGTCGACCGCCGCGACGACACCCCACGGATCATGGCGATGGACATGTCCATGCCGGACGTCAGCACCAGCGCCACCAACAAGCCGGTCACCCTCACCATCCCGGTGCACCGGTGCACGCCACCGCTGGTGGAACGGCTCAAGGAGACGCTGGTGCTGCACCCCGGCGACACCGAGGTGCACGTCAAGCTGCTCAACGGCGGGCGCACCACCACCCTGCGGCTGGGTCCGTTCCGGGTGGCGGCGACCACCGCGCTGATGGGTGACCTGAAGAGCGTCCTCGGCCCGGCCAATGTGAGCTGACCGGGCCGGGACGCCCGCCGGGCTCAGCCCCGGTCGGGGGCCGCGATCTCCCGCAGCTGGCCGTCGGCCAGCCGCAGCCAGCGCTGCACGCCGATCTCGGCGAGGAACCGTTCGTCGTGGCTGACCACCACGAACGCGCCCTGGTACGCGCTCAGCGCGCTCTCCAACTGGGCGACGCTGACCAGGTCCAGGTTGTTGGTCGGCTCGTCGAGCAGCAGCAGTTGCGGTGCCGGTTCGGCGCAGAGCACGCAGGCGAGGGTGGCGCGCAGCCGCTCGCCGCCGGAGAGCACCCCGACGGGCAGGTTCACCCGCGCGCCCCGGAACAGGAACCGGGCGAGCAGGTTCATCCGCTTGGCGTCCGGCAGGCTCGGCGCGTACGCGGCGAAGTTCTCCGCCACCGTGCGGTCGAGGTCCAGCAGGTCCAGCCGCTGCGACAGGTACGCGATCCGCCCGTCGGCCCGCTTGATCTCGCCGCCGGTTGGGTCGAGGTCACCGTCGACGAGGCGCAGCAGGGTCGACTTGCCCGCACCGTTGGGGCCGGTGAGCGCGATCCGCTCCGGTCCCCGGATCACCAGGTCGGCGCCGTCGCCGGCGAACAGGTCCCGGTCGTCGAAGCGGACCCGCATGCCCTGCCCGGAGAAGACCGTGCGGCCGGCCGGGACGGTGGTGTCCGACAGGTCCACGACGATCCGGTCCTCCTCGCGCAGCGCCCGACCGGCCTCGTCGAGCCGGGCCTTGGCCCCACCGAGTCGGCTGGAGTGCGTCTCCTGCGCCCGGCCCGCCGACTCCTGCGCGCTGCGCTTGAGCCCACCGGCCACGATCCGGGCCAGCCCCGCGTTCTTCAGGTTCCGGCTGGCGTTGCTGGCCCGTCGGTCGGCCCGCTCGCGGGCCTGCTGCATCTCCCGCTTCTCCCGCTTGACCTCCTGCTCGGCGTTGCGGATGTTGCTCTCGGCCACCTCCCGCGCCGCCCGCACCGCCTCGGTGTACGCGGTGAAGTTGCCGCCGTACCAGCGGATCTCGCCACGGTCCAACTCGGCGATGCGGTCCATCCGGTCCAGCAGCTCCCGGTCGTGGCTGACCAGCAGCAGGCAGCCGGTCCACTCCGTCAGCACGTCGTAGAGCTTGTGCCGCGCCTCCAGATCCAGGTTGTTGGTGGGCTCGTCGAGCAGCAGCACGTCCGGGCGCCGGAGCAGCTGCGCCGCCAGTCCGAGGGAGACCACCTGGCCGCCGGAGAGGGTGCGCAGCCTCCGGTCGAGTGACAGCTCGCCCAGGCCGAGGCGCTCCAGCTCGGCGCGGGTGCGCTCCTCGATGTCCCAGTCGTCGCCGATCGTGGCGAAGTGCTCCTCGCCGGCGTCGCCGGCCTCGATGGCGTGCAGCGCAGCGATCCGCTCGGCGACGCCCAGCACCTCGGCCACGGTCAGGTCGCCGGCCAGCGGCAGGGTCTGCGGGAGGTAGCCGAGCACACCGTCGACGGTGACGCTGCCGCCGCTGGGCCGCAGCTCCCCGGCGATCAGCCGCAGCAGGGTGCTCTTGCCGGTGCCGTTGGGCGCGACGAGGCCGGTGCGGCCGCCGGGGACGGTGAAGGACAGCTCCGAGAAGACCGGGGTGTCGTCCGGCCAGGAGAAGGACAGGTTCGAGCAGACGATGAAGGCATCAGACATGCGAGTGACCTCAAAGGGTGGGTGGGCGCGCCGGAGCCGCCCGAGGAAACCGGACTGGTGAAACGACGGCATGGCCACGGCGGCTGCGCGGACGCGCCGAACGGTGGCCTGAGACATCCGGTATCACCCGGAGATGTCGTCGTCACCCGCCATGTCTGGTCTCCCTCGTCAACCGCTGACACCCAACTCCGCAAAGTCTAACAACGGATCTTCCCCCCGCCACCGCATTGCCTGCGCGCTCCCCACCCCGACCCTTACCGCGCCCTCCACCCGGCGATCTTGCACTTCCGGTCGCGGAAATGTCGCTAGCGCGGCAATAGTCCCGACAGAAAGTGCAAGATCGCCGGGGTGGGGGTGGGTGGCGCTCACCGGGGGCGGTACTCGACCTCCGGGCGGCCGGGGGTGCCGTAGCGGGGGTGGCGGGCGGCCCGGTCGATGGTCACCAGGTACTCCAGGTAGCGGCGGGCGGTCACCCGTGAGATGCCGGTCCGTGTGCTCACCTCGGTCGCGGACAGCCCCGCCTCCGCGTCGGCCTCCTCGGTGAGGGCGGCGCGTACCCGGTTCAGGGTCTGCGCGTCGAGGCCCTTGGGCAGGCTGTGCCCGGCCGTGCCGCGCAGGGTGGCGAACATCTGGTCCACCTCGTGCTGGGCGGCCACCTCGCCGTCGGCGAGCGCCTGGGCGCGGTAGTCGGCGTACCGCTCCAGCTTGTCGCGGAACGCGGCGAACGTGAACGGCTTGAGCAGGTAGTGGGTCACCCCCAGGGAGACCGCGGTGCGGACCACCGCCAGGTCCCGCGCGGAGGTCACCGCCAGCACGTCGACGCTGCTGCCCGCCGCGCGCAGCGCCCGGCAGACGTCCAGGCCGTGCAGGTCGGGCAGCCGGAAATCGAGGAGTACGAGGTCCACGTCGCCGCCTTCGTTGGCGCGCAGCGCCGCCATCGCCGCCCGCGCCGTGTGCGCCACCCCGACCACCACGAAACCGGGAACCCGCTCGGTGTACGCCGCGTGCGCCTCGGCCAGCAGCGGCTCGTCCTCGACGACCAGCACCCGGATGTCGGTCATCGGCGTGCCGCGACGATCGGCAGGCGCACGGTGAACAGGCTGCCGCCGTCGTCCGAGCGGCCCACCTCGGAGCGGCCGCCGTGCCGGTGGACCACCTGCCCGACCAGTGCCAGGCCGAGGCCCCGGCCGGTGCTCTTCGTGGACCAGCCGCGCCGGAACGCGTCCGCCACCCGGTCCGGTGCCAGCCCCGGGCCGCTGTCGGCGACCCGCACCGTCAGCTCGTCGTCGACGACCCCGATGAAGACCCGCACCCGGCGGGGAGCCGGCGTACCGGCCACCGCTTCGAGGGCGTTGTCGACCAGGTTGCCGACCACCGTGAGCAGGTCGCCGGTGGGCAGAGGACTGTCGTCGAGGCGGCAGTCCGGCTCGATCACCAGGTCCACCCCCCGTTCGCTGGCCTGCGCCGACTTGCCGAGCAGCAGCGCGGCCAACGCCGGCTCGGTCACCGCGCCGACCACCCGGTCGGTCAACTGCTGGGCGAGGGCCAGGTCGCGGGTGCCGAGCCGGACGGCCTCGTCGGCGCGGCCCAGCTCGACCAGGGTCAGCACGGTGTGCAGCCGGTTGGCCGACTCGTGGGTCTGCGCCTGCAACGCCTCGGTCAGGGCGCGCACCGAGTCCAACTCGCTGGCCAGGGTGCGCAGCTCGGTCTGGTCGCGCAGGGTGAGCACGGTGCCGAGCACCGCGCCCTCGAAGCGGGTGGTCCGCTGGTTGGCGACCAGCACCCGGTCACCGGCGAGGATGGGCTCGTCGCGGGCGTCCCGCCCGGAGCCGAGCAGCTCGGCCACCGCGGGCGGCAGGTCGATCCCGGCCACCGGTTGGTCGATCACCTGCGCGTCCGTGTCGAGGCCCAGCAGCCGGCGTCCCTCGTCGTTGACGAGCGCCACCCGCCGGTCGCGGGTCAGGACGACCAGACCCTCGCGCACGGAGTGCAGGACCGCGTCGTAGTACTCGTACATCCGGGTCATCTGGGCCGGCCCGAGGCCGTGCGTCTGCCGGCGGAGCCGGCGGCTGAGCAGCCAGGAGCCGGTCGCGGCGAGGGCGAGCGCCGGTGCGACGACGCCCAGGAGCACCGGTAGTTGGCCGAGGAGTTTGCGGTCGATCGCCCGGGTGGTGATGCCCACCGACACCAGGCCGACGATGCGCCGCTGATCGTCGTACACCGGAACGACCGCGCGCACCGACTCGCCGAGCGTGCCGACGTTGGTGATCGTGAACGGGTGGCCGGCCAGGGCGGGCTCGATCTCCCCGACGAACGGGCGGCCGATCAGCTCCCGGGTCGGGTGCGAGTAGCGGGTCCGGTCGGGGGCCATCACCACCACGAAGTCGGTGCCCGTGGCCAGCCGGGTCGACTCGGCGTACGGCTGGAGGGTGCCGGCCGGGTCGGCGGTCGTGAGGGCCGCGCGGACGTCGGGGGAGCGGGCCACGGTCTGCGCCACCGCAAGCACCTCCTCCTGCGCGGCCTGGCGGGAGTCGCTGCGGGCCAGCCACACGGCCCCCGCCGCGCCGGCCAGCACGAGCAGCGTCACCACCACCGCCTGGAGGGCGAACAGTTGCCCCGCGATGCTCCACTGGCGTCGGGCCACCTCCACCACCTCCTCGTTGCGCCGGTGTCGCCGGCCGGTTTCGTTTGCGAATTTCGCGGTGAACAGAATGACCGCAAGGCTGTCAACACCTGAGACGCGCTTCACATTGTCGGCATGGACTCCACCGCATCCACCACCACACCGACACCGTCGGTCCGACGGGACCGTACCCGTTATCTCTACCTGGCCGTCATCGTGGCCGTGCTGGCCGGCATCGTGGTCGGCCTCGTCGCCCCCGACTTCGGCAAGGAGCTCAAGCCGATCGGCACCGGCTTCGTCAACCTGATCAAGATGATGATCAGCCCGGTCATCTTCTGCACCATCGTGCTGGGCGTCGGCTCCGTGCGGCAGGCGGCGAAGGTCGGCAAGGTCGGTGGCCTCGCCCTGGGCTACTTCCTCACCATGTCGACGGTCGCGCTCGCGATCGGCCTGGTGGTCGGCAACCTCATCCACCCGGGTTCGGGCCTGGACCTGGGCCAGGACCTCGCCGGTGCGGGCAAGGCCGCCGCCGGTGACGAGGCCGGCGGTACGACGGAGTTCCTCCTCGGGATCATCCCGACCACGCTGCTCTCCGCGCTCACCGAGGGCGAGGTGCTCCAGACGCTGCTGGTGGCGCTGCTGGTCGGCTTCGCCGTCCAGGCCATGGGCCGGCGCGGTGAGCCCGTGCTGAGTGCCATCGGGGTCATCCAGCGGGTGGTGTTCAAGGTGCTCGCCATGATCATGTGGCTGGCGCCGATCGGCGCGTTCGGCGCCATGGCGGCCGTCGTCGGCGCGACCGGCGTGGACGCGCTCAAGAGCCTCGCGCAGATCATGGTCGGCTTCTACGCCACCTGCCTGATCTTCGTGGTGGTGATCCTCGGCGCGCTGCTCTGGTTCATCGCCCGGATCTCGATCTTCTCGCTGCTGCGCTACCTGGGCCGGGAGTTCCTGCTGATCCTGTCGACCTCGTCGTCGGAGTCGGCGCTGCCGCGGCTGATCGCGAAGATGGAGCACTTCGGCGTGAGCAAGCCGGTCGTCGGCATCACGGTGCCGACCGGGTACTCGTTCAACCTCGACGGGACGGCGATCTACCTGACGATGGCGTCGCTGTTCATCGCCGACGCGCTGGGCAAGCCGCTGTCGATCGGCGAGCAGGTGTCACTGCTGCTGTTCATGATCATCGCTTCCAAGGGTGCTGCTGGCGTGACCGGTGCTGGGCTGGCGACGCTGGCTGGTGGGCTTCAGTCGCACCGGCCGGACCTCGTGGACGGTGTCGGTCTGATCGTGGGCATCGACCGGTTCATGTCGGAGGCTCGGGCGCTGACCAACTTCGCCGGCAACGCGGTGGCGACCGTGGTGGTGGGGACCTGGACCGGGGAGTTCGATCGGGACCGGGCGGTCGGTGTGCTGCGCGGCGACGACCCGTTCGACGAGGCGACGATGCTCGACGAGCACGACGAGGACGAGTCCGATCCGCGGCGGTCCGACGACGAGCGGGCCGCCGTACCGGCCTGATCTCGCGATCAAGGACCTCCCAGGGTCGCCTTGGCCGAGCGCAGGCGCGACCCCTGGGTTATCGCTCAGGCAGGTGCGAGGCCACCTCCCGGAAACGGGAGGTGGCCTCTCTGCTGGTGTACGGCAGTGTTGTGCAGCAATCGCGGTTGTTGTGTGCGGGCGCCACCGCGAGGGTGGTGACCGTGACGAACATGCTGAGGGTTCAGGACCTTCGCCAAATGTGCGCAATGCTGCTGGACGCAGTGGAACAGCGGTTCGGGTCGGACATCGAGCTGTCGGGCGTCGGTGTCGACGCCTACTGGGACGTCGACCTGCGGACCGCGTTCGAGCTGCGGGAGGACCCGGCACCGGGGATCGATGTCGGGCAGAGCAGCGACGACATCGCGGAGTTGACCGCGCTGCTGCGCCGTCCGACGGACGACGTGCCGGTGCTCTGGCACGACCTGCAACACCTTGCCGGAGCCCTGCGGCTACTGGCCTATCTCGACCTACCAGCTACGGGAGCCGGCGAGAGCTGAGGCCAGCCGCTGTGAATGATGCCCTCTGCGAGCTAGTACCACCCTGGCCCTGGCCGCCCTCGCCGTCTTGGTCGTCCGCGCCGCTGACGCCGCTCAAGACGATCCGGTCACGAAGGGCGGCTACTTCAGCGGCCGAGGCCGTAGGCCACCAGGGCGGCGTCGAGCATGCGTTCCTGCTGATCCGCCGGGTAGGCAGCGGGATCCGCGGCGGCGAGAGCCGCGACCCCCTCGGTCATTGCGATCAGCCCCAGGGCGACCGCGGCGACCTGGTCGACCGGCCAGTCCGGGGCGGCCGCGGCGACCAGCCGCTCGGCCCGTTGCCGCCAGGCTCGGTTGTTGCGGCGGTGCATGCCGATTAGTTCGGCGTCCGCCACCGCCGCAGCCAGGAAGCCCACCCAGACGATGCTCCAGTTGGTCGTCTCCGGATCGGTCGCCATGCCCTGGCGGAGGACCGCGTGCAGCGCTGCCCGCGGCGAGGTGGCCGCGGCCTCGAGTGCCTCAACCCGCTGCCGGGTGGTGTCGTGCAGCAGTTGTCGGGCGTGCAGCAGCAGCGCTCGACGGTTCGGGAAGCGGTGCATGACCAGGCCCGTCGTGCAGCCGGCCGCCGCGGCGACCGCACGCACTGTCAGCTTTTCCAGGCCCTGCTGCGCGAGCACGTCCCAGACCGCGCGCGACAGCGCCTCGCCCTGAGCCGTTCGGTCTGCAGGCATTGTCACGACTCTCACCTCTTCATGGTCGTAACGAATGTTACCGTAACGCTTGTTACGGAGTATTGGTGAGGAGCGGCATGACCTGGATCATCACGCAGCGGCCGTGGACCGACCCGGTGGGCGAGGCGTTACGTGTGGCGCAGAAAGCCGAACTCGACCTCCGCTACGGTACCGACGACCATGAGCCCGGCACGCCGCCGACGGCCGAGAACATCGACCTGTTCCTGGTCGCGGTCGAGGAAGCCACCGGCCAACCGCTCGGCTGCGCCGCGCTGCGCCGCCTCGACCCGGTCACCGTCGAGGTGAAGCGGATGTACGTGGTACCGAAGAGCCGCGGCTCGGGGGTGGCGACCGACTTGCTCCGAGGGCTGGAGGAGGCCGCACAGGAGCGCGGTTGGACGACCATCCGGCTGGAGACCGGCCCGGCCCAGCCGGACGCGATGCGCTTCTATGAGCGCGAGGGCTACCGCGAGATCCCGCTATTCGGCGCGTATGTGGGCTCCGACAACTCGGTCTGCTACGAACGCGTCCTCCCTGACGGAGCACCCCGGCCGCAGCCCACAGCGCGGCTCCGATCACGCGGTGGCCGCCCCTACATCCACCGGCGCTGACGTAGATCCCAAACGGCGGCTGCCGTACTAGCAGCGCCGGGGTCAGCGGCCAGGGGTGCCGTGCGGCCATCCAATGACACGGTCGGCGGTGACACCTCGGACGTTGGACCCGTCCCACCGGACCCCGGTAACGTCCGTGAGCCCGTACTCCGGATTGTGCGTCGAGACGTAGCCGAACTGCGCGTAGGACAGATCGGTGTCACGCAGATCGGCATCCCGCAGATCGCAGCCAGAGAAGCGAGTGCCTCGGATGGAGGCACCCCGAAGGTCGGCGCCGCGGAAATCACACAGCTTGAAAGATTGCCCATCAAGGGTGCGATGCCGAAGATCGCGACCCACGAACGACTGTCTAGTCGCGCCGGGCAGGATGCTCATCCGCGAACCGTAGCCGGATCGTTCCTTGCCGAACCACCGGCTTTTCGCGCGCTCTACGTGAGACGCATCAGCCGGCGCAGGGCAGCCGACCGCCGCCTGTGTGGGAGGACTCCCGATACGTCTATGGACCAGGCGCTGTGTAACTACTCCGCGACGAAGACGCCCACGCCTGGCAACGTCTCAGTCATGCCCTTGATCCGTAGCACGTGCATGGCACGGTCGATGACCGGCTCTGTAACGCCATAGTGCTCGATCAGCTCTCGTCGGCTGGGCAGCTTGGAGCCCGGCGCGGCCGGGTGACGAGAAGTTCCACTACAGCGACGGCTCCCACAAGTGGATCCCACCCGACCCGGATTACGACCAGGAGGTCTGGGACGAGCAGGTCCGCCAACACAAGCACGGCCACCTGAGAAACGAGCGAGCCAAGGTCCGAATCCAGCGCCTCGTCTGACGCCGGCAGCACAGCAGCGGAGTGCAGCAGCCGTGCCAACTCAGCCGAGCCGAGAAGACGGCCGTCTCGCCGAGAGTTCAATTCGAAGCGGTCACTCCACGGCTGAGTGACCGGTCGAGGTAGACGGAACCTGGTGCTCCACCGGGAGGCTCCACAGCAGGAGCTGGAACGGGTCGTCGCCGCAGGTGAGCCAGGTGCCGTCCCCAAGCGCCATCGGACTCTCCGAAACGGGCAGTGGGTACTCGACCTGACCGAGCACGTCACCCTGCGCCGCGTCGACGAGCCAATGCTGCGGGCGACCGTACTCCTCGTCGTTCTCCTCGGCGCTTGCGATCACCGTGCGCTCGTCGACGAAGCCGCACCGGTAGTCCCAGTAGGGCTCCTCCGCCGTCTCCGACCGTGGCTGCGGGTCCGACTGAAGTTGGTCGGCGGAAACCTCGTGCAGGACCGCTCCGTCGGGAAGCCGATGGACGGCCAGGTCTCCCTGGTCGTGAGCGACCGTGAGGAACAGCGTTCCGGACGGGCTGACATCGATGAGGGAGCGGTCGTCATCCCCGATGGAGGTGACGGTGAGTCGGGCGCCGTCCCACCGACCCCACCGCAGCGGGACACCGTCCTGGCCCTCGCCGATGCTGAGGCCCATCTGGCCGAGGTCCGGGTGGGGAACGTGGTGGGACCCGGCGGCTGCGGTGCCGGTCGAGGCCCGTCCCAGGATGCGGCCGTCGGCGGCGTCGATCACGAGCCACGCCTCGTCGTGCTCCGGCTCGGCGTCGTCCGGCAGTGGGGTGCGTACGTGCGCCCACACCGTCGAGCCGTCCGCGCTGATCCAGCAGGAGCCCTGATCGGGATAGCGGTGCTCGCCGGTGCCCGCGTACTCCTCGTAGGACTCGTGGTGGGACGAGCAGGGCGAGCCCCAGCAGGCGTGCCGCACCCTCCACCGCAGCGCGCCAGTCTCGTCGACCGCGTGCAGCGCGTGCTGACCGCTGAAGACCGCCAGGTCGAGGGTGGGGCTCACCGTATCGACGCCACCCGCCCCACGCGGCCATGGCGCTGGGAACCGCGCGGCGGGAGTGACGTCACCGCCGAGGAGCCGGTCGAGGTCGTAGGCCGACAGTTCGTCGTCCCGGCGGATCACGACGAGCCGGCGATGCGGCCACCGCTGGACGGCGGGAGTGTCAGCAGTGCTGGCGATACCGGGTACGCGAGGCGAGTTCGACGGAATCTGGAAGGACGTCACGAGGCGAGGGGTGAAGCGCACCGAGACATCCTGCCAGGACTCGCCCCTACCACGGCTCCGAGAATTCCGCCTCGTTCTCCCTTGACCCGGGTGTCCTCTGAATCGCCGCGAAACCCGCCGCTGCCGCGAGGCTCCGTGGAAAATGGTGGGCCGGGGAGGGTGTCGCGACGAACCCGGGGGACCAGGCGTGGTCGGAACCAGCCTCCTGGGCCGGCTTCGCAGTCGTGACCCGGGGGATGCCGTCCTGCGGCGCGCCGCACGGCTGACCCTCGTCGCGTCCGTCGTCTTCTATGCCTGCCGCTACGGCGTCGGCAGCCCGATGCTCGCCACGTACGGCCTGTTCGGCGTGGTCGCCTCCGGGGCGTTCGCGCAGCTGCCCGGGCCGGCGCCCCAGCGGGCGCGGATCCTGGTCAGCACACTGCCGGTGGTCTGGGCGCTGATCAGCGCGGGCACGGTGTTGGCGGGCAGCACCTGGATGGCGTCCGTCGGGATGCTGGTCATCGGGTTCGTCGTGGCGTTCGCCGGGGTCGGCAATCCGCGCCTGCTCGGGTTGGGCAGCGCGTTCCAGCTCTTCTACATCCTGGCGTCCTTCCCGCCGTACGATCCGGGCACCCTGCCGGAGCGGTTGGCCGGGGTCACGCTCGCCATCGTGGTGCTCGCCGTGGCCGAGGTGTTCCTCTGGCCCGATCCGGTGCCGCTGTCCTACCGGCAACGGCTGGCCGAGGCGGCGGACGGTGTGGCGGCGTTTCTGGATGCCGCGGCGGACGTGCTGACCGACCCGCACGGCGGTGACGGTGGTCGGGCGGCGCGGCGCGAGCGGGCGTCCGCTGCGGTGGCGGAGCTCGCGTTGATCCGTACCCCCGCGGCGTGGGCACCGACCGCGGCCGACGCGCGTGACCGCGCACTGCGGGTCTGCTCGGCGGCGTTGCGGGAGGTGCTCGCCGAGGCGGACCGGTTGGCGGCGGAGGCTCCACCGGAGCCGATCCCGGACCTGGCGGCGGCGCGGCTGCTGCGGTCGTGCGCCGACACGACCCGTGCCGCCGGCCGGAGCCTGTCGCCGGGTGCGCCGCCGATTGACCTCGGCGGCCTGGACGCTGCGGTCCTGCAAGCTGAGATGGCGTACCCCGGCGGGCGGGATGGCCGCGGCGACGCGCCGGACGTACCCCGGTTGTGCCGGGACGCGACCGCGCTGGCCCTCGCCGGTCAGGTGCGGGTCCTCGCCGTCGGCGCCCGGGTGGCCGCCGGGTCGCGGCTCGACGACGGGGATGACTACTCGGGGCTGTTCGAGTTCGCGCGGCACGGCCCGTGGTCGCTGTACTGGCGGCAGTTCCGCGCCCACCTCGCACCCAGCTCGGCCCACCTGCACAGCTCGCTGCGACTGGCGGTGGCGCTGGCCATCGCCCGGGTGGCCGCCGGGACGCTGCAACTCACCCACGGCTTCTGGGTGCTCCTGGCCACCCTCACCGTTCTGCGCACCTCGGCCGCGGACACCCGCACCGCGTTGCGGCCCGCCGTGGTGGGCACAACCGTCGGCGCCGTCGTCAGCGGTGGGTTGATGCTCGTCATCGACGAGCCGATCGTGTACGCCGTCGCGTTGCCGGTCACCCTGATGCTGGCCTTCGGCGTCGGCCGCCTGCTCGGCCCGGTCTGGCAACAGGCGCTGTTCACCGTCCTGCTGACGTTCGTCTTCGCCCAGCTCGCCCCCGAAGGGTGGCGGCTCGCCGAGGCCCGCCTGGTCGACGTCCTGCTCGGCGCGGTGATCGGCGTGCTCGCCGGCGTGGCCATGTGGCCGCGCGGCGCGAGCCGCGACCTCCGGCACAACGCCGCCCGCTATCTGGTGGCCAGCGGGGACGCGGTCGAGCAGACCGTGCAGGCGGTGCTCGGCGGTCCACCGCCCGACCGAGCCCTCCACCGCGTGCGGCAGCGGATGATCCTGGTCGACTCGTCGCACAGCCAGTACCACTCCGAGCGGCACGACCAGCCGAGCCGGCGGGTGGACTGGGACGGGGTCCTGGGCGCCGGGCACCACGTGATGGCCGGTGCCGAGTCCCTGCTGCGCCGCAACCCACCCGGCTGCCTCGCCGGCTGGGCGCCGGCCGCGGGCTTGCTGCGGGAGTCGGCCCGCGAGCTGCACTCGGCGTACGACGACCTCGCCGACCAGATCGCCCACGGTCTGCCCTCAGGGCCGGTGCCCACCCCGCCCGGCTGCGTCGACGAACTCGACCGGATCCGCCCGCTGCTCGGCGATGTCGACTCCCGGCCCTCGGTCCGCCATCTCGTGGAGGTCGACCAGTGGCTCGCCGCCCTCGCCGACAGCCTCGCCCGGATCCACCCGCCCGCCGACGGCTCATCCGCCGATCGGGGCGGGAAGCCGTGAGCCGGAGCGGGTGCCGCTGGGCCGGGAGGATGCCGACGAGCGTGATACCTCAGAGTCATATCTATACCTGAGAGTCATCCCGCTCTTCAGGAACTGCCCGCCCCCGGGCACCGCCGCAGGCGCGCGGCAGGCCGCCGATCGCTGATTGGCCGTGCCTCTCCGAGCCGGGCTCGCCTAGCGTCGAGCCATGGAGATTGAGCAGGCGCAGAAGCTCTGGCAGCCGGAGCCCGGCTGGTTGAACACCGCCTCCTACGGGCTACCGCCCGAGCCGGCCTGGACGGCGATGCAGGAGGCCCTCGCCGGCTGGCGGGTCGGCAGTACGTCCTGGGAGGGCTGGGGCGACTCCGTGAACCGGGCGCGTACTGCGTTCGCCGGCCTGATCGGCGTGCCGAGCGAGGACGTGGCGGTCGGGGCGACCGCCTCGCAGATGCTGGCACCGGTCGCGGCGGCGCTTCCGGCCGGGACGACGGTGCTCGTCCCCGAAATCGAGTTCACCTCCAACCTCTTTCCCTGGCTGGCCCAGGAGGAGCGGGGCGTCACGGTCCGCACCGTACCGGCGGACGGGCTGGCCGACGCGATCGACGCCGACACCGATCTGGTCGCGTTCAGCCTGGTGCAGTCGGCCGACGGCTCCGTCGCGGCGTACGACGAGATCGTGGCCGCGGCCCGCGCGCACGGTGCGCTGGTCGTGGTGGACGCGAGCCAGGCGTGCGGCTGGCTGCCGTTCGACGGGAGCCTGGCCGACGTGGTCGTGGTGAGCGGCTACAAGTGGGTGATGGGCCCGCGGGGCTGCGCGTACGCCTATCTGGCCCCGGCGTTGCGTGACCGGCTGCGCCCCGACGCCGCAGGCTGGTACGCGGGCCGCGACCCGTACGCCTCCTACTACGGCCCGCCGCTGCGGCTGGCCGACGACGCCCGCCGGTTCGACATCTCACCGGCGTGGTTCAGCTGGGTGGGCGCGGCGCCCGCCCTGGAGTTGGTCGCCGAGATCGGCGTGCCGGCGATCCGGGCGCACGACGTGGCGCTGGCCAACCGGTTCCTGACCGGGCTGGGCCGACCGCCGGGGGAGAGCGCCATCGTCATCGTCGACGTGCCCGACGCGGAGCGGCGCCTGGCGGCGGCCGGCATCCGGGCGGCGGTACGCGCCGGGCGGGTCCGGGCCTCGTTCCACGTCTACTCCACGGAGGCCGATGTGGACGCCGCCCTGACGGCGCTGACCGGCTGAGCCGGTCAGCGCCCCATCCGCTCAGGCCAGGTGGCCACCGATCTTCGTGTAGCCGCGCAGCAGGTCCCGCGAGATGATCAGTCGCTGCATCTCGTCGGTGCCCTCGAAGATCCGGTAGAGGCGGACCTGCCGGTACCAGCGCTCGATGGGCAGCTCCCGGGTGTAGCCCATCCCGCCGTGGATCTGGAGCACCCGGTCGACCACCCGGTTGACCATGCCGGCGCCGTAGAGCTTGCCCATCGACGAGGCGTGCCGGGGATCCATGCCCTGGTCGACCGTCCACGCCGACTTCAGCACCAGCCAGCGGGCGGCCTCCAGCTCGGTTTCCGAGTCGGCGATCATCCACTGGATGGCCTGGTTGGTGCCGATCTTCGCGCCGAAGGTCTCCCGGGTGTTGGCGTGGTCGATCGCCATCTGAAGGACCCGCTCGGCGATGCCGATGGCGTGCGACGGGATGGTGTAGCGGCCCTTGCCGATCCACTCCATGCCGAGCGTGAAGCCCTGCCCGATCTCGCCGAGGATGTTGCGGTGCGGCACGCGTACGCCGTCGAAGATCAGGGACGCGGGGCCGCCCTCGCCCATGGTCTGGATGAACTCCGACCGCCAGCCCATCGCCCGGTCCACCAGGAACGCGGTGGCGCCGCCGTTGCGGGCGCCCTTCTCCCGGTCGGTCACCGCGACCACGATGGCGAAGTCCGCCTCGTTGCCGCCGGTGATGAAGGTCTTCTCGCCGTCGAGGATCCAGTCGTCGCCGTCCCGGCGGGCGGACAGCCGGATGTTCGCCGCGTCCGAGCCGGCGCCCGGCTCGGTGATCGCGAAGCAGGAACGCCGCTCGCCCTCGATGGTCGGGATGAGGAACTCGCGCTTCTGCTCCTCGGTGGCGTGGAACAGGATGTTGTCGGCCTCGCCACCGAAGCGGAACGGCACGAACGTGTGGCCCAGCTCCGTCCAGATCAGCGACTGAAGGACGGCCGGCAGGTTCATGCCGCCGTACTCCTCGGGGGTGGCCAGGCCCCAGAAGCCGAACTTGCGCGCCTTGAGTTGCAGCTCGCGGACCTCGGAGTGGTCCAGGCCGGGCTGGTGCGCCCGTTCCCGGCGGAGCACCTCCGCCTCCAGCGGCATCACCTCGCGGCGGATGAACGACCGGACGGTGTCCCGTACCGCCCGCTCCTCGTCGGTCAGCGAAAAGTCCACGGTGGTCCTCCTGGCGTCGGTGCTGCCGGTCACCCTTAAACTAGCGGTGTAAGTTTTGCCGCGTCCAGACCCCGTGGCCGAACCCGCGAGGAGCGCAGTGCCCCGACCACGTCAGCCCCGGCTCACCCGGCAGCTCATCGTCGAGACCGCCACGGCGGTGATCGACGCCGAGGGCCTGCCGGCGCTGTCCACCCGCCGGCTCGCCGCCGAGCTGGGCGTGCGCGGGCCGTCGCTCTACAACCACTTCGCCACCAAGGACGAGATCCTGGACGCCGTCGCCGACACCGTCACCGGCGCCGTCGACACCAGCGGCTTCGCCAGCCGGGACTGGGCCGCGGCGCTGCGCGACTGGGCGTGGTCGTACCGGCGGGCGCTCACCGCCCACCCGAACATCGTGCCGTACCTGGCCCAGGGACCGGGCCGTCGGCCGGCCGCGCTGGCCATGGCCGACGCGGTCTACGGCGGCCTGGTACGCGCCGGCTGGCCGCCGGCCCGGGCCACCCACATCGGCGCGGCGCTGCGGTACTTCGTGGCCGGGTCGGCGCTCGGCTCGTTCGCCCGCGGCTTCGTCGAGGACCCCGAGCTGTACGCCGCGCACTACCCGCACCTGCGCCAGGCGCACCGGCTCGCCGAGCACCAGCAGAGCGTGGACGAGGGAGCCTTCGCCCTCGGCCTGGACGCCCTGCTGCACGGCCTGGTCGCCGAGTACGCCCGCACCGTCGACCCGGTGGAGTCCGCCCGTCCCAGCGGGTAGCGTCCAAACTCCCAGCGCTAGTTTCATCGCCCATCGCCCACCCCCGAAGGGACGACATGGACCTCGCCGCCCCGCCGTCGCAACTGCTGCCCGACGCCCTGCGCCTGCGGCGCCACCTGCACATCGCCGGCGAGTGGACCCAGTCCACCGGCGGCGACGTGATCGAGGTGGAGAACCCGGCCACCGGTGAGCTGATCGGGCAGGTGCCCGCCGGCACACCGACGGACGTGGACCGGGCCGTCGCCGCGGCCCGCGCCGCCTTTCCCGGCTGGGCGGCCGCCGCCCCCGCCGAGCGCTCCGCGTGCCTCGACCGGCTGCACATCGCGCTCGCCGCGCGCGCCGACGACCTGGCCCGCACCGTCGCCGTGGAGCTGGGCGCGCCGCTCAAGCTCGCCACCCGGGTGCAGGTCGGGCTGCCGCTGACCGTGCTGCGCGACCACGTCGCGCTCGCCGCCCGCCCACCGGTCGAGGAGAGCATCGGCAACTCGCTCGTCGTCCGCGAGCCGATCGGCGTGGTCGGCGCGATCACCCCGTGGAACTACCCGCTGCACCAGGTCATGGCGAAGCTGGCGCCCGCGCTCGCCGCCGGCTGCACGGTGGTGCTCAAGCCCAGCGAGCTGACGCCGCTGACGGCGTACCTGCTCTTCGACGCGGTCACCGAGGCCGGGCTGCCGCCCGGCGTGCTCAACCTGGTCCCGGGCACCGGCCCGGTGGTCGGCGAGGCGCTCGCCGGGCACCCCGACGTCGACCTGGTCTCGTTCACCGGCTCCACCGCCACCGGCGCGCGGATCATGCGGCTCGCCGCCGACCGGATCGCCCGGGTCGCACTGGAGCTGGGCGGCAAGTCGGCCAACGTGATCCTCCCCGACGCCGACCTGGCCACCGCGGTCAAGGTGGGCGTCGGCAACGCCCTGCTCAACTCCGGCCAGACCTGCACCGCGTGGACGCGGATGCTGGTGCACCGCGACCGGTACGCCGAGGCGCTCGACCTGATCGCCGCCGCGGTGGCCGGCTACCGCCTCGGCGACCCGTTCGACCCGGCCACCCGGCTCGGTCCGCTGGTCTCCGCCGCCCAGGCCGAGCGGGTCCGCGGCCACGTCGACCGTGCCCTCGCCGACGGCGCCCGGCTGGTCGCCGGAGGCCCGGACGCACCCGTGCCGGCCCGGGGGCACTTCGTCGCACCGACCGTCTTCGCCGACGTGCACCCGGACAGCGCGCTCGCCCAGGAGGAGGTGTTCGGCCCGGTTCTCGCCGTCATCCCGTTCGACGACACCGACGAGGCGGTGGCCATCGCCAACAACTCCAAGTACGGGCTTGCCGGCGCCGTGTGGTCCGCCGACACCGACGCCGCGCTCGCGGTGGCCCGGCGGCTGCGCACCGGCGCCGTCGACATCAACGGAGCACCGTTCAACCCGCTCGCCCCGTTCGGCGGCTACAAGCAGTCCGGCCTGGGCCGCGAGCTGGGAGTGCACGGCCTTGCCGAGTTCTGCGAGCTGAAGGCGATCCAGCGATGACCGGCCCCGAGCTGTCCCCGACCGTGTCGGCGGGTGGCGCCGAGCCGGCGCCCGCGCCGGTCACCGTCCGCGCGCTCGTCGCGCGCGGGCCCGGTGCCGAGTTGCGGGTCGAGCAGGTACGTCTGCCCGCGCCGGGCCCCGGCGAGGTGCGGGTGGACATCCGCGCCGCCGGTGTCTGCCACTCCGACCTGTCCATGGTGAACGGCACCCTCGCCGCGAGGTTCCCGCTGGTGCTCGGGCACGAGGCGACCGGGGTGGTGGCCGAGACCGGGCCGGGCAGCCGGCTGGCGATCGGCACCCCGGTGGTGCTCAACTGGGCACCGGCCTGCCGGGACTGCTGGTGGTGCCGGCACGGCGAGCCGTGGCTCTGCGCCGCCACCACCGCACCGACCGTGCCGCGTGGCGAAACCGACGACGGCACCCCGTTGCACCTGACCCTCGGCCTCGGCGCGCTCGCCGAGGCGGTGGTGGTGCCCGAGCGCGCCGTCATCCCGATCCCCGCCGGGCTGCCGCCCGAGCAGGCCGCGCTGCTCGGCTGCGCGGTGCTCACCGGCGCGGGCGCGGTCCGCAACACCGCCGGGGTGGCTCCCGGCGAGTCGGTGGCGGTCATCGGGCTCGGCGGTGTCGGGCTCGCCGTGCTCAGCGCGGCCCGCCGGGCTGGCGCCACGACGATCCTCGCCGTCGACGTCGCCGAGGCGAAGCGGGACCTGGCGCTCGCCGCCGGGGCGACCGACTTCCTGCTCTCCGACGACCGGCTCTCCAAGGAGGTACGCGCGCGCACCGAGGGTCGGGGCGTCGACCACGCCTTCGAGTGCGTCGGCCGGGCCGCCACCATCCGGGCGGCCTGGCGGCTCACCCGGCGCGGAGGAACGGTGACCGTGGTCGGCATGGGCGCGAAGGACGACATGGTCAGCCTCGGCGCCCTCGACATCTTCCACTCCGCCCGCACGCTGCGCTCCTCGGTGTACGGCTCGTCCGACCCCGACCGGGAGGTGCCCGTGCTGGCCGCCGAACTGGCCGACGGTGCGCTGGATCTGGGCGTGCTGGTCAGCGGCACGATCACGCTGGACGAAGCGCCCACGGCGTTCGACCGCCTTGCGCGGGGCGAGGGCGCCCGCTGGGTGGTCACCCTGGACTGAGCCGAACGGTTCGTCACCGCCGTACGGTCGGGCAGCATCAGCCGCGCCGCGACCGCGCTCGGGCATACCCAGCCCGCTCTCAGCCAGCAGTTGCGCAGGCTCGAAAGCGCCGTCGGCCGTCCGCTGCTGCACCGGTCGCCGTCGGGCGTCTCGCCGACCCGGGCGGGTGAGGAACTCCTGCCGTACGCCGAACGCATCCTCTCGCTCTGCGCACAGGCACTCACCGAAACCGGACGCGCGCTGACCGGCCACTGCGGCGTCCCGGTTGCTCGAGGACCTCGCCGCGGCCCAGCTGCCGCAGGCCCTCGCCGACCTCGCCCGGCTGCACCCCGGCGCGACGCTGGAGGTGCTCAGCGTTTCCAACGCCGCCATGCGGGAGGCCTACGACGCGGGCCGCGTCCAACTCGTGCTCGACGCGGTGCCGGACATCCCCGCGCCGCCGCGCTGGACGGTGCGCCGCCCGCTCGTCTGGGCGGTCGGCCACGGTGTGGACGTGACCGTCGATCCGCTGCCGGTGGTGCTGTTCTCGAACCCGTGCTTCTGGCGTACGTCCGTGCTGGAATCGCTGGAAGGTGCCGGTCGGCGTTGGCGGGTGGCCTTCGAGAGCAACAGCCTGGTCGGGGTGCTCGCCGCGGTACGGGCCGGGCTCGGCGTCGCCGCGGTCATGCCCGCGAACCTCGAACCGGTCATGGCCTGCCACGACGCGGACGCCCTGCCTGTGCTGCCGGACGTCGAGCTCGGTCTCGCACGGCACCCACGGACGGAGGGTGACCCGCTGATCGATGCCGTGGAGACCGCGCTGCGTCGGATGGTCTGAGCCTCGCGCGGGTGCGACGAGAGCCGGTGCGACGGCGACCACGATCGCCATGGTGAAGCCGATGGGCATGGGGTTGGGGCCTTCCGCTGGGCCTTGTGGATCATCAAACTGGGGGCCTGGTCGAGCCGGCGGCACGAGCAAGTAGCTCCCGCACACGTCACCTGCGGGTCGAATATGGAGCCGACCGACATGGCTCGACTCCCGCGGCCCGCCGTAGGTTTCGTCCACGCGACGGCCCTGTGACCACGGTCACCGAACCGGCCGTCGCCGTGACCCTGCGGAGGATGAGGCGATGGCCGGGCAAGCGCTCCTGTCGGCCCGTGGGCTGACCCGCGACTTCCGGGGCTTCCGGGCCGTTGACGACGTCGACCTCGACGTCGCGCCGGAGAGCGTGCACGCGCTGGTCGGCCCCAACGGCGCCGGCAAGACCACCCTGTTCAACCTGCTCACCGGCTTTCTGCGGCCCAGCGGCGGGCGGATCGAGCTGGACGGGCGGGACGTCACGGGCCTGCCTCCCGAGCAGGTAGCCCGACTCGGCGTGGCGCGCTCGTTCCAGATCACCAGCCTCTTTCCGCAGCTGTCCGCCCGGGAGCACGTCGCCCTGGCCCTGCAGTCGTCCAGTGGGCTGGGCTGGCGGTTCTGGCGCTCGGCGAAGCTGATGGGCCGCTACACCGAGCGTGCCGACGAACTGCTGGCCATGGTGGGGCTGGCCGACCTGGCCGACGCCCCGTCGGAGTCGCTGGCGTACGGCCGCAAGCGGGCCCTGGAGCTCGCCATCGCCCTTGCGCTGGACCCGAAGGTGCTCCTGCTCGACGAGCCGACCGCCGGGATGGGCCTCGAGGACGTCGACCGCACCGTGGAGCTGATCGGCCGGGTGCGCGAGGGCCGGACCGTGGTGATGGTCGAGCACAACATGAGTGTGGTCGGCCGACTCGCCGACACCGTCACCGTGCTGCAGGCCGGCAAGGTCCTCGTCGAGGGCCCGTACGAGCAGGTCCGCGCGGACGAGCGCGTGATCACCGCCTACCTGGGAGCCGCTGATGCTGCGCATTGAGAACCTCTCCGCCTGGTACGGCGAGGCGCAGGTGCTGCGCGACGTCAGCCTGGAGGTCGCCGCCGGCGAGGTGGTCACCCTGGTCGGGCGCAACGGCGCCGGCAAGTCGACGCTGCTGCGCTGCGTGATGGGGTTGCACCCCGGTCAGCGCGGCACGGTGGAGCTGGACGGGCGTGACGTCGGCAAGCTGCCGGCGCACAAGCGGGCCCGGCTGGGGCTGGGCTGGGTGCCCGACGACCGGGGCAGCTACGCCACCCTCACCGTCACCGAGAACCTCACCCTGCCTCCCACGGTCGGCCCCGACCCGTGGTCGCTGGAGCGGGTGTACGAGGCGTTCCCCGCCCTCTACACCCGCCGCGACTCGGCGGCGACGATGCTCTCCGGCGGCGAGCAGCAGATGCTCGCGCTGGCCCGGGTGCTGCGGATGGGCGCCCGGCTGCTGCTCTGCGACGAGCCCACCGAAGGGCTCTCCCCACTGCTCGTGCAGCAGGTCGGTGACCTGCTGCGGGAGGCCAAGCGGCACGGGGTGACCGTGCTGCTGGTCGAACAGAACCTGCACTTCGCCACCGGCGTCGCCGACCGGCACTACCTGCTGGCCGAGGGACGTGTCGCGGAGGCGATGGACAACTCCGAGGTGCGCTCGCGGGAACGCGAGCTGCTGGCGTACCTCGGGATCTGAATTGTCTCAACGACGACCCGCGCGACGACGCGCGGAATGGATGGAGTGAGCATGCGCAGGACGGTGGGTGTGGCCGCGGTGTCGGCCGCGGTGGTGCTGGTCGCCGGTTGCGGCGGCGGTGGACCCCAGTCGGGCGGCGACCAGAAGCTGACCGGCGACAAGATCGTGCTGGGCGTGCTCAACGACCAGTCCGGGGCGTACTCGGAGCTGTCCGGGAAGAACTCGGTGACGGCGGTGGAGATGGCGATCGCCGACTTCACGGCCAAGTACGGCGACAAGGCGGTGACCAAGGACATCACCGTGGAGACCGCCGACCACCAGAACAAGCCGGACGTGGCCAACTCCAAGGCGCAGGAGATGTACGACCGCAAGGGCGTCGACCTGATCCTGGACGTGCCGACCTCGTCGGCGGCGCTGAAGGTCGCCGACGTGGCGAAGGAGAAGAAGAAGCTCTACTTCAACATCGGGGCGGCGACCACCGACCTGACCGGCAAGAGCTGCAACAAGTACACGTTCCACTACGCCTACGACACGTACATGCTGGCCAACGGCACGGGCAAGACCACGACCGAGCAGATCGGCAAGAACTGGTACATCCTGTACCCGAACTACGCCTTCGGCCAGGACATGGAGAAGAGCTTCTCCACCGCCATCACGGCGGCCGGCGGCAAGGTCGTCGGCAAGGACGGCGCGCCGTTCCCGAACACCAGCGGTGACTTCTCGACGTTCCTGCTCAAGGCGCCGACGCTGAACCCGAAGCCGGACGTGCTGGGCACCATGCAGGCCGGCGCCGAGCTGGTCAACGTGGTGAAGCAGTACAACGAGTTCAAGCTGCGGGACAAGGGCGTGGGCCTCGCGGTGGGTCTGATGTTCCTCACCGACATCCACTCGCTCACCCCGGCCGCGCTGACCGGCACCACCTACACCGACGCCTGGTACTGGAACTTCGACGCGAAGAACCGGGAGTTCGCCGACCGGTTCCAGCAGAAGGCCGGCACCCGGCCGACGTTCGCGCACGCGGCCAACTACTCCGCCGCCCTCCAGTACCTGGAGGCGGTGCAGGCCGCCGGCACCGACGACGCGGACGCCGTGGTCAAGGGCCTGGAGGGCAAGACGGTCGAGGACGTCTTCCTGCGCAACGGCAAGATCCGTGCCGAGGACCACCGGGTGGTGCACGACGCGTACCTCGCGCAGGTGAAGCCGCAGTCCGAGGTGGCCGAGCCGTGGGACTACGTCAAGGTGCTCAAGACGATCCCCGCCGCGGAGGCGTTCCGCGCGCCGTCGGCGGACTGCAAGCTGTGAGTGTGTGACGCTGTGAGCGGATTCGCGCAGAACACGTTCAACGGGTTGGTGAGCGGGGCGTTCTACGCCCTGCTCGCCCTCGGGCTCGCGGTCATCTTCGGCATGCTGCGGGTGGTCAACTTCGCCCACGGTGCGTTCTACATGCTCGGCGCGTTCGGCGCGTACGTGCTGCTCACCGAGGCGGGTGTGCCGTTCTGGGCGGCCCTGGTGATCATGCCGGTGGGGCTGGGCCTGCTCGGCATGGCGCTGGAGCGGGCGGTCATCCACCGGTTGACCAGACTCGACCCGCTCTACAACTTCCTGCTCACCTTCGGCCTGACGCTGATCCTGCAGGACCTGGTGAAGCTGCGGTACGGCGTGCAGTCCAGCCCGTACGCCACCCCGTCGCTGTTGAGCGGGACGGTGAACTTCGGGCTCTTCGACTTCCCGACGTACCGGGTGTTCATCCTCGGCTTCGCCGTGCTGCTCTGCGTGGCGGTGTGGTGGGTGCTCACCCGTACCCGGATCGGCATGGTGGTCCGGGCGGCTACCGAGCGGCCGGACCTGACCCGGGCGTTCGGCATCGACGTCGGGCGCTGGGTGACGCCGGTCTTCGGCTTCGGCATCGGCCTGGCCGGGCTCGCCGGTGTGCTGGCCGCGCCGATGCGCGCGGTCAACCCGCTGATGGGCGCCGACCTGATCATCGTGGTCTTCGCGGTGGTGGTGATCGGTGGGCTGGGCTCGATCTTCGGCTCGGTCGCCGCCGGCTTCGGCATCGGCCTGGTCCAGGCGTGGGGCGAGGCGTACCTGTCCAACTTCCCGATCGTGTCGCAGACCATCGTCTTCGTCGTGATGGCCGTCGTGCTGCTGTGGCGGCCGGCGGGTCTGTTCGGCCGTGAGGAGGCACCGGCATGACGAGCACTGTGGACACCACGGCCGAGGCGGCGCGTCCGGCCCCGCCCTCCGGGCTGGTCGCCGTGGTCCGTGCCCCGCGCTGGGTCCGGTACGCGCTGCTCGCCGTCGGGTTGCTGGTGGCGGTCTGGCTGCCCAACGGCCTCTACCCGGCGGTGGCGGTGGACATCCTCTGCTGGGCGCTCTTCGCCGTCGCGGTGGACCTGCTGCTCGGCTTCACGGGGCTGATGTCCTTCGGGCACGCCGCGTTCTGGGGCACCTCGGCGTACGTCACCGGGTTGGTGGCCATCCACGCCGGACTGCCGTTCCCCCTCGCGGTGCTGGCCGGGGCGCTGGCCGCGGCCGTGCTGGCGGTGCCGATCGGCTACCTGGCGGTGAAGCGGACCGGCATCTACTTCGCCATGGTCACCCTGGCCTTCGCGCAGATGGTCTACTACGTGGCCAACGAGTGGCGCTCGGTGACCCAGGGTGAGAACGGCCTCCAGGGAGTGCCCCGGGACCTGTTCGGCTGGGACCTCACCGACGACTACTACTTCTACTACGCGATCCTGCCGATCGTGCTGCTCGGCCTGGCCGGCGCCTGGCGGATCGTGCACTCGCCGTTCGGCCGGGTGCTGGTCGGCATCCGGGACAACCCGGCCCGGGCCCGGGCGCTGGGTTACCCGGTGCACCGCTACAAGCTCACCGCGTTCGTGCTCTCCGGGTTCATCGCGGGCCTCGGCGGCGGGCTGTTCGCGGTCGGCCACCGGTTCGTCTCGCTGGACGTGCTGCACTGGACCACCTCCGGCAAGGCCGTCATCGTGGTGGTGCTCGGCGGGATCGGCACCCTCTGGGGCGGCGTGCTCGGCGCCGGGATCGTGGTCCGGCTGGAGGACTGGCTGTCGTTCTCCGGGTTCGAGGCGATCGGGCTGGTCACCGGCGGCATCTTCGTCCTGGTGGTGGTGTTGTTCCGGCGCGGCATCTGGGGCAGCGCCGCCGCGCTGGCCCGCCGGCTGGCGGCACGCCGCCGGTAAATCCCGCGACGGCGCATCCACCGCGCGCCGTCGCAGCGAACCCCCGGGTAGGAAACGTCTACCCGGGGGTACGGGGCCGAGCAGGAGGCGCACTGCCTCGGTCTGCACGCCCTCGCCGCCGCGCTGCGCGAGCAGGGTCGTGGCTGCCTGCGTCTCGGCCCCGCGCTGCCCTGGTCCGCGCTGAACAGCGCGGTGTACCGGGCACGCCCGCACACCGTCGTGCTGTGGTCGCAGACGCCGGTCACCGGCCGCACGTACCGCCTGGTGCGCTTCGCCCGGGGCTTCCCGCTGCTGCGGGTGTACGGCGCCGGGCCCGGCTGGATCGAGCCGCTCACCGTGCCGGCGACCCACCTGCGGACGCTGCCGGCCGCCGTGGCCGCCTGCCTGGCCGCCCCGCGACAAGGCTGACGTCGGCGGCTCGCCGGGGGCACGGAGACGTCACGCTGGCCAGCGAGGGAGCCGATGGTCACCCCCGCCCTTTGCTCTGCTTCAACCCGCGCAACGGTTGCGGGCCGTTTGTGTTGCGTCGGTTGAAGCAGAGCAAAGGCGGCAGAGGATGCCCCCGACGGTTCGGATGCCGACCGGGATCGGGGGAGTGGGTGGCCGAATTGGCGTGACGCCCACCACATACGATACGGATCGGTTCCGTATCGTTAATGCCGCCCGTAGGCTGTCCCAGTTACGAGTCTGACCCGTATCGTATTGCGGTCGCGGGTGAACCGGGGGGAGAACCGGGCATGGAGCTGCACGACAACACGGGCCACCCGAGGAGGTGGCCGATCCTGGGGGTGCTGGTCATCAGCCTCCTCGTGGTCGTCCTCGACAACACGATCCTCAACGTCGCCCTGCGCACCCTGGCCGACCCGGTGCACGGCCTCGGCGCCAGCCAGGGCGAGCTGGAGTGGTCCATCAACTCCTACACGCTGGTCTTCGCCGGGCTGCTGTTCACCTTCGGGGTGCTCGGCGACCGCGCCGGCCGCAAGCGCTTCCTGATGATCGGCCTGGCGCTGTTCGGGCTGGCGTCGCTGCTCTCGGCGTACGCGCAGGACCCGGCCCAGCTGATCGCGGCCCGCGCCCTGATGGGGGTCGGAGGCGCGGCCATCATGCCGGTGACGCTCTCGATCATCTCCAACGTCTTCGACCCGCGGGAGCGCGGTCGCGCGATCGGCGTCTGGGCCGGCGCGGTCGGGCTGGCCGTGGCGATCGGCCCGATCCTCGGCGGCGCGCTGCTGGAGCACTTCTGGTGGGGCTCGGTCTTCCTGATCAACGTGCCGGTGGTCATCGCCGGCGTGGTCCTCGTCGCGCTGCTGGTGCCCGAGTCACGTGACCCGCGCCCGGGCCGGGTCGACGTGCTCGGCGTCCTGCTCTCCGTGGTCGGCCTGGTCGCCCTCTCCTACGGCATCATCGACGGTGGCGAGCACGGCTTCGGCCGGCCGGTCGCCTGGGGCTCGATCGTGGCCGGCCTGGCGGTGCTGGGCTGGTTCGTGCAGCACGAGCGGCGCAGCGACCACCCGTCGCTGGACGTTCGCCTGTTCAAGCTGCCCCGCTTCGCCGCTCCGGTGGCCATCGTCGGCCTGGTGTTCTTCGCCGCGATGGGCGTGATGTTCTTCAGCTCGTTCTACCTGCAACTGGTCCGTGACTACAGCCCGCTGCAGACCGGTCTGCTCTTCCTGCCCTTCGCCGGCGCACAACTGATCTTCGCGCCGCGCAGCGCCGCCATGGTCCGCCGCTACGGCGGCCGGGCGGTCGCCACCGTCGGGCTGGCACTGACCGCGGCGGCACTGGCCGCGTTCGCCTTCATCGGCGCGTCCACCCCGATCTGGGTCGTGCTGGTCGTCTTCTTCTTCCAGGGCGTCGGGATGGCCAACATCATGCCGCCGGCCACCGAGTCGATCATGTCGGCGCTGCCCCGGGAGAAGGCCGGCGTCGGCTCCGCGGTGAGCAACACCGTCCGCCAGGTGGCCGGCGCGCTCGGCGTGGCGGTCCTCGGCTCGGTGCTCTCCGCGGTCTACCGGGCCGACGTGGAGGGCGCGCTGACCGGCCTGCCCGCGCAGGCCCGCGACGCCGCCAACGAGTCGATCTCCGGGGCGTACGCGGCGGCCGGGCAGCTCGGCCCGGCTGCCCCGGCGTTGATCTCGGCCGCCAACGACGCCTTCGTCACCGCCATGCACTGGGCGGCGGCGCTCTCCGCGGTCGTCGCCGCGCTCGGGATCCTGGTGGTGCTGCGCTGGATGCCGGGCCGGGAGGTCGCGACCGCCGTACCGGCGGCGCCGGCCGCCGAGCCCGAGTTGGCCGGGACGGCCTAGGTTCGGAGACAATGTCCGACATGACCTCCACCGCCGATGCTCCGCGGTCGCCCGGGCGACCGCGGAGCCTCCGCGCCGACGAGGCGATCATCGAGGCCACCCTCGACCTGCTGGCCGAGGGCAGCACCATCGAGGCGCTCTCGATCGAGGCGATCGCCGCCCGCGCCGGCGTCGGCAAGGCCACCATCTACCGCCGCTGGGCCGGCAAGGACACCCTGCTGCTGGACGCGCTGCGCCGGCTCAAGGGCATCCTGCCGCAGCCCGAGGGGCACTCCGTCCGGGACGATCTGATCCTGCTGGTCGGCGCGATCGGCAAGAACGTCGACCCGCGCGCGTCGAAGATCATGCCCTGCCTGGTGCCGGAGGTGAACCGCAGCCCGGACCACTTCCGGCTCTACCAGAACATCATCGCCCCGCGCCGGCAGCTCATGCGCGAGGTGCTCCAGCGGGGCATCAGCGAGGGAATCCTCCGGCCCGACGTCGACCTGGAGGTCACCATGGCGCTGCTCACCGGCCCGATGCTGATCCAGCGGGTGCTGCAGTGGAACCCGGAGCTGGACGAGCAGACACTGCCGCAGCAGGTCGTCGACACCGTGCTGGCGGGCATCCAGGCCCGCTGACCCGACCACCGGGCGCGGGCCGCTGGTCCGGCCCGGTGGACCCGGGGCTGGCGGGCCGGGTCAGCTGATCGGGGCGCGCAGCCGGTGCAGGCGCAGCGCCAACTGCACCTCCAGCGCCCGCTCGGGCCGCTGCCAGTCGGCGCCGAGCAGCTGCCCCACCCGCTCCAACCGCTGGGTCACCGTGTTGACGTGCACGTGCAGCTGCTCGGCGGCCCTGGCCAGGCTGCCGCCCACCCCGAAGTACGCCTCCAGCGTCTTCACCAGCGCCGTGCCCCGCCGGGCGTCGTAGTCGACCACCGGCCCGACCGTGGCGGTGAGGAACTGGGCGACGTCCTTCTCGCCCCGGTCACCCACCGTGCCCAACAGCAGCCCCACGAAGCCCAGCTCCGCGGTGCTCGCCCCCTGGCCGGAGCGGCCCAGCGCGCCGAGCGCCGTGAGGCAGCGGTCCGCCTCCTGGAACGTGCCGGCCAGCGACGCCGGCCCGGTCGACGGGCCACTCGCCCCCGCCGTCACCGGCCGGCCCGTCACCCGCGACAGGTCCCGGGCCACCGCACGGGCGCTGCCACCGGCGTCCCGCCCGGGCAGCATCAGCACCACCCGGCCGTCGCGCGCCGCGGCCAGTCCACCCCGCGCCGAGGCGTACGTGGTGGCCCAGGAGAACACCCGCTGCCGGGCCGAGCCGGTGGCGGCGATCGCGTCGTCGCCCACCGCCACCAGCACGTGCGGCGCGTCCAGGTCCACCCCCAGCCGGCGGGCGCGGCTGCGCAGGGCGTCGGTGTCGCGCAGCGGCCGGGCGATCAGGTCGTCCAGCAGCTCCCCACGTACCCGCCCCTCCGCCTCGGCCACCGTGCGGCGGAACAGCAGCAGCAGAGCGGTCACCAGTGCCGCCCGCTCCAGGATCCGCTGGTCGGCGTCGACCAGCTCGTCGTCCGGGCGCAGCACCAGGGCGCCCAGGTTCTCCGTGCCCGCCACCACGGCCGCGTACCAGAGCGGACCCCGGCGCACGCTGCGTCCCTCGGTCCGGGACGCGGCCACCGCCTCGACGATGTCCGCCCGGTCCGGCTCGTCGATCTCGCCGACCCGGGCCAGCAGTCGGCCCTCGGCGTCCAACGCCAGCAGCGCCCCGTCCAGCACCTCGGTCACCGCGGCCGCCACGTCCTCCACCCCGCCGCCGCGCAGCACCAGCCCGGTCATCCGGTCGTGTGCCGCCGCGGCCCGCTCCACCGAGCTGCTGTGCGCGCGGATGGTGGTGTTCGCCGCCGACAGCTCGGCCAGCGCCGAGCGGGTCTCGGCCAGCAACCGCGCGGTGTCGATCGCCACCGCGGCGTGCGCGGCCAGGGAGACCAGCAGCGCCACCTCCTCCCGGGCGAACGGCCGGGCCGAGCGGTTGGCCGAGTAGAGCACCCCGATCGAGGTGGATCCGAGCCGCAGCGGCACCCCGAGGATCGCCACCAGGCCCTCCTCACCGACTCCGGCGTCGATCTCCCCGGTGTGGTGGAAGCGCTCGTCCTCCGGATAGTTCGCCGTCACGTAGGGGGCGCCCGACTGGGCCACCAGGCCGCCGAGGCCGGCGCCCATCGGCAGCCGCAGCCGCTGGAAACGGGCCGAGACCGACCCGTCGGTGACCCGCATGTAGGTGTCGCCGCGCTCGTCGTCGTTGAGCGTCATGTAGGCGACGTCGGCGCCGAGCAGGTTGCGGGCGCGGTGCACGATCGCCCGCAGCACGTCGTCCAGGTCGCGCAGCCCGGCGAGGTCGCTGACCGTGTCGTACAGGCCGGACAGCTCGGTCTCCCGGCGGCGCCGGCGCTCCAGCAGCGCGCGTACCCGCAGCGCCACCGTCTTGGCCTGCTCCAGCTCGGCCAGCCGGTCGGCCGGCAGCCCGGCGGCCCGCGCGGCCACCAGCGGCCCTTCGAACTCGACCGCCGCGGCCTCGCGGGCGAGCAGCTCCAGGAACTCCACCGGCGACGACATGGTCGACATTGTGCTCGGGCCCACTAGTTCGCCGTCCAGCCCCCGTCGAGCGCGATCGACGCGCCGGTGATGAACGCCGCCGGCGACGAGCAGAGGTACGCCATCAGCTCGGCCACCTCCTCCGGCTCGATCAGTCGCTTGATCGCGGCCCGGGCCAGCATTATCTTCTCGATCACCTCGGCCTCCGGCAGGCCGTGGCTGGCCGCCTGGTCGGCGATCTGGCTCTCCACCAGTGCGGTCCGCACGTACGCCGGGTTGATGCAGTTGGCGGTCACCCCGTGCGCGGCGCCCTCCAGCGCCACCACCTTCGACAGCCCTTCCAGGGCGTGCTTGGCCGAGACGTAGGCCGCCTTGTACGGCGAGGCGCGCAGCCCGTGCACCGACGAGATGTTGATGATCCGGCCCCAGCCCCGGGCGTACATGTGCGGCAGCGCGCGGCGGATCAGCAGGAACGGCGCCTCCACCATCACCCGCTGGATGTACTCGAAGCGCTCGACGGGGAAGTCCTGCAACGGCGCCACGTGCTGGAGCCCGGCATTGTTGACCACGATGTCCACGTCGACGTCGAGCCGGTCCACGGCACCGGCGTCGGCCAGGTCGACCCCCTCGGCCCGGCCGCCGGCCTCGGCGGCCACCGTCTTGGCCGCCTCCAGGTTGCGGTCCACCACGAGCACCTTGGCGCCGGCCGCGCCCAGTCGCAGCGCGCACGCTCGCCCGATGCCGCTGCCGCCCCCGGTGACCAGGGCGGTACGACCGGCGAGGTCGACCTGTACGACGTGGGGGACCGCCACGGGTTCTGCCGTCATGGCGCAAGAAGTTACGAGCTGTGTGGCCCCGGGCACATGGGCCGGCAACACATACTCCACACCAAAGCTGTGTGGCCCCTCCCGCGACGGGCCCTCGCCTGTCGCCCACCACACCTCCTTGATCGACAGGGGCTGGCGTGTCTGTTGAGGCGGGTGGGAGGGCGGGCAGTAGGGTGTCGAACACACGTACTGGTGATGGTTGGGGAGGGGTGGCGTGCGGGTTCTTGGTGTCGACCCCGGGCTGACCCGGTGCGGCGTGGGCGTCGTCGAGGGTGTGCCCGGCCGGCCCTGCACCCTGATCGCCTACTACGTGGTCTACACCGACCCTGCCGACGAGCTGCCGCTGCGGTTGCTACACCTGGACCGGTCGCTGACCAAGCTGGTCGCCGAGCACCAGCCGGAGAGCGTCGCCGTCGAGCGGGTGTTCAGCCAGCACAACGTGCGCACCGTGATGGGCACCGCGCAGGCCAGCGGCATCGCCGTGCTGGCCGGGGCGCGCGCCGGGTTGCCGGTGCAGACGTACACGCCGAGCGAGGTGAAGGCGGCGGTGACCGGGTCCGGTCAGGCCGACAAGGCGCAGATCACCGCGATGGTGACCCGGCTGCTGCGGCTGGACGAGCCGCCCAAGCCGGCCGACGCCGCCGACGCGCTCGCCCTGGCCATCTGTCACGTGTGGCGCGGCGGGACCCGCTCCAAGCTGGCCGCGGCGGCCGACCGGGTACGACGAGGAGGAGCACGATGATCGCCAGCGTGCGCGGCACGGTGACCGCGACGGGTCCGGACCAGGCCGTGATCGAGGTCGGCGGTGTCGGCCTGGCCGTGCACTGCGCCCCGGGGACGCTGGCCGACCTGCGGGTCGGTCAGACCGCCCGGCTGGCCACCAGTCTGGTGGTCCGGGAGGATTCGCTGACCCTCTACGGCTTCGCCGACGACGACGCCAAGGCGCTGTTCGAGCTGCTCCAGACCGCCAGCGGGGTCGGCCCGCGGCTGGCCCAGGCGGTGCTGGCCGTGCACACCCCCGACGCGGTCCGCAAGGCGATCGCCAACGCCGACGTCGCCGCGCTGACCCGGGTGCCCGGCATCGGCAAGAAGGGCGCCGAGCGCCTGGTGCTGGAGCTGCGCGACCGGATCGGCCCGGTGGCCATCGGCGCCGACGGCGTGGGTGGCGTGACCGGCGGCAGCTGGCCCGAGCAGGTCCGCCAGGCGCTGGTCGGGCTGGGCTGGACGGCCGGGCAGGCCGACCAGGCGGTGGCCGCGGTGGCGGAGGCCGTCGACGGTGAGACCCCGCCCGTGCCGGTCCTGCTCAGGCAGGCCATCCGCCTGCTGGGTCGCACCCGGTGAGCGAGACCGAAGGGCTCGTCTCGGCGTACGTGAGCGACGCGGATCGGGACGTCGAGGCCACCGTCCGGCCTCGCCGGCTGGCCGAGTTCATCGCCCAGGACCGGGTCCGTGACCAGCTCGACCTGTTGCTGCAGGGCGCCATGCGGCGGGGCTCCCCGCCGGACCACATCCTGCTCTCCGGTCCACCCGGCCTGGGTAAGACCAGCCTGGCCAACATCGTCGCCGCCGAGCTGGGTGCGGGCATCCGGGTGACCAGCGGCCCGGCGATCGAGCGCTCCGGTGACCTGGCGGCCATCCTGACCAGCCTCGGCGAGGGCGACGTGCTGTTCATCGACGAGATCCACCGGATCGCCCGACCGGCCGAGGAGCTGCTCTACAGCGCGATGGAGGACTTCCGGGTCGACGTGGTGGTCGGCAAGGGCCCGGGCGCGACCGCCATCCCGCTCGACGTCGAGCCGTTCACCCTGGTCGGCGCGACCACCCGGTCGGGCCTGTTGACCGGCCCGATGCGCGACCGCTTCGGCTTCGTGGCGCACCTGGACTTCTACGCCCCGGCCGACCTGGAGACGCTGCTGCACCGCTCGGCGCGGATTCTCGGCGTGCCCATCACCGCCGACGGCGCGGCCGAGATCGCCGGCCGGTCCCGGGGGACCCCGCGGATCGCCAACCGGCTGCTGCGCCGGGTCCGCGACTACGCGGAGGTGCGGGCCGACGGGGTGGTCACCCTGGGCACCGCCCGCAAGGCTCTGACCGTGTACGACGTGGACGCCCTGGGCCTGGACCGGCTCGACCGGGCGGTGCTGACCGCGCTGGTCGACTCGTTCCGCGGTGGCCCGGTGGGGCTGTCCACCCTCGCCGTGGCGGTGGGGGAGCAGCCGGACACGGTCGAGGAGGTCTGTGAGCCCTTCCTGGTCCGCGCGGGCCTGCTGGCCCGTACCCCACGCGGTCGGGTGGCCACCGAGGCCGCCTGGCGGCATCTCGGACGTAATCCGCCGAATGGTACATTTGGGGTGGATGTCCCACCGGCACCCGATCTGTTCTCGTTGGATGCCGATCAGCCGTGATGTGAACGTGATCTGCACCGCATTCGGTGTTCTCAGGTGCAGGGATTAGACTTCGCCGCGGTCTGTACAGGACGTGAGAATCCGCCTCCGCTCCGGCACCCCCCGTGCCGGGCAGGTGGCCAATGGGAAGGTCAGTAACCGTGCATTACGCAGCAGCGGGTGGCGGGGCCGGCAGCTTCACGCCGATCCTGATGATCGCCCTGCTCTTCGGGGTCATGTACTTCATGATGATCCGCCCCCAGCAGAAGCGCCGCCGCGAGGCGGAGTCGATGCAGTCCAACCTCGGCCCTGGCGACGAGGTCGTGACCATCGGCGGGCTCTACGGCACGGTCACCGGCATCGAGGACGACACCGTCCTGCTCGAGGTCGCTCCGGGCGTGCAGACCCGCTACGCCCGGCCGGCCATCGCCCGGGTGGTCACCCGCGCGGAGCTGCCGAGCGAGCCGGCCACCGAGGACGCGGACACCGTCAAGGAGTGACGCCCTCTCCCGGCGGTGGCGGGTCCGGCGTACGGCCGGTCACGTCGGCCGCCGGGGGCACCGCGCCCGACGGGGCAGCGGACGCGACGTGAAAACTGGATAGTTGGGTCGACGCCGGACGTCGGCACGTTCCCGTGACCGTCGGCGTCCCACGCCGGCGCGTCCGGCCACCGTGTCGGCACCCCCGCCGGCCCAGGTCAGACCCGTCGGCCGGGACCCCCGGCCCGACACCCGCCGCCGCCGCGCGCAGCGGCGCGACCGTACAGGGAGACAGGACAACCGTGGCACCACCTCAGGGACAGATGCGGCCCGGCCGGCAGCTCGCCGTGCTCGGGTTCATCTTCGTCGTCCTCTACCTTTTGGTGTTCTTCGCGGGCGGCGCCAGCGGCAGCTTGAAGGACCGGCTCGAGCCTAAGCTCGGCCTGGACCTCATCGGCGGGACGCGAATGACACTGGAGGCGACCAACAGCGTCGACGGCAGGCCCCCGACGGCCGAGAACCTCGAGGAGGCCCGCCAGATCATCGAGAGCCGGGTCAACGCGTTCGGCGTGGCCGAGGCCGAGGTGGTCACCGAGGGCAACCGGAACATCGTCATCTCCCTGCCCGGTGAGAACCGGGACCTCACTGAGGTGGGCGACGCCGCCGAGCTGCGCTTCCGCAAGGTGCTCAAGGCCGCCGACGGCAGCGGCGTGGCCGCCGCGCCGCCGCCGGCCGCCACACCGGCCCCCTCGGGCAGCGCGTCCCCGGCCCCGTCCGGCAGCGTGTCGCCGAGCCCGTCGGGCAGCGCCGCTCCGAAGGTGACCACGTCGCCCAGCGGCGGGCAGGGCGGGATGGCCCCGGCGCCCAGCGCCAGCGCCACGCCGACCCCGTCGGCCTCGGCGAGTGCCGCCGCGCCGTCGCCGAGCGCCAGCGAGGAGCCGGTGCCGGCCAGCATCGAGGAGCAGCGCAAGGCCGTCGAGCAGAAGGTCGGCGCCCCCGCCTGGCAGGCCGCCAGCGGGTTGCAGGCCCCGGCCGACCTGACCGCCGACCCGTCGCTGGCCGACAAGCTCAAGCCGTTCGGCACGCTGTCGCCGCAGGAGGTGGCGGTGCTGCCGGCGCAGATGCAGTTCAACGTGCCGACGATCGGCTGCGCGCAGCTCGACAAGCGCCCGCCGGCGTCGATCTCCGACCCGAAGCAGCAGGTGGTCTCCTGCGAGGACGGCGCCTCCAAGTACCTGCTCGACCAGGCCAAGGTCGAGGGCACCGACGTCAGCGACGCCGACGCGGTGCTCGACCAGACCAACGCCTGGGTGGTCAGTCTGGACTTCACCGGCGATGGCCAGGGCAAGTGGACGGCGCTGACCCGTGAGGCGTTCAACAACGAGGGCCAGGCCTGCGACGCGACCGCGCTGGGTCAGGACGGCAAGTGCCGGGTGGCCGTCGTGCTGGACAACGAGATCGTCTCCTCCCCGGAGATCCAGGGCGTGCTGACCGGCAATTCCCAGATCACCGGTAACTTCACCCAGAAGGACGCCAGCGCGCTCGCCGGCCAGCTCCGCTACGGCGCGCTGCCGGTGACCTTCGAGCCGCAGGAGTCGCAGAACGTCACCGCAACCCTGGGTGCCAGCCACCTGCGCGCCGGTCTGCTCGCGGCCGGCATCGGCATGCTGCTGGTCATCATCTACGCGTTCTTCTACTACCGGCTGCTCGGCTCGGTGATCTTCCTGAGCCTGATCCTCTCCGCGCTGCTGGTCTTCGGCGCGCTGGTGGTGCTCGGCCGGCAGATCGGCTTCACGCTCACCCTCGCCGGCATCGCCGGCATGATCGTCTCGCTCGGTGTGGCGGCGGACTCGTTCGTCATCTACTTCGAACGGTTGAAGGACGAGATCCGGGAGGGGCGCAGCCCGCGCAGCGCGGTGCCCCGAGCCTGGATCCGGGCCCGCCGGACGATCATCTCGGCCAACGCGATCACCCTGCTCTCCGCGGTGGTGCTCTACGTGGTCTCGGTCGGCACGGTCAAGGGCTTCGCGTTCGCGCTCGGCCTGGCCACCGTCCTGGACCTGGTCGTGGTCTTCCTCTTCCGGCACCCGATCATGACGATGTTCGCCCGGACCCGGGCGTTCCTGTCCCCGCGGGTCAGCGGTCTGGGCCGGGCACTCCCGGCCCGCACCCAGCAGACTCAGCCCCGCAACCCGCGCGCCAAGGAGGCCTGAGATGGCTGAAAACGGTCTGGCGAGCCGCCTCTACAACGGCGAGGCCGGTCTCAACGTCGTCGGTCGGCGCAAGCTCTGGTTCGGCGTCGCCGGGGTCCTGATCCTGATCGCGATCCTCAGCTTCGGGCTACGCGGCTTCAGCCTTGGCATCGAGTTCGCCGGCGGCAACTCGTTCCAGGTGCCGGCCAGCGTCGGCACCCTGGACGACGCCGAGCGGGAGGTCAACTCGGCCCTCGCCGCCGAGAACACCGGCGTCGAGGTGGCCACCGCGCAGAAGGTCGGCGGCCCCGGTGGGGATTCCTACGAGCTGCGTACGGCGCAGCTCAGCGTCGAGCAGTCCAACGCGGTCAAGGCCCAGATTGCCGAGGACCTCGGCATCGACGCGAACCAGATCAGTAGCAACCAGGTCAGCGAGGCGTGGGGCAGCCAGGTCACCGAGCGGGCCGTGCTCGGTCTGGTCATCTTCATCGCGCTGGTGATGGTCTACCTGATCCTGCGCTTCGAGTGGCGGATGGCGGTCGCCGCCGTCTCCTCGCTGTTCATGAACCTGATCCTCACCGCCGGCATCTACTCGCTGGTCGGCTTCGAGGTGACCCCGTCGACGATCATCGGCTTCCTCACGATCCTGGGCTTCGCGCTCTACGACGTGGTGGTGGTCTTCGACAAGGTGCAGGAGAACACGCGGGGCATCACGGCCAACAACAACCAGACGTACGGCGAGGCGGCCAACCTGGCCGTCAACCAGAGCCTGATGCGGTCGCTGAACACCTCGGTGGTCGCCCTGCTGCCCGTCGGTGGTCTGCTCTTCATCGGCGCCGGCCTGCTCGGCGCCGGCACGCTGAAGGACCTCGGCCTGGTGCTGTTCGTCGGTATGGCGGTGGCGTTCCTGACCTCCATCCTGGTGGCCACGCCCCTGCTGGCGCTGCTGAAGAACTACGACCCGCGGATCCAGGCGCACAACAAGCGGGTGCTGGCCCGCCGGGGCTCGCTGGCCCGTGGCGAGGTGACGCCGAAGGGCGCCCCGAGCCCGGCGCAGGCCGACGGGGCCGACGCCCCGATCGACCAGGACGCCGCCGCGCTGGCCGGTGCCGCCCCCAAGGTGGGCGCCCGTCCGGCGGGCAAGCGGCCGACCGGTGCCCGGGGCGGTCGCCCGGGTGGCGGCGGCAACCGGCCGGGCGGCGCCAAGCGGCGCTGACCGGCACCCGGGGTCAGACCCGGGAGGAAACGCCCGAACGGCGTCCGGCATGCTGTGCGAGCAGCATCGCCGGACGCCGTCGTCGTCGGAAGGGAAGCGGAACAGCCGTGACGGAGACCCACAGCACCGCGCCGCGCGGGGACAGCGGCCCGGAGGCCGCCCGACTGGTGGCCAGCCGGGTGCTGGACGTGCCCGACTTTCCCAAGCCCGGTGTCCTGTTCAAGGACCTGATGCCGTTGTTCGCCGACGGCAAGGTCTTCCGCGAGGTGATCGACGGGATCATCGACCACCACGGGCGGGACAGCTTCGACGTCGTGGTCGGCATCGAGGCGCGCGGGTTCGTCGTCGCGGCGGCCATCGCGTACGCGACCGGGGTGGGTGTGGTGCCGGTGCGCAAGGCCGGCAAGCTGCCCCGCCCGGCGCACTCGGTCTCCTACGCCCTGGAGTACGGGGAGGCCACCCTCGAGGTGCACGAGGACGCCTTCACGGCCGGGCACCGGGTGCTCGTGGTCGACGACGTGCTGGCCACCGGCGGCACCGCCGAGGCGACGCTGGAGCTGGTCGAGCGGGCCGGCGGCACCGTCACCGGGTTCACCGTGCTGCTGGAGCTGGCCTTCCTGGGCGCCCGCGAACGGCTGGCCCCGCGTCCGGTGCATGCCCTGCTGACCGTTTGAGGCCCGACCCGTCGGGCGGAGCGGGCGCGGACCGTCCGGCGGAGCGGCAGGGGACCGTCCGTGCGGGTAGCATTGCCCTTTGCTGACGCCGGCGGTACGCCGTCCGGCGGCGCGAGACCAGGCCGGCCGACGTACGGCCGGTGTGTTTCCGGCGAGCGGTGAGGAGGCCGGTGTCCCACGATGTCGTCCCTCCGGTGGAGGGCACGGTGCACCCGACAGGCGACGCTGACGGCTCGGTGACCGACCGGAACGGTGACGCGCCGGCCCGGGTGACGGGCTCGGGCAGGGCTCCGGCAGAGGGCGCGGTGCTTCCGACCGCTGCCGTGCCGGGTGCCGCCGAGGCGTCGCCCGGTGCCGACGGTGTCGTGGTCCCGTTCCCGACCGACGCCGGCCTCGACCCGTCACCGAGCGGTGGTTTCGGGCTGTCCAACGCGCCCACCGGCCGGCGGGTCCGGGCACGGCTGGCCCGCTTCAACGCGCCCTGGCAGACCTCGCAGGTCAGTGAGGTGCTGGAGCCGCTCATCGCGAGCCACCGGGACAACCACCCGAAGGCCGACGTCCGGCTGCTCCAGCGTGCCTTCGACACGGCCGCGCGGTGGCACTCCGGGCAGTACCGCAAGTCCGGCGACCCGTACATCACGCACCCGCTCGCCGTGGCCACCATCCTGGGCAACCTGGGGATGGACACCACCACGCTGGTCGCCGCGCTGCTGCACGACACCATCGAGGACACCGAGTACACGCTCGACCAGATGCGCGCGGACTTCGGCGGCGAGGTCGCCCTGCTGGTCGACGGCGTCACCAAGCTCGACAAGGTCAAGCTGGGCGACGCGGCCAAGGCCGAGACGATCCGCAAGATGGTCGTGGCCATGGCCAAGGACCCGCGGGTGCTGGTGATCAAGCTGGCCGACCGGCTGCACAACATGCGCACCCTGACCTTCCTGCCCCGGCCCAAGCAGGAGCAGAAGGCCAAGGAGACGCTGGAGATCCTGGCCCCGCTGGCGCACCGGCTGGGTATGAACACGATCAAGTGGGAGCTGGAGGATCTGTCCTTCGGCACGCTGTTCCCGAAGCGGTACGAGGAGATCAACCGGCTGATCGGGGAGCACCAGCCGCAGCGTGAGGCGCTGCTGCGGCAGGTGACCCAGAAGGTGCAGACCGACCTCAAGGCCGCCAAGATCAAGGCGGAGACGACCGGTCGGCCGAAGCACCTCTACTCGATCTACCAGAAGATGATCGTGCGGGGTCGCGACTTCAACGACATCTACGACCTGGTCGGTGTGCGGATCCTGGTCGACACGGTGCGGGACTGCTACGCGGCGCTGGGCGTGATCCACGCCAACTGGCAGCCGGTGCCGGGCCGGTTCAAGGACTACATCGCCATGCCCAAGTTCAACATGTACCAGTCGTTGCACACGACGGTCATCGGGCCCACCGGCAAGCCGGTGGAGATGCAGATCCGCACCTACGCGATGCACCGCACCGCGGAGTTCGGCATCGCCGCGCACTGGAAGTACAAGGAGCACAAGGGCACCCAGATCGTCGGCCCGCCGGCGCACATCGACGAGATGACCTGGCTGCGGCAGTTGCTGGACTGGCAGCGGGAGGCGGCCGACCCGAGCGAGTTCCTCGACGCGCTGCGCTTCGACCTGTCCAGCCAGGAGGTGTACGTCTTCACCCCGAAGGGTGACGTCATCCCCCTGCCCACCGGGTCCACGCCGGTGGACTTCGCGTACGCGGTGCACACCGAGGTCGGGCACAAGTGCATCGGCGCGCGGGTCAACGGCAAGCTGGTGCCGCTGGAATCCACGCTCTCCAACGGCGACGTGATCGAGATCTTCACGTCGAAGTCCGAGACGGCCGGCCCGACGCAGGACTGGCTGGGCTTCGTCAAGAGCCCCCGGGCGCGTACGAAGATCCGCCAGTACTTCAACAAGGAACGGCGCGAGGAGGCGATCGAGGCCGGCAAGGACGCGATCGTCAAGGCGATGCGCAAGCAGGGCATGCCGTTGCAGCGGATGCTCACCTCCGACGCGTTGATGTCGATCGCCCGGGACCTGCACCTGGCCGACGTGGCCTCGCTCTACGCGGCGGTCGGCGACAGCCAGGTCTCCGCGCAGTCGGTGGTGCAGAAGCTGATGGCCGCGTACGGCGGCGAGGAGGGCGCGGCGGAGGACATCGCCGAGACCGCCGTCGCCACCCGGCCGCCGCGCAGCCGGCAGAGCAGCAGCGACCCGGGCGTGGTGGTCCGCGGCGTCAGCGACGTCTGGATCAAGCTGGCCCGCTGCTGCACCCCGGTTCCGCCGGACTCGGTCTTCGGGTTCGTCACCCGCTCCGGCGGGGTGAGCGTGCACCGCGACGACTGCGCCAACGCCGAGGACCTGCGGGCGCAGAGCGAGCGGGTCGTCGAGGTCAGCTGGAAGCTCACCTCCGCCTCGACGTTCCTGGTCGCCATCCAGGTGGAGGCACTCGACCGGCACAAGCTGCTGGCCGACGTCACCCGGGTGCTCTCCGACGAGCGGGTCAACATCCTCTCCGCCACCGTCACCACCACCCGCGACCGGGTGGCGGTGAGCCGGTTCAGCTTCGAGATGGCCGACCCGAAGCACCTGGGCCACCTGCTGGCCACGGTTCGCAAGGTCGACGGTGTCTTCGACGCGTACCGGGTCACCTCCGGGGCCTGACCCCCGACACGAAAGCGCCCGCCGGCTCAGCCGGCGGGCGCTTCGTCGTTCGCTGCGGGTGTCAGCCCTGCGGCGGGCTCATCGCGAGGTCCTTGATGATGACCTCCTTCTTCGGGTGGCCACCGCCGGCCTGCTGGGCGAACGCCCCGTCGTCGCCGGCCTTGGCCACGTCCTTGACGATGTCCAGGCCACCGGTGACGGTGCCCAGCACGGTGTACGCGGGGTCCAGCGGCGAGTCGCCGTAGACGATGAAGAACTGGCTGCCGGTGCTGCCCGGCTGGCCGGAGTTGGCCATCGCGATGACGCCCTCCGGGTACGGCGGGCGCTTCTCGGTGGGCAGGTTCTCCTCGGGCAGCTTGTAGCTCGGGCCGCCCATGCCGTCGGTCTGCCGCCAGCCGTTGCCGGTGGCGCTCGGGTCGCCGCACTGCAGCACCTTGATGCCCTCGGTCACCAGGCGGTGGCACTTGGTGTTGTCGAAGAAGTTCTTCTCCGCGAGGTAGGTGAAGCTGCCCGCCGTGCACGGCACCAGCGACCGGTCGACCTTGGCCGTGATCGGGCCGAGGTTGGTGTCGATCGTCATGGTCTGCACCCCGGTGCCGGACTGCTGGTTGCTCGGGAGCCCCACGTCCTTGATCTGCGGGCTCCGCTGGTCCGCGGGAAGCTGGTTGAACACGCACTCGGACGCGCCGGGCGCCTGGGCGGCGGTGTCGGTCTTGTCGTCGTCGCCGCCGAGGCTCATGGCCAGCCACACGGTGCCGGCGACCACGAGCACCAGCGCGGCGCCCGCGCCGATGATCGCCTGCGTCTGGCGGCGCTTGCGGGCCTTGGCCGCGCGCTCGGCCATCTCCTTCTCGAGCCGGGCGCGTGCCGCCGCGCGCTGCCGCTCTCTGGTGGACGTCACGCCTGGATCCTCCTGGCTGTCTGCTGCTGGGTGCCGCTCGGGTGGGTGGGGTGACCGGTCAGCCGGCGCTGGGGCTGCTGGCCGGGGCGCCGGAGGCCGACGGCGACGGTGCCGCGGCGGTGACCGGCTCACCAACGGTGAGGCTCTGGATCACCACGTCGGTCTTGGGCTTGACCTTGGCCCCCGTCCCATTGTCCACGGTCGGCAGGGCACCGATCTTCTCCACCACGTCGAGGCCGCCGGTCACCCGGCCGATGACCGGGAACTTCGGGTCGGTGGTGGTGAAGTCCTTGAAGAAGATCAGGAACTGGCTGCCGTTGCTGCCCGGCGGGTTGGAGATCATGGCCACGGTCCCCTTCGGGTACGTGGGCGGCTGGCCGGGCGCCGGGGTGGCCGACGGCGACGCCGACGGCACGGTCGGCACGTCCTCGTCGTAGAACGAGTACGTCGGGCCGCCGAGGCCGGTGCCGCTGGGGTCACCGCAGCGCAGAGCGCCGTCGGCGGTGATCTCGTGGCACTTGGTGTTGTCGTAGAACGACCGGCTCGCCAGGTGGGCGATGCTCGCCGCGGCACACGGGGAGTTGGTGAGGCTCAGCTCGGCGGTGATCGGCGCGCCCTGGTTGGTCGTCACGGTCATCGCCCGGGTGCCGTCGGTGGGCAGACCCTTGGTCTCCGGGGTGCCGACGTCCTTGAGGTTGGTGTTGGCCGTCGCGTCCTGCGGCGTCCAGAGACAGACGTCCTCGGCGGCCGTGTTCTGCTTCGGGTCGGAGTCGAACGCTCCGAGTGCCCAGGCCGAGCCGGCCACGATCAGCACGAGGACCAGGGCGGCGCCGACACCGGCCTGGATCTGCCGACGGCGCCGCGTGGCGGCGGCCCGGCGGGCCAACTGCCGGTCGAGCTTGGCCCGCGCCAGTTTGCGCTGCCGGTCCCTGCTGGAAGCCACCCGTGCTCCCCTTCCTCTACCTGGTTGTCGCCGGCGGCCGGGCGTCCCGGCCCGTCAGGCGTCACGTGTGCCGCGCCACACGCCCGCCAGAGTGTACGGCTAGCGACTGGGAATGTGGTGTACGAGGTCCACCCCGCCGTCAGCAGCCCTTATCGGGCGATGTCACTGTGCCCGGCGGGGCGGGAGGGACGGACGCGGCAAACCGGCTCGCCCCGCCGGTTAGGCTGCTGGGCAGGACGACAGCTCGACGGAAAGGACAGCGCCCGTGCTCGTGGCCGGCTTCCCCGCGGACGCCTTCGGCACCAACTGCTATGTGGTGGCCACCGCGCCGGGGGAGCAGTGCGTGGTGGTCGACCCCGGCATCGGGGTGCTCGACCAGCTCGACGCGCTGCTCGCCGAGCACCGCCTGCACCCGGCCGCCGTGCTGCTCACCCACGGCCACCTCGACCACACCTTCTCGGTGGCGCCGGTCTGCGGTGCCCGCGGCATCACCGCGTACGTCCACCCCGGTGACCGGGAGATGCTGGCCGACCCGGCCAAGGGCCTCTCGAGCGACCTGACCTCGCTCTTCGGTGGCCGGTTGAGCTACACCGAGCCGGAGGACGTGGCCGAGCTGACCGACGGCGCCACCCTCACGCTGGCCGGTCTGGAGATCGCCGTCGACCACGCCCCGGGCCATACCGGCGGGTCGGTGCTGTTCCGGCTGCCCGGCGCCGGCTCCGGCTGGGAGGCCGACGAGCTGTGTCTCTCCGGCGACGTGCTCTTCGCCGGGTCGATCGGCCGCACCGACCTGCCCGGCGGCAGCATGCCGGCGATGCTCACCAGCCTGCGCGACAAGATCCTTCCGCTGGCCGACGACACGGTCGTGCTGCCCGGCCACGGCCCCAGCACCACCATCGGCCGCGAGCGCGCCAGCAACCCGTACCTCATCGAGGTGGCTGGCACGTCGCCGGCCGCTCCCACCCGGGGCCTCTAGATCTTTGTCCGCGCCGCGCGCGGACCCGACGACACCACCGCGCCGCGGGCGCGGAACCGCAAGGAGTACGCGATGAGCAAGCCCACGCCCATCTCCGGCTTCCCGGAGTGGACCCCCGGCCAGCGGATGATCGAGCAGTTCGTGCTCGACCGGATCCGGGCCACCTTCGAGCTGTACGGCTTCGCCCCACTGGAGACCCGTGCGGTGGAGCCGCTGGACCAGTTGCTGCGCAAGGGCGAGACCTCCAAGGAGGTCTACGTGATCCGGCGGCTGCACGCCGACGCCGAGGGTGCCGGTGGCGACGACCAGCTCGGCCTGCACTTCGACCTGACCGTGCCGTTCGCCCGGTACGTGCTGGAGAACGCCGGCAAGCTGGCCTTCCCGTTCCGCCGCTACCAGATCCAGAAGGTGTGGCGGGGCGAGCGGCCGCAGGAGGGTCGCTACCGGGAGTTCGTCCAGGCCGACATCGACATCGTCGACCGGGACACCCTGGCCCCGCACCACGAGGCGGAGATGCCGCTGGTGATCGGGGACGCGCTGCGGGCGCTGCCGATCCCGCCGGTGACGATCCAGGTCAACAACCGCAAGATCTGTGAGGGCTTCTACCGGGGCATTGGACTGACCGACCCGGAGGCGGCCCTGCGCGCGGTCGACAAGCTCGACAAGATCGGCCCGGCGAAGGTGGCCGACCTGCTGGCCCAGACCGCCGGCGCGAGCGAGGCGCAGGCCAAGGCGTGCCTGGCGCTGGCCGAGATCTCCGCGCCGGACGCGTCCTTCGCCGACGCGGTACGCGCGCTCGGCGTCGACGACCCGCTGCTGACCGAGGGCATCGAGGAGTTGGTCCGGGTGGTCGAGACCGCCGCCGAGCACTCGCCCGGCCTGTGCGTGGCGGACCTGCGCATCGCCCGCGGCCTGGACTACTACACGGGCACCGTCTACGAGACCCAGCTGCGCGGCTACGAGCGGTTCGGCTCGATCTGCTCCGGCGGTCGGTACGACAACCTGGCCAGCGCCGGCACCACCTCGTACCCCGGGGTGGGCATCTCGATCGGGGTGACCCGGCTGCTCGGCCTGCTCTTCGGCGCGGGTGAGTTGTCGGTCTCCCGCGAGGTGCCGACCGCCGTGCTGGTGGCGGTGACCAGTGAGGAGCGGCGGGCGGCCAGCAACCGGGTGGCCGAGGCGTTGCGGCGGCGTGGCGTGCCGACCGAGGTGTCGCCGAGCGCGGCGAAGTTCGGCAAGCAGATCCGCTACGCCGAGCGGCGCGGCATTCCGTACGTCTGGTTCCCGGGTGCCGACGGCGGCCCGGACGAGGTGAAGGACATCCGTTCCGGCGAGCAGGTCACGGCGGCCGCGGGGGAGTGGATGCCGTCTCGGGCGGACCTCAAACCGGTGGTCGGCTGAGAGTCCGACTGGCGCGTACGGCCGCGGGGACCTACGGTAGCGTAAGTTACGCCACCGTAGGGAGTTTCTCGTGACCGTGAGCACCACAGTGAGTCAGACCGCACTGCTCGTCGAGCTGGAGCCGGTGGTCGCGCGCAATCTGGACCGCCACCTCTCGCTGGCCAAGGAGTGGTTCCCGCACGAGTACGTGCCGTGGAGCGACGGGCGTACCTTCGACGGGCCGCTCGGCGGCGAGGCGTGGTCTCCGACCGACTCCACCATCCCGGACGTGGCGCGTACCGCGCTGATCGTCAACCTGCTGACCGAGGACAACCTGCCCTCGTACCACCACGAGATCGCCACCCTGTTCGGCCGGGACGGCGCGTGGGGCACCTGGGTGCACCGGTGGACCGCGGAGGAGGGCCGGCACGGCACGGCGATCCGCGACTACCTGACGGTCAGCCGGGCGGTCGACCCGGTGGCGCTGGAGCGTGCCCGGATGACGCACATGTCCGCCGGCTACGTCAACGTGCACGACGACGAGGTCCTGCACTCGCTCGCGTACGTCTCGTTCCAGGAGCTGGCCACCCGGATCTCGCACCGCAACACCGGCAAGGCCACCGGCGACCCGGTCTGCGAGGCGCTGCTGGCGCGGGTGGCGGCCGACGAGAACCTGCACATGGTCTTCTACCGCAACCTGCTCGCCGGCGCGTTCGAGCTGGCCCCGAGCCAGGCGATGCGGGCCGTCGCCGACGTGGTGGCAAACTTCCAGATGCCGGGCAACGGCATCGACGGCTTCGCCCGCAAGTCGGTGGCGATCGCCCTCGCCGGCATCTACGACCTGCGCCAGCACCGCGACGAGGTGCTGATGCCGGTGCTGCGCCAGTGGGACGTGTTCAACGTGACCGGCCTGAACGCCGACGGCGAGGCCGCCCGCGAGCAGTTGGCCGCCCAACTCGACACCCTGGAGCAGGCCGCGTCCCGCTTCGAGGAGAAGCGCGACGCCCGAGCCGCCCGCCTGGCCCAGCGCTGACCCCAGGCTCCGGGCCTCCGGCTCTGCCTCCTGTCCCGCCTCGGTGATCATGAGGTTGGCGGGTTGTTCGATCTTCCGATCGCCCGTCAACCTCATGATCGACGCGAACGGGGTCGGGGGTTGGGGTCAGGGTCAGGGGTTCAGGGGGAAGATCAGGCAGCTGCTCGTGGCGTGCGCGACGAGGCGGGAGCTGGCGTCGGTGAGGCGGGCCTCGGCCAGGGCGGTGCGGCGGCCGCGCTGGAGCACGGTGCCCTCGCAGCGCAGGATGCCGCTGTCGACGGTGACCGGGCGGAGGAACTTCACGTTCAGGTCCAGCGAGGTGTAGCCGACCCCCACGGGCAGCGTGGTGTGCACGGCGCAGCCGGCGGCGGTGTCCAGCAGGGTGGAGATGACACCACCGTGGACGGTGCCGAGGGGGTTGTAGTGGAACTCCTGCGGGACCAGCTCGACGGCGACCCGTCCCTCGTCCGCCTCCATCCGGGCCATGTCGATCAGGTGCATGACCGGAGGCGCCGCCAACTCGCCGGCGATCATCGCCCGGATCATGTCGAGGCCACCGCGCCGACCGAGCTGCGCGGCGTTGGTCGCCGGATCCGACCAGGTGAAGGTGCGGGTGCGCGTCGGCTCCTGCGTCTGTGTCATGGACGCAGCCTCGCAGCACGTTGCTGAGTCTGTCAATGAGACCTAGCCTGGGCGGATGAGACCCGCGGCACTGGACTGGTCGGTGGACAACTGCACCATCGCCCGAGCGATGGAGGTCCTCGGCGAGCGGTGGACCCTGGTCGTGCTCCGCGAGGTGTTCAACGGCGTACGCCGCTTCGACGACATGCGGGTGCGCACCGGGATTCCCCGCCAGGTGCTGACCAACCGGCTGACCACCCTCGTCGAGCAGGGTGTGCTGCGCCGCGAGCCGTACCGGGAGCCGGGCAGCCGGCTGCGCCACGAGTACCGGCTGACCGAGAAGGGCATGGACCTCTGGCCGGTGTTGGTCGCCGTGCTCGGATGGGGCGACCGGCACCTCGCCGACCCGGAGGGCTCGCCGCTGAGCGTGGGTCACCGCGACTGCGGCGCGGAGGTACGCGTCACGCTGCGTTGCGCGGACGGGCACGAGGTGACCCGGCACCGCGACGTGGTGCCCCGCCCGGGTCCCGGCGCCCGCCGCCGTACCTCCTGACGCCGACCGCCGGGACCGCCGGGCGCCACCGCCGGACGGCAGGTGCTGTCCGGCGGTGATTCGGTGTGACGGTGGGCGTTCGCGAGCGTGTCAGAGGTGTTGCGGCGATGTGGCCGATGAAGATCGACAAATCCGGGCGAAACCAAGTCTTGCCAACGATCTTATGTATGTGAATACTTCAGTTCACTCGGCCGGTTTTCCCAGATCGGCAGGGTGTCCCCCTCGGGATCGCCGTCCCCGGCGAGACCCGTTCCCCCGCCCAGGAGGTTTGTTACATGCGACCCACGAGGTCCTCACTCCGCGTCGCGGCCACCGTCGCCGTGGCCGGAACCCTGGTCGTCGGCTCACTCGTCGGCGCGCCCGCCCAGGCTGCCCCCGCCGCCTCGCCGGACGCCGCCGCCGCCATCTCCGCGCAGCTCGGTGACAGCTCCGCCGGCTCGTACATCGACGCCAGCGGCAGGTCCGTCGTCACCGTCACCGACGCGGCCGCCGCCCGCAAGGCGAGCAACGCCGGCGCCTCCGTCCGGTACGTCACCCGCGGTGCCGCCGAGCTCAACCGGGCCACGGCGGACCTGGAGCGCTCCGCCAAGATCCCTGGCACCGCGTGGTGGAGTGACCCGGTCACGAACCAGGTCGTCGTCTCCGTGGACAGCACCGTCACCGGGGCCAAGCTGGAGCGGGTCAAGGCCGCCGCCGCGCGGGCCAACGGCGCGGTCCGGGTCGAGGCCGAGGCCGGCGTGCTGAGCACCCGGATCTCCGGTGGTCAGGCCATCTACGCCGGCGGTGGCGGACGCTGCTCGCTCGGCTTCAACGTGCGCAGCGGCAGCACCTACTACTTCCTGACCGCCGGGCACTGCACCAACATCTCGGCGAGCTGGTACTCGAACTCCGCCCAGACGGCGCTGATCGGCACCCGCACCGGCACCAGCTTCCCGGGCAACGACTACGGCATCGTGCGGCACAGCAACTCGGCCAACGCCGCCGGCAACGTCTCCCTCTACAACGGCAGCTTCCGTGACATCACCGGCGCCGGCAACGCCTCCGTCGGCCAGGCGGTGCAGCGCTCCGGCAGCACCACCGGCCTGCGCTCGGGCTCGGTGACCGCGACCAACGCCACGGTGAACTACGCCGAGGGCTCGGTCTCCGGTCTGATCCGCACCAACGTCTGCGCCGAGCCGGGCGACAGCGGCGGCTCGCTCTTCGCCGGTGGCACCGCCCTCGGCCTGACCTCCGGTGGTAGCGGCAACTGCCGCACCGGCGGCACCACCTACTTCCAGCCGGTCACCGAGGCGCTCAGCCGCTACGGCGTCAGCGTCTTCTGATCGATCCACCGCGCACGGGCCGCCGGAGAACTCCGGCGGCCCGTGCCGCGCGTACGGGCAATGCCGGCGATGGCCGGACTGAGCGGGTGCCAACGAGGTACGTTCCGGCCGGTGAGCGCCCCCGTCATCGCCAGCGCCGACATGCCCGCCTCGGCCTCCGCCTGGGCCCCGCTGCGGCTCGCCGCGTTCCGCAGCCTCTGGCTGGCGGTGTTGGCCAGCAACATCGGCACCTGGATGCAGACGGTCGGCGCGCAGTGGCTGGGTTCGTGGCGGCGATGCGGGCGGTGGGCCGGTCGCGGCGGCGTACCGGGGCGATGCGCTGGGGGCTGTTCCGCGCGGGGGAGCGGGAGGACGGCTACGTCGAGGTCTACCAGGTGCCGTCCTGGGAGGAGCACCTGCGCCAGCACGGGGGCCGGCTCACGGGAGCCGACCAGGCCGTCGGGGAGCGGGCCCGCGAGTTGGTCGAGGGTGTTCCCGTCGTACGGCACCTGCTGCCGGCAGACCCGGACTGAGCGTCGCGCCGCCGGCGGCGGACCACATCAGGTGAGCCCGGCGGGCGGAGAGCAGCGCCAGCAGCGGCCAGAGCGAGACGGCCACCGCCGTCACCCGTTCGGCCAGGCCGGTCCGGGAGCCGCTGGTCACCTCGAACGCGAACCAGCCGAAGAGGGCCAGCAGCACGACCGCGGCACTCAACCCCACCGCCCGGCGGAACGCCCACGGCGGCTCCGGCGCGGCCGGATGTGCGACGTCCCGGCCACGCGGCAGCTTCAGTGCCGAGCCGGCCGGCCAGAGAGCCAGGGCGAGAACGGCCACGGTCGCCACGATGCCGTGGCTCAGCGACCCACCCACGGTCGGCCGGGGAAACGCGACCAGCGCGATGGTGGCCACGCCGCCGACGGCCAGCAGGAAGCGACTGGGTAACCCGGCCGCGTGCAGCACGGCCGCGGTCGCGAGATAGCAGCAGCCGAGCAGCACCAGCGTGCTGATCATGATCCAGGCGTCGGTGGCGTCGTGCCCGGCCAGCTCGCTGATGGTGTCCCGCACCGGGTCGTAGCCGGCGGGCTGCCGGGCTTCGGCGACCGTCCAGCCGGCCACCAGCAGCAGGGGCGCAGCCGCCGCCGTGGCGACGGCCCAGTTCGGTACGGCGCGCATTTCGCCACGTTAACCAACACACCGACCCGCCGAGCCTGGTTCGCCCGGCCGTCCACCGGAGAATGACCCGGCCTGCTGGGTGCCCCCGAGGAAGGCCGGCCGCCCCTGACAGAATGCCCATGAGGACTGTTCCACGATGAGGAGTTGCCAGCCGTGATCCGTACCCACAATGCCGGAAGCCTGCGCGCGACGGACGCCGGCACGTCGGTGACGCTCGCCGGGTGGGTGGCCCGCCGGCGCGACCACGGCGGGGTCATCTTCGTCGACCTGCGCGACGGCTCCGGCGTGGTCCAGGTGGTGTTCCGCGAGGAGGACGCGCACGCGCTGCGCAACGAGTTCTGCGTGAAGGTCACCGGCGAGGTGACCCGCCGGCCGGCCGGCAACGAGAACCCGGAGCTGCCCACCGGCGAGGTCGAGGTGACCGCCGTCGAGCTGGAGGTGCTCTCCGAGGCGGCTCCGCTGCCGCTGCCGGTGGACGACCAGGTGGAGGCCGGTGACGACATCCGGCTCAAGTACCGCTACCTGGACCTGCGCCGCAGCGGCCCGGCGAACGCGCTGCGGCTGCGCTCGCGCGCCAGCCAGCTCGCCCGGGGCGTGCTGCACGAGCGGGACTTCCTGGAGATCGAGACCCCGACGCTGACCCGGTCGACGCCGGAGGGCGCCCGCGACTTCCTGGTGCCGGTCCGCCTCCAGCCGGGCAGCTGGTACGCGCTGCCGCAGTCGCCGCAGCTGTTCAAGCAGCTGCTGATGGTCGGCGGCATGGAGCGGTACTACCAGATCGCCCGCTGCTACCGCGACGAGGACTTCCGCGCCGACCGGCAGCCGGAGTTCACCCAGCTCGACATCGAGATGTCCTTCGTCACCGAGGACGACGTGATCGACCTCGGCGAGGCGATCGTCTCGGCGCTGTGGAAGGACCTGGCCGGGCACGAGATCAGCCGGCCCATCCCGCGGATCACCTGGCACGACGCGATGGCCCGCTACGGCTCGGACAAGCCGGACCTGCGCTACGGCGTGGAGCTGACCGAGCTGACCGACTACCTGCGCGGCACCGAGTTCCGGGTCTTCGCCGGGGCGATCGACGCGGGCGGCTACGTCGGCGCGGTCGTCATGCCCGGCGGCGCGGCGCAGAGCCGCAAGGAGCTGGACGGCTGGCAGGACTGGGCCAAGGCGCGCGGCGCGCGCGGCCTGGCGTACGTGGTGCTGGACGCCGAGACCGGCGAGGCGCGCGGCCCGGTGGCGAAGAACCTCTCCGCCGAGCACCTGGGCGGGCTCGCCGACGCGGTCGGCGCCAAGCCGGGCGACGCGGTGTTCTTCGCCGCCAGCGCCACCACCCGTGAGGCGCAGGAGCTGCTGGGCGCTGCCCGCGTCGAGATCGCCAAGCGGGCCGGGCTGATCGACGAGAGTGCCTGGGCGTTCTGCTGGGTGGTCGACGCGCCGATGTTCGAGAAGACGGACGAGGGCGGCTGGACGGCCGTGCACCACCCGTTCACCTCGCCCAACTCGGAGTGGGTGGACCGGTTCGAGGAGGCGCCGGACCGCGCCCTGGCCTACGCGTACGACATCGTCTGCAACGGCAACGAGATCGGCGGCGGTTCGATCCGTATCCACCGGGGCGACGTGCAGAAGCGGGTCTTCGACCTGCTCGGCATCACCCCCGAGGAGGCGCAGGACAAGTTCGGCTTCCTGCTGGAGGCGTTCAAGTACGGCGCCCCGCCGCACGGCGGTATCGCCTTCGGCTGGGACCGGGTCTGCATGCTGCTCGCCGGCGCGGACTCCATCCGCGAGGTGATCGCCTTCCCGAAGACCCGTGGCGGCTTCGACCCGCTGACCGGCGCGCCGACGCCGATCACCGGCCAGCAGCGCACCGAGGCCGGCATCGACGCCAAGCCGAAGCCCCCAGCCACGGCCCACACCGGCACCGCCGGCCCCTCCGCCCCGGTAGCCGACCCGGTCTAACCCACCCCGCCCCCACCCCGCCCCCGCCCCCTGCTTGGTTGATCAAGAGGTTTGCGTCATCATCGCCCGTCGGGGTGACGCAAACCTCTTGATCGTTCACGGGGGAGTGGTGGCATGCGGGTGCTCGTGGTGGGGGCCAGTGGGTTTCTCGGGGGTGAGGTGTGCCGGCGGGCTTCGGGCACCGGGTGGTCGGTGGTGGGGACGTGCCACTCCGGCGACATCACCGTGCCGGGGGTTGCGGTGCGGCGGTTGGACGTGACCGATCGGGCCGCCGTGCGCGCGCTGGTCGCCGAGGTGCGCCCGGATGCCGTGGTCAGCACCCCCTACCGGTACGGCGACTGGTCGGTCACCGCCGACGGGGCCGCGCACGTGGCGGTCGCCGCCGCTGAGATGTGCGCCCGGCTGGTGCACATCTCCAGCGACGCGCTGCACGCCGGCCGCCCCTCGCCCTACTCCGACGACGAGCCGCCGACGCCGGTGAACGCGTACGGCGCCGCGAAGGCCGCGGCCGAGACCGCCGTGCGGGCGGTCGACCCCGGGGCGGCGCTGGTGCGTACCTCGCTGATCCTCGGAGAGGGCAGCAAGCAGATCGAGCTGTCCCGGGAGGCGCTCGCCGGGCGGGCCACCCTGTTCACCGACATGATCCGCTGCCCGGTCGACGTCACCGACCTGGCCGACGCCGTGCTCGAGCTGGTCGACAGCGCGTACGCCGGCCCGCTCAACGTGGCCGGCGCGGACGCGGTCAGCCGCGCCGAGCTGGGCCTGCTGGTCGCCGAGCGGTTCGGGCTCGACGCGGCGGGCCTGAAGACCACCACCAGCACCGCCGCCGGGGTGCCCGGCCCCGGCGACGTACGCCTGGACTCCAGCCGTGCCGCCGGCCTGCTGCGGACCCGGCTGCGCGGGGCGCGCGAACTCCTGGGGCACTGACCCGCCGTTGCACACTTCCTGTGCATAACTCTTGTGCACAGGAAGTGTGCAGAGATAGTGTGCATGCATGGCGAACGACGAAGAGACCCCGCGGCCGGCGCCGCGTGAGGTGCGGATCGACAAGCGGCAGGTCCGGGTGCTCGCCCACCCGCTGCGGATGCGGCTGGTCGGGGCACTGCGCGTGAAGGGCCCGGCCACCGCCACCACACTGGCCGAGCTGCTCGGCACCAACACCGGCGCGACCAGCTACCACCTGCGCCAACTCGCCGAGGTCGGCCTGGTCGTCGAGGATCCCGACCGGGGCAGCGGACGGCAGCGCTGGTGGCAGGCCGCGCACGACGTCACCAACTGGGAACCGACCGACTTCGACGACGACCCCGACGCCCGGGCCGCGATCGAGTGGATCCAGGGCGACCAGGTGCGGCACCTCGTCGAGCACGCCGAACGCTGGTTCGCCACCCAGCACGAGTGGTCCCCCGCATGGCGGGACGCCTTCGGCATGAGCGACATCTTCATGACCATCCCGCCGGCTCGGCTGGAGGAGCTCAAGGCCGAGGTGTGGCAGGTGCTGGAGCGGTACCACCGCGAGGCCGACCCCGTCGACTCCTCCGACCCGCAGGCCCGCCCGGTGCAGGTCTTCCTGGCCGCCTACCCGTTGAAGGAGGAGTACCGGTGAGCGCCCTGTCCGTACGCCAGGTCCGGCGTCGCTACCTCACGCTCTACGGCCTGCGCTGGCTGCCCACCGGCCTGATGATCCCGGTGATGATCCTGCTGATGCAGGAGCGCGGCCTGTCACTGCCGCAGATCGGGCTGGTCAGCACCGCGCAGGGTCTGCTGGTGCTGGCCCTGGAGCTGCCCACCGGCGGGCTCGCCGACGCCCTCGGCCGCCGACCGGTGCTGCTCGCCGCCGGAGCACTCAACCTCGTCTCCCTGTCACTGTTCGCGGTGGCCGACTCGTTCCTGCTGTTCTTCCTGGTCTGGGCGTTGCAGGGGATCTACCGTGCGCTCGACAGCGGCCCACTGGAGTCCTGGTACGTCGACGCCACCCTCGCCGCCGACCCGAAAGCCGAGTACGAGCGGGGCCTCGGTTACGCCGGCACCGTCGTCGGAGCGGCCATCGGCGCCGGCGCGCTGCTCAGCGGCGCCCTGGTCCTCCTCGGCCCGATCGGGCCGGTCAGCGCGCTCACGGTGCCCGTGCTGTTCGCCATCCTCGCCCAGGCCGCGGCACTGGTCGCGCTGCTCGCCCTGCTGGTCGAGGAGAGGCCGGCCACCGGGGCGGCGGGACTGCGGGCCTCGGTGGTCCAGGCGCCCCGGATGATCGGCGAGGCGGTCGGGCTGCTGCGCCGATCCCGGGTGCTGCTGGCCCTGGTGGCGGTGGAACTGTTCTGGGGCTTCGGCATGGTCACCTTCGAGTCGCTGCTGCCGGTGCGGCTCGCCGAGGTGGTCGGTGACCCGGAACGCGCCGCCGCGCTGCTCGGGCCGGCCAACTCGGCCGCGTGGCTCGCCTCGGCGGCCGGGGCGGCGCTGACCCCGCTGCTGCTGCGCTGGCCCGGCGCCGCGCCCGGGGCGGCCCTGCTGCGCATCCTGCAGGGCGTCACGGTGGTCGGGATGGGACTCTTCGCCGGGCCGGTCGGGGTGCTCGTGGCGTACCTGGCCTGCTACACCGTGCACGGCGCGTCCAACCCACTGCACAGCGGGCTGCTGCACCGACAGGTCGACGGCCCCTACCGGACCAGCGTGCTCTCACTGAACTCGATGATGGCGCAGCCGGCCGGCGCGCTCGGCGGGGTGGCACTGACCGCGCTCGCCGCCGCCACCAGCGTCGGCACCGCCATGGTGGTCGGCGCCGTCGTGCTGGCCGTCGCCGCCCCGCTCTACCTGCCCGCCTGGCGGGCCGGACGCCAGCGCGCAGCGGATCCCGCCGCCGTTGCCGAACCCGCCGAACCCCAGGCGGCCGGACGGTAGGACGGGTCCCCTCCTCCCCCTCAGGCCAGCCGTAGCGAGCTGAGGGGGAGGGTGGCGGTGAAGCCGAGCCGCCGGTACAGCCGCACCGCCCCGACGTTGTCCGGATAGACGCCCAGACCGACGGTGTCGTGGCGCGCCAGCAGCGCCCGGGTCATCCCGGCGGTCAGCGCCGCACCCAGCCCCCGACCCCGCTGGTCGGGGGCGACGGTCAGGCCGGCGAGGAAGCCGATGTCGCCCCGGCTGCGGTCCGCGCCGCAGGCCACCAACCGGCCGCCGGCCCGGATGCCGTACCAGTCCACCACCCGGGGGTCGCCGGGGCGGGAGGTGGTGCTCGGGAACGCCTCGTCGATCAGCGCCTCCAGCGCCGGGTGGTCGGCGGCGGTCAGTCGTACCACCCGCTGCTCGCCCGGCTGGGCCGGCGGCGGCGTGCTCGTCCAGTGGAAGTCCCAGTCGTCGTGCCGCGACACCGCGAGCCGGCCCGCCACCTGGGCCGGATCGTGCCGGGGGAGATGCAGCCACTGCTCCGGTCGCAGCACCCCGTCGGCGACCAGCGCGACGCACACGTCGATCGCCGGCCCGGCCGTCCCGATCGCGCCGCCGGCCGGTCCCTGCCCGGGCGGCAGCAACCACAACACGGCGCCGTCACGCCGGTAGCCGCGTGCCGGCACGCCGCGCCAGAGCGCGTGCCGGGCGTAGGGGTGGTTGCCGGCGGCGGCCAGGATGGCGGCGCGGTCCTGCAACTCCTGGTCGTACGTGATCATGCGAACCAGCCTAGGAGCCGGCGGGTCGGTGGCTGCGGCGGACCGCCCCGGTGCGGCTGAATCCACCGTGGAGATTGGCGAGTCGACCGATTGGGTACATCCGGGGCCGACCTACTGGGAACCCCCACCGGAGGACCGACATGCTCGCCATTCTGGCCGCCATCGTCTTTGGCTTTGCCCTGCTGATCGATCTGCTCGACACGAACTTCGGCGCACCGGACCTGTTCAACTGGAACACGCTCGTGCTTCTCGGGTTGTTCCTGCTCTCGCTCTACCTGGGTGGCGTGGGCAGCGGCCCGCGCGCCGGTGGCGGCGGTGGCGGCGGTCGCTGGTACCGGGGCCGGCGCCCCGGCCGTGGCTGACCGGAACCGATCATCAGTGGCCCGGCCCGCGGCGCGATTCCGGCGTCGCGGGTCCGGCCCGGTACTGTCTTCGTGATGGAGTCCGACGCCCTCTTCTCCCTCGGTGCACCCGCCGGGACGCGCAGCGCGCCCGATGGTCTCGCCGGTGCCGACGGCTTCACTCCGGTAGCGGACGATTCGCCCCTGCCCGTCCGGATGCGCCCGGCGACCCTCGACGAGCTGGTCGGGCAGGAGCACCTGCTCGCCCCCGGCGCGCCGCTGCGCCAGCTGGTCTCCGGCGGCGCCCCGATGTCGGTCATCCTCTGGGGACCACCGGGCAGCGGCAAGACCACCATCGCGCACCTGGTGGCGGCGGCCACCGACCGCCGGTTCGTCGCCATGTCGGCGCTCTCCGCCGGGGTCAAGGACGTCCGGGCGGTGATCGAGGCGGCCCGCCGACAGCGCCGCTCGGGCGGCCCGCAGACCGTGCTCTTCATCGACGAGGTGCACCGGTTCAGCAAGACCCAGCAGGATTCGCTGCTCGCCGCCGTCGAGGACCGTACGGTCACGCTCCTGGCCGCGACCACGGAGAATCCGTACTTCTCGGTCATCTCTCCCCTGCTGTCCCGATGCGTGCTGCTCACCCTGCAACCGCTGGACGACGAGGCGGTGCGGGGGCTGCTACGCCGTGCGGTCGCCGACGAGCGTGGCCTGGGCGGCGCGCTCACCCTGGCCGCCGAGGCCGAGGACCACCTGGTCCGGCTCGCGTCCGGCGACGTCCGTAAGGCGCTGACCGCGCTGGAGGCGGCGGCGGCCTCGGCCACGGCGCTCGGCGCGGACCGGATCGACCTCGCCACCGCCGAGCAGGCGGTCGACGTGGCCGCGGTGCGCTACGACCGCGACGGCGACGCCCACTACGACGTGGTCAGCGCGTTCATCAAGAGCATGCGCGGCTCGGACGTGGACGCCGCGGTGCACTGGCTGGCCCGGATGCTGGTCGCCGGGGAGGACGCCCGGTTCATCGCCCGCCGGCTGGTCATCTTCGCCAGCGAGGACGTGGGCATGGCCGACCCCGGCGCGTTGAGCGTGGCCACCGCCGCCGCGCACGCGGTCGAGTACGTCGGGCTGCCGGAGGCGCAGCTCAACCTGGCCCAGGCGGTGATCCACCTGGCCACCGCACCCAAGTCGAACTCGGCCACCACCGCCATCGGCGCGGCGATCGCCGACGTGCGCGCCGGCCGGGGCGGCCCGGTGCCCCGGGGCCTGCGCGACGCGCACTACGCCGGCGCCCGAGGGCTGGGTCACGGCACGGGCTACCGCTACCCGCACGACGACCAGCGCGGCGTGGTCACCCAGCAGTACGTCCCGGACGACCTGGTGGGTACCGACTACTACCGGCCCAGCCCGCACGGGGCGGAGCGGTCGGTGGCCACCCGGCTGCCGCTGCTGCGCCGGATCGTGCGCGGGCTGCCGGCCCCGCCCGCCCGCCCGGACGCCCCGGCGGGGCAGTCCGTAACGGCGCAGACCGGGCCGGCGCTAGCCGACGGGGACGGTCTCCCGACGACGGGCACGGGCGGTCCCGGCACGATGCAGGACAGCGGCACGAACGCCGCAGGAGAGGGTCAACAGTGAAGTCGCGTGGTGCGGACCGCCCGGACGAGAGCCCGGACGAGCGGCGCGATCCTCGCGCCAAGGGCCGCCGCTGGGGTCGAGGCCGGGCCGAGGCCGAGCCGGAGGAGCCGGTGGCCGGCGAGGAGTTCGGCTGGATCGACGACCTGCGGTCGGCCAAGCAGCAACGCTCCGAGCTGGGCCCCGACGGGTCGCCGGCAGAGCCGGCCGGGCGCGGGGGTGCCCCGGTGCCGCCGGACGCCCCGGTGCCACCCGCCGCTCGCCGTGGTGACCCGGACGGCCCCGCCGCGCGCCGACCCGTCGACGGCCCCTGGCCCGGTGAGGCACCGCCGCAGCCCGGCCGCCGCCCTGACGAACGGCCGCCCGCCGACCGACCCCGGGCCGCAGGCCCGGGAGTTTCCACCCCGGGCCAGCCGGCTCGCCGCGGGGCACCGCCGGCACCCGGCGGCCCGCGTGCCGCCGTGCCGCCGCCCGCCCCTACCGCCGCCCGCCCGGCCGGTGGTGAGCCGGTGG
>NZ_JBQXEO010000023.1:0-107452 GCF_052601155.1 Micromonospora yongxingensis
CCCCCATTTTGGGGGTGGCCCTGACGCATTTCCGTATCCGGAACAGGGGCCGGCACTCTCCCGTGCCGGCCCGCCGTTGGTCAGCCCCGGGTCTGCATGTCGGCGCGCAGGTTACGCAGCAGGCCCCCTGCGTCGCCGACCGAACGCCCCGGGAACATCGCCATCACGACGCTGCCGTGGTCGGCCCAGCCGCACACCGCGAAGTCGCCGCCTTCGCCGCTGGTGCTGCCGCACTTCATGACGCCGCCCAGCTCGCCTGCGGGCACCTCCCGCAGGCCGGTCACCGCGCCGGTCTCGTCGGACATCAGGCCGAAGAGGCTGTCCAGGTCCCGCTCCGGCTGCCAGAGCAGGGTGGTGCCGCCGAAGATGAGCACCGACCGCTTGTCGTCGGCCGGGTCGCGGTAGACCGTGCCGAAGCTGGTGTCCAGCTCGATGTCGGCGGCCAGGCCGCTGCGCAGGTAGTCCGCCGTGCTCTTGGCCCGCTCGCTGTCGTCGCGGGTCAGGCCCGCCACCCGGTCCGGCGAGGTCAACTGGGTGTCCTTCTGCTGCGCGACCCGCCACCCGCCGACACCCAGCACTCCCGCGCCGGCCAGGCCGACGACCAGTGCGGCCGCCCAGCCGATCCTGCGGCGCCGGGACCAACCACCCCGCGGCTCGTCGGGGTCGCCCCCGGGGTCCCGGGTGCTGAGCTGGATCGGCTCCTCGGTGAGCTCAACCGGCTCGCGACCGTCGTCGAGCGGGCGCTCAGTGAGATGTGCGTCGGACATAGCCGACACCGTACGCGAATGGCAGGTGGTGCACGTCAGGTCCGCGGAAGCCCTCCGTAGACTTTCCAGGGTGACCGACAGACTCGATGCCCGACGCCCCGACGCCCCCACCCTGGCCGGCCAGTACCAGCCCGGCGAGGTAGAGCAGCGACGGTACGAGCAGTGGGTAGCCGCCGGGCACTTCCGGGCCTCCGCCGACAGCGACAAGCCTCCCTTCACCATCGTCATCCCGCCGCCGAACGTCACCGGCTCGCTGCACATGGGCCACGCGTTCGAGCACACGCTGATGGACGCGCTGACCCGGCGCAAGCGCATGCAGGGCTTCGAGGCGCTCTGGCTGCCCGGCATGGACCACGCCGGCATCGCCACCCAGAACCTGGTCGAGCGTCAGCTCGCCGGCGAGGGCCTCTCCCGGCACGACCTCGGCCGGGAGAAGTTCGTCGAGCGGGTCTGGCAGTGGAAGGCCGAGTCCGGTGGGGCGATCCTCGGTCAGATGCGGCGCCTCGGCGACTCGGTCGACTGGGACCGGGAACGCTTCACCATGGACGCGGGCCTGACCCGCGCCGTCCAGACGATCTTCAAGAAGCTCTTCGACGAGGGCCTCATCTACCGGGCCAACCGGATCATCAACTGGTGCCCGCGCTGCCTCACCGCGCTCTCCGACATCGAGGTCGAGCACACCGACGACGACGGTGAGCTGATCTCCATCCGGTACAGCGACGAGGTCGTGGTGGCCACCACCCGGGCCGAGACGATGCTGGGCGACACCGCCGTGGCGGTGCACCCGGACGACGAGCGGTACCAGCACCTGATCGGCACCGAGGTGGAAGTGCCGCTGACCGGCCGCCGCATTCCGATCGTCGCCGACGCGCACGTCGACCCGTCCTTCGGCACCGGCATGGTCAAGGTGACCCCGGCGCACGACCCGAACGACTTCGAGATCGGCCAGCGCCACGACCTGCCCGCGCTGACCGTCATGGACGAGCGGGGTGTGATCACCGTGCCCGGCCCGTTCGAAGGGCTGGACCGGTTCGAGGCGCGGCCCGCGATCGTGGCGGCGCTGCGCGAACAGGGTCTGATCGTGGCCGAGGAGCGGCCGTACGTGCACGCGGTCGGCCACTGCTCGCGGTGCAAGACGACCGTCGAGCCGCGGCTGTCGCTGCAGTGGTTCGTCAACACCGCCCCGCTGGCGCAGGCCGCCGGCGACGCGGTCCGCGACGGCCGGGTCCGCATCGAGCCCGCCGAGCTGGCCAAGCGCTACTTCGCCTGGGTCGACAACATGCACGACTGGTGCATCTCCCGCCAGCTGTGGTGGGGGCACCGGATCCCGGTCTGGTACGGCCCGCAGGGCGAGATCGTCTGCGTCGGCCCGGACGAGCAGCCGCCGACCGGGGACGGCTGGCGGCAGGACGAGGACGTGCTGGACACGTGGTTCTCCAGCGCGCTCTGGCCGTTCTCCACCCTCGGGTGGCCCGAGCAGACCCCGGACCTGGCCAAGTTCTACCCGACCAGCGTCCTGGTCACCGGCTACGACATCCTCTTCTTCTGGGTCGCCCGGATGATGATGTTCGGCCTGTACGCGATGGACGGCCGGCAGCCCTTCGACGTGGTCGCTCTGCACGGCATGGTGCGTGACGAGCACGGCAAGAAGATGTCCAAGTCGTTCGGCAACGTGGTCGACCCGCTGGACTGGATCGACCGGTTCGGCGCCGACGCGACCCGGTTCACCCTGGCCCGCGGTGCCAACCCGGGCCAGGACGTCCCGGTCAGTGAGGACTGGTGCCAGGGCTCCCGCAACTTCTGCAACAAGCTCTGGAACGCCACCCGCTTCGCCCTGATGAACGGGGCGCACACCTCGGGTGACCTGCCGGCCGCCGAGCAGCTCTCCACCGTCGACCGGTGGATCCTCTCCCGGCTGGCGCACGTCACCGCCGAGGTCGACGAGCAGTTCGAGTCGTACGAGTTCGCCAAGGTGTGCGACCTGCTCTACCACTTCGCGTGGGACGACGTCTGCGACTGGTACGTCGAGCTGAGCAAGCCGGTGCTCGCCGAGGGCGGTGCGCGTGCCGACACCACCCGACGGGTGCTCGGCCACGTGCTGGACCAGCTGCTGCGGCTGCTGCACCCGGTCATCCCGTTCGTCACCGAGGAGCTGTGGCTCGCGCTGACCGGTGGCGAGACGGTGCAGAAGGCCGCCTGGCCGGTGGCCGACCGTTCGCTGATCGACGACGCCGCCGAGGCGGAGCTGGCCAGCGTGCAACGGGTGATCACCGAGATCCGCCGGTTCCGTTCCGACCAGGGGCTGCGCCCGACGCAGCGGGTCGCCGCCCGGCTGGACGGGCTGACCGGGGCCGGCATCGCCGCCCACGAGCCGCTGATCCGCTCGCTCGCCCGGCTGGACCCGGTCGACGAGGACTTCCAGGCCAGCGCCACGCTGGCCATGCCCGGGGCGGTGGGTGTCGCGTTGGACACCCGGGGGTCGATCGACGTGGCCGCCGAGCGGGCCCGGCTCACGAAGGACCGCGCGGCGGCCGAGAAGGAGGTCGCGCAGGCCCGGGCGAAGCTCGACAACCCGGCCTTCATCGGCAAGGCCCCCGAGCCGGTGGTCGCGAAGATCCGCGACCGGCTCGCCACCGCCGAAGCCGACCTGGTTCGGATCGACGCTGCTCTGGAGACGCTTACCTCGTGACCGACCCCACCGATTTCGCCACCGCCGAGGCCGAGCTGGCCGCCCGCGGCTTCACCCGTATGGTCTTCAAGCTGGACCGGATCGAGTCGCTGCTGGACCTGCTCGGCAGCCCGCAGCGGGCGTACCCGGCGATCCACCTCACCGGCACCAACGGCAAGACCTCCACCGCGCGAATGATCGACTCGCTGCTCCGGGCGTTCGGCCTGCACACCGGCCGGTACACGAGCCCGCACCTGGAGACCATCCGGGAGCGGATCAGCCTGGACGGCGAACCGGTCAGCGAGGAGCGCTTCGCCGCCGTGTACCGGGAGATCCGGCCGCTGGCGGAACTGGTCGACGCCGGCTCGGACGAGCCGCTGACGTACTTCGACATGACCACGGCGCTGGCGTTCGCGACGTTCGCCGACGCTCCGGTCGACATCGCCGTGGTGGAGGTGGGTCTCGGCGGTGCCGAGGACGCCACGAACGTCATCCAGGCCGGGGTCTGTGTCATCACCCCGATCGGCCTGGACCACACCGAGTGGCTCGGTGACACGCTCCAGGACATCGCGCTGGCCAAGGCCGGCATCATCCACCCGGGTGCCACCGTGATCTCGGCGGCGCAGGAGGAGGAGGCGGCCCGTCCCCTCCTGGAACGCTGCGCCGAGGTGGGCGCGACCATCGCCCGCGAGGGCGCCGAGTTCGGCGTGCTGAGTCGGGCCATCGCGGTCGGCGGCCAGGTGCTCACCCTCCAGGGGCTCGGCGGCATCTACGACGACGTGTTCATCCCGCTGCACGGCGCGCACCAGGCGCAGAACGCCGCGGTGGCGCTCGCCGCGGTGGAGGCGTTCCTCGGTGCCGGGACCACGCGGCAGCTGGATATCGAGGCGGTCCGGGAGGGCTTCGCCGAGGCCAGCTCCCCGGGTCGGCTGGAGCGGGTCCGGAACGCCCCGACCGTCCTGCTGGACGGCGCGCACAACCCGCACGGGATGGCCGCCACCGTCACCGCGTTGCAGGAGGAGTTCGCGTTCAGCAAGCTGGTGGCGGTCGTCGGCGTGCTCGCCGACAAGGACGCGTCCAGCCTGCTGGAGCTGCTGGAGCCGGTGGTCGACCTGGTGGTGGTCACCCGCAACAGCTCGCCACGGGCGATGCCGACGGCGGAACTCGCCGAGCTGGCCGCCGAGATCTTCGGCGAGGAGCGGGTCGAGGTGGCCGAGGAGATGCCGGACGCGATCGAGGTGGCGGTTGCGCTGGCCGAGGAGGACGTCCCCGGTGAGCTCAGCGGGGTCGGGGTCCTGGTCACCGGGTCGGTGGTGACGGTGGCCGACGCACGTCGGCTGCTGAAGCGATGACCGGCCCGGAGCGGGACCCGCAGGCCCCCGAGTTTCCGCCCACCGACCCGCCCACGGCCGAGCAACCCGCAGCCGATGAGCCGGCTCCCGGTCAGCCGCGACGGTCCGGGCTGCGCAACCCGGAGCGGGCGGTACGCGGCCTGGGTGCCGGGACACTCGGCCTGGAGGCGCTGGTGCTGCTGCTGGCCATCCAGCCGATCCGCGTGGTCGGCGGCGACCTGAGCGGCGCCGCGATCGGTGTCGTGGTGGCCCTGGCGGTGGTCGCCATCCTGCTCGCCGGCATGATGCGCCGCCCCTGGGCCTGGCACGCCGGCACCGTCCTGCAGGGCCTGCTGCTGCTGGCCGGGCTGCTGCACTGGTCGCTGTTCGCGTTGGGCCTCATCTTCGCCCTCGTCTGGGCGTACGCGTTGCACGTCCGCCGGGTCATCCTCGGCTGACGCCCGACCGGGTCAGGCGTCGGCGCGTTCCCGCCACTGGGTGAGGGCGATGCCGTGGCCGTCCGGATCGCGGAACGCCGCCGCCCACACCTCCAGCCGGGTGCCCCGGTTCACCACGCGCGGCGCGTACGTGAAGCGGACACCCGACTCGCGCAGCCGCCCGTACGCCGCCTCGATGTCGTCGACCTCGAGGTTGACGTGCACGAGACGGCGGCTGATCGGCGCCGCCCCGGTCACCTCCCGCAGCACCAAGCGAGTCGTGCCGGAGGCGAGCACGGCGTTGCCGGCGCCCTGGTCGACCTCGGTGAAGCCCAGCACGTCACGGTAGAAACCGAGCGACCGGGCCAGGTCGGTGACCAGCAGGGTGAGGCCCACCCCGCTGATCGGGGCGGCCGGGTCCGCGGCGGCGCCCTCGTCGTACCCGAAGATCGCCTCGTCCAGCTCCTCGGCGGTGACGGCCTCGCGTGCCTCGCCCGGCGTGGTGGGATCGTCCAGCGGCAGGTCGAGCGGGTCCAGCGGATCCGTCGCGAACGGGCCGGACCGCTGCGCGGGAGGTTGCTCGAAGCGGTGCGGGGCCGGTGGGTCGAAGGGCCCGTCCGCCGCCGGGGCGGGCCGGTCGTCCGCCGGCTGGTCGAAGCGGTCGGCGTCGGGCTCGTCGAAATGCTCCTCGGCGGGCGGACGCGGCGCGGGAGTGGCGCGCCGGGGCAGCCCGCCGCCGGCCTGCTGCTCGACCAGGACACCCTCCAGCACCACCGGGCCACCCGGGCTCTGGTGCACCACCACCGGCTCGCGCTCCTCGGGCGGGACACCGAGGTCGTCGCGCAGCGGGTTGGGGTCGAGAGGGTCGCGGAACACCTCGCCGGCGCGCGGATCGCGGAAGTCGTCCCGGAAATCGTCGTCCGGCGCGCGATCGGCCCACGGCGGCGCGTCCTGCTGGATCAGCACCTCGTCCAGAGGTTCGGCGTCGGCGAACTCCGGCGGGAGGTCGGCGACGGCCGCGGCGGTCTCGGCGTGGGTGAGCACCTCGTCCCAGAGGACCTTGACGTGGCGCTGGTCGTCCAGCGCGACGCGGATCGGCAGGGTCTGGCCCAGCGACGGCCACTTGGAGACCGGCACCCGTGGCTCGATGATCTTCTTGGATCGGGGCGGCAGGCCGGGCGCGTCGATCACCAGTTGCAGCTCACAGCGGCCGAACGCGTACTGGGTGGGTGGCTCGGAGGCGCTGTGCACGTGCCCGACGCCGACCACCCAGGTGCGCCCGCCGCCGCGCACGGTGGCCAGCGCGATCGCCAGCACCAGCAGGGCGACGCCGAGCGCCACGATGGCCCAGCTGGTCATGCCCAGCCCGAAGAGGACGACGAACGTGGCCACGGTGCCCAGCACCGTGCCGATCAGCTTGCGTACCGGCGCGATGGGTCGGTTCCCGCCATTCGCCACAGTGGACCTCCCGGGGGTCAGGGCCAGGCTAGGCCGGATCGGCCGCCGGGGGAAAGACCGGCCGCCGCGCCGGCGCCGGGACCGGGTCGCTAGGCTGACCGTACCGACCCCGAGCGTTCAGCGCGTACAGGAGGAACCCAGCGTGTCCAGCAACAGCCCGGATGAGCGCAGCCTCGTTCTGATCAAGCCCGACGCGGTCCGCCGCGGCCTGGTCGGCGAGGTCCTCTCCCGCTTCGAGCGCAAGGGGCTGCGGATCGACGCGATGGTGTACCGGACGATGGACGCCGCGCTCGCCGACGAGCACTACTCCGAGCACGTCGACAAGCCGTTCTACCCGCCGCTGAAGGACTTCATGACCGGCGGCCCGTTGGTCGCCCTGGTGCTCTCCGGCGACCAGGTCATCGACGTGGTCCGCGGGCTGGTCGGCGCGACCGACGGGCGCAGGGCCGTCGCCGGCACGATCCGGGGCGATTTGTCGCTGTCCAACCGGGAGAACCTGGTGCACGCCTCCGACTCTCCGGACAGCGCCAAGCGCGAGATCGCGCTCTGGTTCCCCGACCTCGGCTGAGACGCCCCAGCGCGGTCTGGCCGGCGGCGCCCCGTCTCAGTCGACCGGCCGCAGCTTCTCCGGATTACCGATCACGTAGATCCCGGTGATCCGGCCGTCTGCCGCCGTGACGCTCACCGTGTACCGGGTGCCGTCCTCGCGGGTCGTCAGCGCGGCGGGTTCCCCGTTCAGCTCCAGCCGTTGGACGGCCCAGCGATGACGCCGACCGTAGATCCCGGCGAAGAAGCGGGCGATCCGATCCGCTCCGCTGATCGGCTTGCGGGCGGCCGACACCCGGCCACCACCGTCGCTCCAGGCGGTGGCGTCCGCGGCGACCAGGCCGGTGAGCGTCGCCAGGTCGCCCTCCCGGGCGGCGGCCAGGAACGCGTCCAGCAGCCGTTCCCGTTCGGAGCGGCTGGCGGTGAACCGCCGCTGCTCCTGGCGTACCCGCGCGGTCGCCCGGTGGTGCAGTTGCCGGCAGTCCTCGGGAGTCCGATCCAGGATCTCCCCGATCTCGGCGTAGGGCAGTTCGAAGGCGGTGTGCAGGACGTACACCGCGCGCTCCGGCGGTGTGAGCCGCTCCAGCACGTGCAGCAGCGCGGTGGACAGCGAGTCGCGCATCTCCGCGCGGTCCAACGGCCCGAACGGGGAGGGCGCGGTGGGCACCGGCTCGGGCAGCCACGTACCCACGTACGTCTCACGGGTGGCCTGCCGCGACCGCAGCCGGTCCAGGGCCAGCCGGGTCACCACCCGGGACAGGTAGCGGCGCGGCTCGTCCACCGCCGACCGGTCCACGCCCAGCCAGCGCAGGTACGCCTCCTGGAGCACGTCCTCGGCGTCGTCCCGGCTGCCGAGCAGGCGATAGGCGAGCCCAAGCAGCATCGGCCGGTGCGCCTGGAGCGCACCGGCCGCCTCTGCTGCCCCGGTCGTCACACCTGCGCCGGAGGCTCCAGCCGCATCGTCACCGCGATCCGATTCCACACGTTGATTGTGGCGATCGCGACGACCAGGTCGGCCAGTTCCTTCTCCGACCAGACCTTTGCGGCGGTGTCCCACACCTCGTCCGGCACCCCGTGCTCGCCGAGCCGGGTGACCGCGTCGGTGAGCGCCAGTGCGGCGCGCTCCCGCTCGTCGAAGAACGGTGCCTCCCGCCAGGCGGCGACCGCGAACAACCGCCGGCTCGACTCGCCGCTGGCGAGGGCGTCCCGGCTGTGCATGTCCACGCAGAACGCGCACCCGTTCAGGATCGACGCCCGCAGCTTGACCAGCTCCAGCACCGTGTGGTCGACGTTGGTCTGGACGTACGACTCCATGCCCATGACGGCCTTGTACGCCTGAGGTACCACCTCGGCCGGGTTCATCCGTTGCACGACTACCTCCCTGATCGGTCCGACACCGTCACGACGGGCGGGGCGGGGTGTGCCGTGACAACCGGCCGCTGTGACGCCGATCATGCCGGCCGCGGCCGGCCGTGGGAGTCAGCCGCGGCCGGCCGGGACGGTGTCCGCCAGCACCTCGCGCGGGCGGGGGATCAGCTCGACCGGGCGGGCCGCGTCGGCGTCACCCGTCGGGCCGGCCTGCCCGGTGCTGTCGCCGTCGCGCGGACCGCGTCGGGTCACCCGGGCGGCCAGTCGACGGCCCACCTCGATCATGGGTAGCTCGACCCACCGGTAGAGCACGTCCGCGACGACCAACGCCACGACCACGGCACCGAGGAACACGGCGGTGCTGCGACGCCCCATCGCCGGCAACAGCCCGATCGCCACCCGCGCCGCGATGGACTGGACGAGGTACATCGAGTACGACCGCTCGCCGATGAAGACCAGCGGACGCAACCCCAGCCCCCGGGCGAGCACACTGCGCGAGAGCAGTGCCGGCAGCAGCAGGGCCGCCCCCGCGGCGTAGGTGCCGATCAGCGCCTCCTGGCCGAACCGGATCGGCCAGTACTGCACGGCGACCTGGAACGCGACGAAGACCACGATCACCGCGGTGGCCGTCACCGGGTGCGTCAGCGGTCGGACCAGCGCGAAACCTCGCCGGTGGTGCATGACCACCGCGGTCAGGCAGCCGAGCAGGATCGCCACGTAGTGGATCGGCCAGCTCAGCCAGGCGATGTCCGGCGGGATCATCGCGATGAACAGCACGATCAGGCCGGCGGTGACCGCCAGCCGGCGGCGGAAGGCGGCGGTCACCAGGACGAACGCGATGGCCGGCCAGAACAGGTAGAACTTCTGCTCGATCCCGATGGTCCAGGAGTGCAGGTACGGCGCGGTGCCCGGCAGGAGTTCGTTGATGAACAGCAGGTAGTACTTCATCAGGCGTTCGATCGTCTCGGCGCTGCCGCTGAGCCGGGCCAGCCCCCAGGTCAGGAAGAGCACCAGCAGGTAGACCGGCATGATCCGGAAGAACCGCCGCAGGTAGAACGCGCGCAGCGAGACCCTGCCGTACCGGTGCTCCTCACGCAGCAGCAGCGTCGTGATGAGGAAGCCGGAGAGCACGAAGAACAGGTGCACGCCGATCCAGCCGGTCAACCACTTCCAGGACGGGCCACCGTAGTGGAAGGCGAACACCATGATGGCGGCCACCGCCCGTAGTCCGTCCAGGGCGGGAAATCGACGCATGGCCTGGAATTCGTCGTATCGAAGCGAACGCACCGGCGAAGTTTGCGCGAGGGCGCCAGCCGGGTCAAGCCGGCCGGACAGCCGCCGTTTCCGCTCTGGTCACCCACACCGCCGATCGCGGCCAAGCCGCGATCATGACGTTGGCGGGCGGATGTGCCGCTGATCCGCCCGCCAACCTCATGATCGACCAGGTCAGAGGGGGGTGTAGGTCGCAGATGCGGGGCGGTCGTCGGGGACCCAGGCCGGCTCGGGGCGTTCGGGGAGACGGTTCTGCGGGAGCGGCAGGTGGGGCACGTTCCGGTCGGCGGGCGGGGCCGGTTCGGTGGGGGCGACCACCGGCGCCGGCGGGGACGTCCGGCCGCTCGCGGAGAGCCGTCGCCCGACCTGGATCATCGGCTGCTCCACCCACCGGTACAGCAGATCGGCGGCGAGCAGTCCCACCACGGTGGCGGCCACGAACAACTTCGTCCCGCGCGTCTCGTACGACGGCACCAGCCCGACGACCACCGCCACGGCGAGCTGCTGCACCAGATAGAGCGAGTAGGAGCGCTCACCCACGAACACCAGCGGCCGCCAGGAGAGCAGCTTCTGCGGCAGCCCGGGGGCCAGCATGGCGGGAAGGAGCAGTGCCACCGCCACCGAGTAGCCGGCGATCATGATCTCCAGCCGGGGGTGCTCGGTGGCCGGCCAGTAGTGCAGCGACAGGTGCGCGGCGACGAACCCGATGGACACGACCACGGCCACCACGGGACGGGTCAGGGGCCGGACCAGCGCGTACCCCCGGGGGTGGTGCATGACGATCGCCAGCAGGCAGCCCAGCAGGATCGACACGTAGTGGACCGGCCAGTAGGGCCAATCGGGCGTGAACGGGATCATCGCCGCCAGGCCGACGATGGCCAGCAGTGTCGCCGTGAGCCGGCGGCGGGCGCTCGCGGCGGCCAGCACGAAGGCGAGCAGCGGCCAGGCCAGGTAGAACTTCCACTCGATGGCGATCGTCCACGAGTGCAGGTACCCCAGCGTCGGCGCGAACTCGTTGACCATGAGCAGGTAGTGCGGCATCGAGTCGGAAACGGTCGAGCCCTTGCCGTTGAGGTGCGCCAGCGCGTACGTCGCCGCGAGCACCACGAAATAGACGGGCAGGATCCGGAAACCGCGCCGGATGTAGAAGGACCGCAGCGAGACGCGGCCCCGCCCCTCCTCCTCCCGCAGCAGCAGCGTGGTGATGAGGAAGCCGGACAGCACGAAGAACAGTTGAACGCCGGCCCAACCGGAGGTCCACGCCCAGCTCGGCCCACCGAAGTGGAAGGCGATGACGATCACCGCGGCGATCGCGCGGAGCCCGTCGAGGGCGGGAAACCGGCGCATCGCGCGGTACTGGGCGTAACTGATCTCGGTCACCCGGGGAATTCTGGTCACCGCCGCGATATCGAGTCAAGGCGGCGCGGCCGGGGCGGAAGCGGTGGTTCGGGCGGCGGCGGCATTACTCGGCGGCGGACCGGTGGGCGGGTCGAGTATCGTTGAGCACCGTAAGGCGATGACCCGGCCATCACCGGTGAGCCTCCGGAAGAACAGCCGGGTGACCGGCTTAGTAGAACCGGACGGGTCCGGCCCGTCACAGCCGGCCAATGAGCGGGCGGTCGCACGTCGACCGCCAAGCGGGGTGGTACCGCGGACCACCCGGGGGCGTCGTCGAGGCGTACCCGGACGGTTCGTCCTCGCAGACCCACTGACGAGTGAGCTGCGCGAGGAGAGCGACCCCCGATGGCCTATCCACTGCACGACCCGTCCGCCGCCGGTGTCCCGGCGAGCCCGGACCTGCCCGCGGTCGAGCGCCGGGTGCTGGAGCACTGGACGGCCGACAAGACCTTCGAGGCCTCCATCGAGGCCCGCCCGGCCGGTGTCGACGGCAAGAACGAGTACGTCTTCTACGACGGCCCGCCGTTCGCCAACGGCCTGCCGCACTACGGTCACCTCTTCACCGGCTACGTCAAGGACGTGGTGCCCCGCTACCAGACCATGCGCGGCCGGCACGTCGAGCGGCGCTTCGGCTGGGACTGCCACGGCCTGCCCGCCGAGGTGGTGGCCGAGAAGCAGCTCGGCATCACCAGCAAGGCGGAGATCATCGATCTCGGCGTGGCCCGGTTCAACGAGGCCTGCCGCACCTCGGTGCTGGAGTTCACCCAGGACTGGGAGCGGTACATCAACCGGCAGGCCCGCTGGGTCGACTTCACCAACGACTACAAGACCCTCGACCTGGACTACATGGAAAGCGTCATGTGGGCCTTCAAGACCCTGCACGACAAGGGTCTGATCTACGAGGGTTTCCGGGTGCTGGCGTACTGCTGGCGCTGCGAGACGCCGCTGTCGAACACCGAGACCCGGATGGACGACGTCTACCGGGACCGGCACGACCCGACGCTGACCGTGTGGTTCGAGCTGACCGCCGACGAGAGCGCGCCGGAGCTGCTGCGCGGGCCGGTCAAGCTCGGCGTCTGGACCACCACGCCGTGGACCCTGCCGTCGAACCTGGCGCTCGCCGTCGGCCCGGACATCGAGTACGCGGTGCTGGAGCGCGACGGGCAGCGCCACGTCGTCGGCGCGGCGCGGCTGGCGGCGTACGCCAAGGAGCTGGAGGGCTACGAGCAGGTCGGCACGGTGTACGGCCGGGACCTGGTCGGGCGCCGCTACACCCCGCTCTACGACTTCCTCGTCGAGCAGGCGGGCGAGAACGCCTACCAGGTGCTCGGCGCGGAGTTCGTCACCACCGAGGACGGCACCGGGGTCGTGCACCTGGCCCCGGCCTTCGGCGAGGACGACCAGAACGTCTGCAACGCCGCCGGCATCCCCACCGTCGTCACGGTCGACGACCACACCCGGTTCACCGGGCTGGTGCCGCCGTACCAGGGTGAGCAGGTCTTCGACGTCAACAAGCCGGTGATCCGGGAGCTCAAGGAGCGGGGGGTGGTGCTCCGGCAGGACACCTACACCCACTCGTACCCGCACTGCTGGCGCTGCGACACCCCGCTGGTCTACAAGGCGGTGTCGTCGTGGTTCGTCGCGGTGACGAAGTTCCGGGACCGGATGGTCGAGTTGAACCAGGAGATCAACTGGACCCCGGGGCACATCAAGGACGGCTCGTTCGGCAAGTGGCTGGCCAACGCCCGCGACTGGTCGATCAGCCGGAACCGGTTCTGGGGCTCGCCGATCCCGGTCTGGAGGTCCGACGACCCGAACTACCCGCGCCTCGACGTCTACGGCTCGCTGGCCGACATCGAGCGGGACTTCGGCGTACGCCTGACCGACCTGCACCGGCCGGCGGTGGACGAGCTGGTCCGGCCGAACCCGGACGACCCGACCGGGCGGTCGATGATGCGTCGGGTGCCGGAGGTGCTGGACTGCTGGTTCGAGTCCGGCTCGATGCCGTTCGCCCAGGTGCACTACCCGTTCGAGAACGCGGACTGGTTCGAGCACCACTACCCGGGTGACTTCATCGTCGAGTACATCGGGCAGACCCGTGGCTGGTTCTACACGATGCACGTGCTGGCCACGGCGCTGTTCGACCGGCCGGCGTTCCGCAACTGCCTGAGCCACGGCATCCTGCTCGGCTCGGACGGGCGCAAGATGTCCAAGAGCCTGCGCAACTACCCGGACGTCTACCACGTCTTCGACGCGTACGGCTCGGACGCGATGCGCTGGATGCTGATGTCCTCGCCGGTGCTGCGCGGCGGTGACATGGCGGTCACCGAGTCGGGCATCCGCGACGCCGTCCGCCAGGTGATGCTGCCGCTGTGGAACGTCTGGTACTTCTTCTCGCTCTACGCCAACGCGGACGGGTACCAGGCGCGGCGCCGCACCGACTCGACGCACCTGCTGGACCGGTACGTGCTGGCCAAGACGAACGAGCTGGTGTCGACGGTCGGCGCGCAGATGGAGGCGTACGACATCTCCGGCGCCTGCGCCTCGGTCCGGTCCTACCTGGACGCGCTGACCAACTGGTACGTGCGCCGCTCCCGGGACCGGTTCTGGTCCGGGGACGTCAATGCCTTCGACACGCTGTGGACGGTGCTGGAGACGCTCTGCCGGGTGGTGGCGCCGCTGGCGCCACTGACCGCGGAGGAGATCTGGCGCGGGCTGACCGGGGAGCGTTCGGTGCACCTGACCGACTGGCCGGAGGCGACCGAGTTCCCGGCCGACCACGACCTGGTCTCCGCGATGGACGCCACCCGGGCGGTGGCCTCGGCGGCGCTGTCGCTGCGCAAGGCCAAGGGGCTGCGGGTGCGGCTGCCGCTGCCCAAGCTGGTCGTGGCCTCGCCGGCGGCGGAGCAGCTGCGCCCGTTCGCGGACCTGGTCGCCGACGAGGTCAACGTGAAGGCGGTGGAGTTCAGCGCGGAACTGTCCGAGTACTGCCAGCAGGTGCTGACCGTGGTGCCCCGGGCGCTCGGCCCGCGGGTCGGCAAGCAGGTCCAGCAGGTGATCAAGGCGGTCAAGGCGGGCGAGTGGGAGCTGGTCGACGGCGCCCCGGTCGCCGCCGGGGTCACCCTGGCCGAGGGCGAGTACGAGCTGCGCCTGGTCGCTGCCGACGCCGAGCACTCCGCGCCGCTGCCCGGCGGCGAGGGCGTGGTGGTGCTCGACACCGAGGTCACCCCGGAGCTGGCCGCCGAGGGGTTGGCCCGGGACGTGGTCCGGGTGGTGCAGCAGGCCCGCCGGGACGCCGACCTGGACGTCTCGGACCGGATCGTGGTGTCGGTGTCGGCGTCCGAGGAGGTACGCGCGGCCGTGGCCGCGTACATCGACTTCGTGACCGGTGAGGTGCTGGCCGACTCCGTCGACTTCGACGAGGGCGTCGACGGCTTCGTCGGCGAGGTCGGCGAGGGTGACCGGGTGACGGTCGTGGTCCGCAGGGTATGAGTGGTCGGGGACGGACGGTCCAGCCTGGCCCGTCCGTCCCCGGATCCCGCTCCCGGGCCGCCCCCACGGCTCCCCGACGCCCGCCACCCGCTCCGGGCGGTGTGCGGGCGTCGGCTAACGTGACACCGCCTGTGCAACACACGACCGCCGGAGGACCAGTGCCCCTGCTCTACACCATCGGCAAGCTCACCGTGGCGCCCACGCTGCGGTTGGCGTTCCGCCCGACCGTGGAGGGGCTGGAGCACGTGCCGGAGACCGGCGGCGCGGTCTTCGCCGGCAACCATCTCTCGGTGGCCGACGAGCTGTTCCTCGGCACGGTGGTGCCGCGGCACCTGGCGTTCTGGGCGAAGTCGGAGTACTTCAAGGGCACCGGGGTCAAGGGTGCGATCTCCAAGTTCGTCCTCACCGGCCTGGGTGCGATCCCCGTCGAGCGGGCCGGTGGACGGGCGGCGCTGTCCGCGTTCGACGCGGCCATCCCGGCACTCAAGGGCGGAGACCTGGTGGTGGTCTACCCGGAGGGCACCCGCTCACCGGACGGCAAGCTCTACCGCGGGCGGACCGGGGCGGCCCGGCTGGCGCTCTCCGCCGGCGTGCCGATCATCCCGGTGGGCATGATCGGTACGGACAAGGCGCAGCCGATCGGCGCCCGGGTGCCGCGCCCCGGGACGGCCAAGATCACTGTGCGGTTCGGCAAGCCGCTGGACTTCACCGGCCGGCCGGATGACCGCACCTCGCTGCGGCAGATGACCGACGAGCTGATGAGCGAGATCCAGAAGCTCACCGGCCAGGAGTACGTGCCGCGCTACGCCCCGCCCCGCGCCCACCCGGACCCGACCCGCGGCGCCTGACCCACCCCGGTTCTCAGCTCCGTTCGGGCTGGACGATCTGCGCGCGCAGCGTGTTCAGCAGGTTCGCGCTGTCGGCGACGGAGAGCCGGGTGAACACGCCGGTGGCGATGCTGCCGTGGTCGACCGAGGTGCAGACCACCACGTCACTGCCCGAGGAACGGCCGGTCGCGCAGCGTTCGTGCCGACCCCGCACACCGGTGTCCACCGTCTCGGGGGCGTCCAGCGCGTAGCGCTCGCTGAGCCGGGTGATCTCCGCGTCCGCGTCCGCCTCCGGGCTGAACCGGAAGCCGGTGCCGCCGAAGATCGTCACCCGTTTGCCGTCCGCGGTGCCGTAGACCCCGGCGAAGGTGTCCTCGGCCAGCCAGTGCTCCTGGCGGACCTCGTTCTCCAACTGGCGGGCGGCCTCCGTGCTGCGGCTGTCCTGGCGCAGGCTCAGATCAGCCACCTGCTCCGGCACTGCCGCCCGGGCGGGGTACTGGGCCGAGATGGGGAAGCCGTAGTAGGCCGGGCAGCCGCAGCAGCAGGCCAGGGTGAGCAGCAGCAGCCAGGGCCAGCGGCGTCGCCGGCGGACCTTGACGGGCACGTACCCCTTGGGGGCCTGCCAGCCCGGCGGCGGTGTCACCGGTGGTGGTGCGGCTGATCGCCGGCCCCGGCGCTGCTTGGGCAGTGCGGGCGGAGGCGCGGGCGGAGACACCGGCCGGGCGGGCATGGCGGGCATGGTGGGCTGGACGGCCGGCGGCCGTGGAGCGGCCGGTGGCGACACCGGATGTGCCCCGACCGGGGGAGCGGGCGGACCGGACCACTGCCGGGTCGCCGGCGGGGCCGGGTAGTGCAGCGTCGGGGGCAGCGGGGGCAGCTCGGCGTGCGGCAGGTCCCAGCCGCCGGTGTCCACGCCGGCCCACGGGTCGACCGGGGTCCGCTGCTCGGGCGGCTCGTCCGGCGTGAGCGGGGGAGGCGGCGGCGGAGGGGTCGGCTCGGCCGACGCGCCCCAGGCCCGCCTGCGCGGCAGCGGAGGTGGCACCGGCGCGGAACCGCTCCACCGGGGCGTGGTGGCCGGGTCGGCGGGGGATTCGGCGGTAGCGGCGGGTGCGGGTCTGTCGGCCGGTCGCGGCTCGTCCGCCGGTGGGGCCTCGTCCGGGCCGACGGCCTGATCGGTCGGCGGTTCCGGCCGGTGCGGTGCTTCCGGCTGGTGCGGTGCTTCCGGCCGGTGCGGTGCTTCCGGCTGGTCCGAGGGTTGCGGCTGGTCCGACGGTACGGGTGGGGAGGTCGGCTCGTCGGCGACCGCCGGATCCTGGTCCGGCTCCGTGCCCGGGGTGCTCCCGTCGGCCGGACGGCCTGCTCCCGGCTGGGGCTCCGGCATCGCGGCAATCTCCTCTCGCGCCGGTCCGAGGTTAGTACCGTGCCGCCAGCCCCGCCGACCGGGCGTCATGGCGGCGTGCGCGCGGTCACGGCCGGGCGGGCGCGTACCCTTGGGCATCATGAGTGCCCCGTCCACGACGCCGCGCCCGGCCGCGACCAATTCCGTCTGGCCCCGGCTGGAGCCGCTGCTGCCCCAGGTCACCAAGCCCATCCAGTACGTCGGCGGTGAGCTGGGTGCGGTGGTCAAGGACTGGGACGCCGCGACCGTGCGCTGGGCGCTGATGTATCCCGACGCGTACGAGGTGGGCCTGCCCAACCAGGGGGTGCAGATCCTCTACGAGGTGCTGAACGAGCTGCCCGACACCCTCGCCGAGCGGACGTACGCGGTCTGGCCGGACCTGGAGAACCTGATGCGCACGCACGGCGTGCCGCAGTTCACCGTCGACGCGCACCGGGCGGTCCGCGACTTCGACGTGTTCGGCATCTCCTTCTCCACCGAGCTGGGCTACACCAACCTGCTCACCGCGATCGACCTGGCCGGCATCCCGATGCTGGCCGCCGACCGCACCGACGCCGACCCGGTGATCGTGGCCGGTGGGCACGCCGCGTTCAACCCGGAGCCGATCGCCGACTTCATCGACGCCGCCGTGCTCGGCGACGGCGAGGAGGCGGTCCTGGAGATCACCGCGATCGTCCGGGAGTGGAAGGCGGAGGGCTCGCCCGGTGGCCGCGACGAGCTGCTGCTGCGGCTCGCCCGCACCGAGAGCGTCTACGTGCCGCGCTTCTACGACGTGGACTACCTCCCCGACGGCCGGATCCAGCGGGTCGTGCCGAACCGGGCGGACGTGCCGTTCCGGGTGCACAAGCGCACGACGATGGACCTGGACGCCTGGCCGTACCCGAAGAAGCCCCTCGTGCCGCTGGCCGAGACGGTGCACGAGCGGTACGCGGTGGAGATCTTCCGCGGCTGCACCCGGGGCTGCCGCTTCTGCCAGGCTGGCATGATCACCCGCCCGGTGCGGGAGCGGTCGATCACCACGGTCGGGCAGATGGTGCGCGACGGGCTGGAGTTCTCCGGCTTCTCCGAGGTGGGCCTGCTGTCGCTCTCCTCGGCCGACCACTCCGAGATCGGCGACATGTGCTCGGGCCTGGCCCAGCAGTACGAGGGTACGAACGTCTCGCTGTCGCTGCCGTCGACCCGGGTGGACGCCTTCAACATCGACCTCGCGCAGGAGCTGTCCCGCAACGGCCGGCGCACGGGCCTGACCTTCGCTCCGGAGGGCGGCTCGGAGCGCATCCGCAAGGTCATCAACAAGATGGTGTCGAAGGAAGACCTCATCCGCACCGTCGTCACCGCGTACAGCAACGGCTGGCGGCAGGTGAAGCTCTACTTCATGTGCGGCCTGCCCACCGAGACCGACGCCGACGTCCTGGAGATCGCGGACATGGCGCACGAGGTGATCAAGGCCGGCCGGGCCGCGACCGGCTCCAAGGACATCCGCTGCACGGTCTCCATCGGCGGGTTCGTGCCGAAGCCGCACACCCCGTTCCAGTGGGCTCCGATGGAGCGCCCGGAGGTCATCGACCACCGGCTCAAGATCCTCAAGCAGGCGATCAACTCGGACCGGTCGCTGGGCCGGGCGATCGGCTACCGCTACCACGACGGTGAGCCGTCGCTGATCGAGGGCCTGCTCTCCCGGGGTGACCGCCGGGTCGGTTCGGTGATCCGCAAGGTGTGGGAGAACGGCGGCCGCTTCGACGGGTGGAGCGAGCACTTCTCCTACCAGCGCTGGGTGGACGCGGCGGCCGAGACGCTGCCCGCGTTCGGGGTGGACCTCGACTGGTACACCACCCGTCAGCGCGACGAGCTGGAGGTCCTGCCCTGGGACCACCTGGACTCGGGCCTCGACAAGGACTGGCTCTGGCAGGACTGGCAGGACTCGCTGTCGGAGTACGAGCAGGACGACTGCCGGTGGACACCGTGCTTCGACTGCGGTGTCTGCCCCTCCATGGACACCGAGATCCAGATCGGCCCCACCGGCCGGAAGCTCCTCCCGCTCACCCCGCTGGGTGGCAACGGCATGAAGGTGCCGGCGGGCGACCACCCCGCCTGATCGCGGGGCAGCGCCGGGTGCCGGTCACCCGCTACTCTCCATAGTCGACACGTCACCCACCGGGCTCATGCCCGGTGGGTGACTGCTCGTGGGCCCGTTGGCCCTGGTCGGGCTCGGCATCGCGTCGCCGGTCCCCGCAGCCACGCCACTGACATCGACGTCTGTGACTGCGAGACGACACCGCTCGGGGCTGCCGTGACTTGGCGTTACTCGATACGCTGCGTCTGACATGGACCGACCCTGCGGGTCGGGAAACGGGGAGGAAGCGCATGGCTGGCATCACGCCGCCGAACACCGGCGATCTGCACGTCAGCGTTGAGGATCTGGACGCCGCGGCAGCGTACGTCGAGCGCCTCAAGCAGTACGTCGACGACACCATCTGCTACGAGATGGAGCGCATCAAGGAGCGGATGAAGGGCGACAGCGCCAACGCCCAGACCGTCCCGAACGGCACCCCCTTCGGGGCGTACGAGGACGCCCGCATGCAGTGGCAGGCGTTGACCCGGTCGACGGCCAACATGGAGGCGCACCTCAAGGCGCTCTCCCAGAGGCTCGCCGCGCTCAAGAAGGGCACCGAGGACATCGCCCAGGCGTTCCGCGACACCGAGGCACGCAACGCCGCCAACGGCTCGGAGATCGAGCGGCTGCTCGAGTCGGCGGCTCCGCCGCCGCAGGCCGCCGGCGCGCCCACCTACCCGTACACGGCCTGAGGGGGACGGCATGGCTGGAGGAACCTGGGAGCGGTGCGTCCGCGAGGTGACGCTCTCCGCGGACCCGGAGACGGTCGGATCGGTCGGGATGGGGTGGAACAACCTCTCCGCCGGCCTGGGACATCTACGCGACGCGCTCGTCGGCCGATCGTTCGTCGGCCCGATCGCGACCGGCACCGAGCGCCCGCACGTCGGCGGTCTGCCCGGCATGCTCGCGGGCTGGAAGGGCAGCGGCGGTGACGCGTACCGCGAGCACCTGGGTGAGATCGGCAAGCAGATCGAGGATCTGATCACCGACGCGAGCAACGTGAGTGGTGCTTTGACGCGGATCGAGGGTGACATCCGCAAGGCGGTCTCCTCGATCCCGATCCCGCTGATGGACGACTTCGGCCTGAACGAGTGGAGCCTGCCCAACGGCACCGAGCTCGACGACGCCCGCGACGGCGAGAGCACGACCGGCTTCCTCGCCGCGCTGCGTCAGGACTACCAGAACAACCAGGCGTCGTACGCCGACGGCGCGTTCCGCGACAAGGCCGACGACCTGGAGGCGACCATGAAGGTCGACGGCCAGGCCGGCGACAATGAGCGGGGCGGCTTCTGGGACACGAAGTCCCACCTGGACAACTGGTACCGGGACAACCAGCAGGCGGCGAACTCCGCGATGTCGCCGCTGCCTCAGGCGGTGGTGGCCGAGCGTCCCAAGCTGACCCTCGCCGGGCCGGACGGCAGCAACGACGCATCGGACGACTACCGCCCCGACACCCGGATCCCGCCGCAGGGTCGGCCGGACATCGGTGGTGGTGGCGGCGGTGGAGGGGCCGACATCGGTGGCGGCCCCACGATCGGCAGCAGGCCGCCGGGCATCGGCGACACCGGCGGCCCCACCACCGGCGGCCCGTTCTCCCCGCCCCCCACGGCCGATTTCGGCGGCGGCGGCGGTTCCTCGTCCGGCGGCTCCGGGCAGTTCACGCCCCCGCCCACCGGGTCCGGTTACCCGGGCGGCGACGACGGCTACAGCACCGGTCTGGCCGGTGCCGCGCCCAGCGGCGTCGGAAGCCTGGGTGGCCTCGGCGGCGGTGCCGGCATCGGTGGTGCCGGTCTCGGCGGTGCCGGCGGTGGTCTCGGTGGTGGTGCCGGTCTCGGCGGCGCCGGTGGTGGGATCGGCGGCGGCGTGGGCTCGGCCGGCGGGATCGGCATGGGCGGCATCCCCGGCATGGTGGGCGGCGGAAACGGCAAGGTGCCGCCGATGACGAGCGCGGCGACCGCGTTGCGCAACGCGACCGGTGCCGGCGGCGCGGGCGCGGGTGCGGGCGGCGCGCGTGGCGGGATGGCCGGCGCCGGGATGATGGGCGGCGGAATGATGGGCGGCCAGGGCGGTGCCGGGCAGGGCGGCACCGGCTCGGAGCACTCGTCGTGGTTGACTGAGGACGACGATCCGTGGGGCTCCGGTGACGGAGCGTCCCCGGGCATCCTGCGATGAGGACGGACGGATGAGGGTGAACGTCGGAGCGCGCCGGCCGGTCACGGCCTGCCTGCTCGCGGGGCTCCTGGTGCTGGGGGTCGCCCAACCGGCGGCCGCCGCACCCCGGCGGGCCGAGCAGTGGTATCTGGACGAGCTCAAGATCGATCAGGTGCACAAGCTTTCGACCGGGCGGGGCGTGGTCGTGGCCGTGCTCGACAGTGGCGTCGACGCCAACCATCCGGACCTGCGGGGTCAGGTTCTTCCCGGCGGCCGCAGCTACGGCGCCTCCGGCGACGGGCGCGTCGACGACGAGGGGCACGGCACGCACATGGCCGGCATCATCGCGGCGACGAACGCCAGCCGCGACGGCGTGGACGGCATCGCCCCGGGTGCGAAGATCCTGCCCATCAAGCTGCACGAGGGCGTCGGCACCAACCGGGACTCGGCCGTCGCCCTCGGCGTCCGGATGGCCGTCGACGGCGGCGCCAAGGTGATCAACATGTCCCTGGGTGGGCCGGGGGCGGCCAGTCCCGACGAGGAGAGCGCGATCAGGTACGCGCTGGACCGCGACGTCGTCGTGGTCGCCGCCGCCGGCAACACCGCCAAGGGCAGCACCGACGTGGACAATCCCGCCAACGTTCCCGGCGTGATCGCGGTGACCGGGACGACCCGGGGCGGCAACTTCTGGTCCGGCTCGGTCCAGGGGCCGGCTGCGGTGATCGCCGCGCCCGGCGACGGCATCTACAACGTCGGCCCGGACCGGGGCTACGGCTGGGGCGACGGCACCTCGGACGCCACCGCGATCGTCTCCGGTATCGCGGCGCTGATCCGTGCGAAGTACCCGGACCTCGACGCCGCCAACGTGATCAACCGGATCATCCGAACTGCCCGGGATGCCGGCCCGTCCGGCCGCGATCCGCAGTACGGTTTCGGCCGGATCGATCCGGTGACCGCGCTGAGCGCGGACGTGCCGACGGTCAGCGCCAACCCGCTGCTCGACCCGGCCGCCGCGACGGGCCCGGAGCCCGCCCCGACGGCGGGTGCCGACGAGGAGTTCGACGTCACCCAGCACGGCGACCGGGGCGGCCCCACGGACCAGCAGGTCATGGTGGTCGTCATCGGCATAGCCGTGGCGCTGGTGCTGCTGCTGGGGCTGGTGGTCTTCCTGATCTGGAACCGGCGTCGGTACCGCCGCGAGGCGAGCATGTCGGCCGACGTACCGGACGGCCTGCTCGACCAGGCGCCTCCCGGCGGGTACGCCCCGCCCGGCGCCTACCAGCCGCCCGCCCCGGGGCAAAGTTACGGCCCGCCCAGTGGTTACGCCCCGCCGCCCGGTTACGCCCCGCCTCCGGGGGCGCCGCCCGCCCCGCCGTCCAGCGGCAACCGTTCCTGATCGTCGTGGCCGGCCGGTGACCTGCGTCGCCGGCCGGCCGTCGGCGTTCCGCGGCGGGCCGTCAGGGCCTCGCCGCCCCTTTTGAACCCGTTTCGTCTGGCGTTTCGGCCGCCCCGGCTGCGTACCGTCACGAGCCCTGCGCCAGGATGGGACGGACACGCAGGTCCACCCGAGGAGCCCACGATCGCCAAGAAGCCTCAACCCGAGGGCGGCCAGGCGCCGGTCGTCCAGCGCGTCCGCATCCGGTACGCCAAGCGGGGCCCGCTGCGATTCACCTCCCACCGGGACTTCGCCCGGGCCTTCGAACGCGCGCTGCGCCGTGCCGCCGTGCCGATCGCCTTCTCCCAGGGCTTCACCCCGCACCCGAAGATCTCCTACGCCAGCGCCGCGCCCACTGGGGTGGCCAGTGAGGCGGAATATCTGGAGATCGGCCTTCAGGCGCCGGTCGACCCGGAGGCGCTGCGGGCCGCGTTGGACGCCGCGCTCTCGCCCGGGCTGGACGTGCTGGACGCCGTGATCGTCGCCGGGGGCAGCCTGCCGGACCGGATCGAGGCGTCGCTCTGGCACATCGAGCTGCCCGAGGTCGACCCGGCCGTGCTGCGCGCCGCCGTGGACGCCTTCAACGCCGCCGACGAGGTGCTGGTCGAGCGGATGACCAAGCAGGGCCGCCGCACCTTCGATGCTCGGGCGGCCGTGATATCGATCGATGTCCTGGAGGCGACGCCGACGCCTTCCGGGGCGCCGGCCGTACCGTGTGCGATACTCGAACTGGTCGTGCGGCAGGTCACCCCGTCCGTACGGCCCGATGACGTCCTTTCCGGCCTCCGCGTGGTGGCCGACCTGGAGCCGCCGGTCTCGCCGAGGGTGACCCGGCTGGCTCAGGGCACGTTGACCGCGCAGGGTGCGATCGTGGATCCGTTGGATGCGGACCGCGGCGGGGCAGCCATCGTTGGGCACTGACCGACGGTCAGTGCTCTGGCAGGCAGACTTCGGCGGTCGCGCACCACGCGCGCCCGGCGGAAACACTTTTGCGGCAACCCTGCGTGGCAGCGCTCACCCGCGCCCGGGGCAGCCAGAACTGGAGAACGTCCATGCTCGAGAACGAGCCCGAGGGCGGCGAACGGACCGGTTCACAGCCGGCCGGCGACACCGCTGACCAGAGCACCACCGCCGACGGCGCCGCCGCGGCGAACCCCACCGCCGCCGCCTCCGCGGAGCCGGCCGGCGCGGAGAGCGCCGAGCCCGCCGCCCCGGCGCGGCGTAGGACGACCCGCCGTCGGGCCGCCCCGCTCAACCAGCCGGAGCAGGCCGAGGCGCCGGTCGAGGCGTCCACCGGCGGGGTCGGCAGTGACGAGTCGCCGCAGGCGGAGGTCTTCGCCCCGGTCTCCGGCGACCTGGACGCCGCCCCGAAGACCACCCGGCGGCGCCGCAAGGCCGCCCCCGTGGAGACGACCGCCGACGAGCCGCTGGTCGCGGCCTCCGCCGAGGAGGCGTCCGCTGAGGTCGTTCCGCCGGTCAAGGTGACCCGTACGCGCCGGAAGAAGGCCACCCCGCCGCCCGTCGTCGAGGAGCCCGCCGCCGTCGAGGAGCCGGCCGCTGTCGAGGAGCGTCCTGCTGTCGAGACTCCGGCGGAGTCGGACCTGCGCGAGGCGGAGGCCGAGCTCGAGGAGACGGAGACCGCCCCGGGCGAGACCGCCGCCGAGCCGTCCCGGACCAGTGGGGCGCAGGAGCGCTCCGGTGAGGTGCCGCCGGGCGTGGCCGTGGCTTCTGTGGCGAACGAGCCGATCGAGCCGGCCGATGTCGTCGAGCCGGAGCAGCCGCGGACCCGCCGCCGCCGTGCCGCGCTCTCCGCGCCCACCGTGCTGTTCATGGCGCCGCAGCCGGACGCCGTGCCGGTGACCCGGCCGGCGGAACCCGCTCCGGTCGTCGAGGAGCCGGCCGTGGAGGAGGCCGCCGAGCCGTCCCGCCGGCGGCGGCGCGGTCGCCGCGACGCCGAGCCGGTCGAGGTGGTCGAGGCGATCGAGGCCGAGGAGGAGCCGACCGAGGAGGCCGACGAGGCCGCCGAGGCGGATGAGGACGACGAGGACAGCGCCGCCGCGCGCCGTCGCCGCCGGCGCGGTCGCCGCGGCCGGGGCCGGGGCAAGGGCGGTGCCGACGACGCCGAGGACGACGAGTCCGAGGAGGCGGCGCAGGCCGAGGAGGAAGAGACCGCCGAGGCCGAGGCCGAGGGCGACGAGGACGAGGAGTCCGAGGGCGGGGACGGGTTGACCCGTCGCCGCCGGCGTCGCCGCCGCCGGGGCGCCGGTGACACGGAGGGGGCCGCCGACGACGGCGTACCGACCGTGGTCAAGATCCGCGAGCCGCGCCGGACCGTCGACGAGGTGCAGGGCGTGTCGGGCTCGACCCGGCTGGAGGCCAAGCGCCAGCGCCGCCGCGACGGTCGGGAGCAGCGGCGTACGCGGCCGCCGATCCTCAGCGAGTCGGAGTTCCTGGCCCGCCGCGAGGCGGTCGACCGGGTGATGGCGGTCCGCCAGCGTGGTGACCGCACCCAGATCGCCGTCCTGGAGGACGGGGTGCTGGTCGAGCACTACGTGACCCGCAACTCGTCCGGCACGATGGCCGGCAACGTCTACCTGGGCAAGGTGCAGAACGTGCTGCCCAGCATGGAGGCGGCGTTCGTCGACGTCGGCCGGGGCCGCAACGCGGTGCTGTACGCCGGCGAGGTCAACTGGGACACCTCCGGTCTGGAGGGGCGGGCCCGCTCGATCGAGCAGGCGCTGCGCTCCGGCGACTCGGTGCTGGTCCAGGTCACCAAGGACCCGATCGGGCACAAGGGCGCGCGGCTGACCAGCCACATCGCGCTCTCCGGCCGGCACCTGGTCTACGTGCCCAACGGCAACGCCTCCGGGATCAGCCGGAAGCTGCCGGACAACGAGCGCAAGCGGCTGCGCGACGTGCTCAAGAAGATGGTTCCGGACGGCGCGGGCGTGATCGTCCGTACGGCCGCCGAGGGCGCCAGCGAGGACGAGCTGGCCCGCGACGTCAAGCGGTTGCAGGCGCAGTGGGAGGACATCCAGGCCAAGGCTGCCGAGGGCGGCGCTCCGGTGCTGCTCTACGAGGAGCCCGACCTCGTCATCCGGGTGGTCCGAGACCTGTTCAACGAGGACTTCCGCGAGCTGGTGATCGAGGGCGAGCAGTCGTACGAGATGGTCGAGTCGTACCTGTCGCACGTCTCCCCGGACCTGGTGGACCGGGTGCGCCGGCACGTGGGCACGAGCGACATCTTCGCCGAGTACCGGATCGACGAGCAGATCATCAAGGGCCTGGACCGCAAGGTCTTCCTGCCCTCCGGTGGCTCGCTGGTGATCGACCGCACCGAGGCCATGACGGTCGTCGACGTCAACACCGGCAAGTACACCGGCTCCGGGGGCAACCTGGAGGAGACGGTCACCCGCAACAACCTGGAGGCGGCCGAGGAGATCGTCCGCCAGCTCCGGCTGCGCGACATCGGCGGCATCGTGGTGATCGACTTCATCGACATGGTGCTGGAGTCCAACCGTGAGCTGGTGCTGCGCCGGCTGACCGAGTGCCTGGGTCGGGACCGCACCAAGCACCAGGTCACCGAGATCACCTCGCTCGGTCTGGTGCAGATGACCCGCAAGCGGATCGGCGCGGGCCTGCTGGATTCGTTCAGCGAGACCTGTGAGTGCTGCAAGGGTCGGGGCGTCATCATCCACACCGAGCCGGTGCCGGAGAAGCCGCGCTCCGGCGGGGCGGGGGAGAAGGTCAAGGCGGTCGCCTCGTCGGTCGCCGCCCCGGCCGCGGAGCAGGGCACGGCGTCCTCCCGTCGCCGGGCGCGTAAGAACGCCCCGGCCGAGCGGACGGCGGTCGAGGTCGTCGACACCGACACCAGCGCCGAACCGGACGCCGACTACGTGGACACCATGGGCTACGACCTGTCCCGCTACGAGTCGGACACCGCGGCCGCGCCGGCTGTCTCCGACGCCCAGCAGGGCGAGTCGGCCCGGCTGGCCGCCGCGGACGACCCGGACGCGCTCGCCGACGGCGACGCCGACGAGGAGAGCACCGAGGGTGGTGGCGGCCGTCGTCGATCCCGCCGGGGTGGCACTCGGCGGCGGACCCGCCCCTGACGCACCTGACCGGCCCGGTGTTTGACGAGGCCCCTCTCCCGGCAAAGTGACGGGGGAGGGACCTCGCCGATCCGGCCACCCGGCCCAGGATCGGCCCTCCCCGGTCAGGAGAAGAAACATGCGTCGTCTGCTCGCCGTCACCCTGCTGGTCACCACGCTCGTCGCCGGGGGCGGCTGCTCCACCGACCGGCCCGCCGGGCAGGGGCAGGGCGAGACGACCGGCCCGGCCTCCGGGTCCGGGGGCCTCCCCGCCGGCTCGACCGCCACGCCGGTGGGTGGTGGCCCGGCGGGCGGCAACGCCGCGCAGGTCTGCGCCGCTGCCCAGGAGGCGGGCACGGCGGCCGTCCGGACGTACGTGGCGGAGCTGGGTCAGATGATCGCGGCGGTGGGCGCCGGGGACAGCGTCACGGCCGAGGCGGCCCGCAAGCGGGCTGAGGCGGCGCTGGCCGGCTGGCGGACCGCGCTGCGGGAGCAGTCGGCCCGGGCCACGGACGCGCAGCTCAAGACGCTGCTCACGGACATCGGCACCGAGGTCGCCGCGCTCGGCGCCGACGTGGAGTCGATCGACGAGACCGAGCTGGACCGGCTCCAGCAGCGTCTCGATCAGCTGTGCGCGCGCTGACCAGGGCGGGCCGGTTTGGGGTCGGGGCCAGCAATGGCGTACTCTTGCCTGCGGCCCACCTTTGGTGTGCCGAGTTCCCGTGTGCCCGCGCCGCCGTGCACTGCTACCCGGCGAGCCGCCGCGGGGACGACCGCCAGCAGCCTCAACGACAGGGAGTCCGCCTCCGATGTACGCGATCGTCAAGACCGGCGGCAAGCAGTACAAGGTCGCCGAGGGCGACGTGATCGAGGTCGAGAAGCTCACCGGTGCTCCCGGTGACGCGGTGAAGCTCACCGCGGTGCTCCTCGTCGACGGTGACGACCTGGTGACCGACGCGGCGAAGCTTGCCGAGGTCGCGGTGTCCGGCGAGATCGCCGCGCACACCAAGGGCCCGAAGATCAAGATCCACAAGTTCAAGAACAAGACCGGCTACCACAAGCGCCAGGGTCACCGCCAGCCGTTGACCCAGGTCAAGGTGACCGGCATCTCCAGCGGGAAGTAGGTCGTCCTCCAATGGCTCACAAAAAGGGTGCGTCCAGCTCGCGTAACGGTCGTGACTCCGCGGCCCAGCGACTCGGCGTGAAGCGCTTCGGTGGTCAGGTCGTCAGCGCGGGTGAGATCATCATCCGGCAGCGTGGCACCAAGTTCCACCCCGGTGACCTGGTCGGCCGTGGCGGCGACGACACGCTGTTCGCGCTGTCGGCCGGTGCGGTCCTGTTCGGCACCAAGCGCGGTCGCAAGACCGTCAGCATCGTTCCGCAGCAGTAGCTCTCAAGCTAAGCGGGCCGCGACCTCCGGGTCCCGGCCCGCTTAGCTTTTTTCGCAGTGCGAGGTCGGACCTCGCTGGAAGGATTGACGCCGTGGCGACGTTCGTTGACCGGGTCGTTCTGCACCTGCAGGCCGGCGATGGCGGGCACGGTTGTGCCTCGATCCACCGCGAGAAGTTCAAGCCCTTCGGCGGGCCGGACGGCGGCAACGGCGGGCACGGCGGCAGTGTGTCCCTGGTGGTCGACCCGCAGGTGACCACGCTGCTCGACTTCCACTTCCGCCCGCACGTCAAGGCCGACAGCGGCAAGGGTGGCGCGGGGTCGAACCGGGACGGGGCCAACGGCCAGGACCTGGTGCTCAAGGTGCCGAACGGCACCGTGGTGCAGACCCTCGACGGCACCGTGCTGGCCGACATGGTCGGTGCCGGCACCACCTTCGAGGTGGCCCGCGGCGGGCGTGGCGGGCGCGGCAACGCCTCGCTGGCCAACGCCAAGCGCAAGGCTCCCGGCTTCGCCGAGCTGGGTGAGCCCGGCGACCAGTTGGACGTGGTGCTGGAGCTCAAGAGCGTCGCCGACGTGGGCCTGGTGGGCTTCCCGTCGGCCGGCAAGTCGTCGCTGATCTCGGTGATCTCCGCCGCCAAGCCCAAGATCGCCGACTACCCGTTCACCACCCTGGTGCCCAACCTCGGCGTGGTCCGGGTGGACAACCACACCTTCACCGTCGCCGACGTGCCGGGCCTGATCCCGGGCGCGGCCACCGGCAAAGGGCTGGGCCTGGAGTTCCTGCGGCACATCGAGCGCTGTGCCGTGCTGGTGCACGTCATCGACTCGGCGACCCTGGAGCCGGGCCGCGACCCGGTCGCCGACATCGAGACCATCGAGGCCGAGCTGAACGAGTACGGCGGGCTGGCCGACCGCCCGCGACTGGTGGCCGTGAACAAGGTCGACGTGCCGGACGGCCGCGACCTCGCCGAGATCGTGCGCCCCGACCTGGAGGAGCGCGGCTACCGGGTGTTCGAGGTCTCCGCAGCCACCCGGGAAGGGCTCAAGGAGCTCACCTACGCGATGGCAGAGCTGGTCGACGCGCAGCGCAAGGCCGCGCCGCCGGCCGAGCCGACCCGGATCGTCATCCGGCCGACGGCCGTGGACGACGAGGGCTTCACCATCACGGCCGAGACGGACGGCTCGTTCACCGTCCGGGGCGTCCGGCCGGAGCGGTGGGTCAAGCAGACCAACTTCGACAACGACGAGGCGGTCGGCTACCTGGCCGACCGGCTGGCCCGGCTCGGGGTTGAGGACAAGCTGGCCAAGGCCGGCGCGCAGCCCGGCGACCTGGTCCGGATCGGTGCGCGCGAGTTCGACTGGCAGCCGACGCTCTACGCCGGCGTGGAGTTCACGCCCGGCAACCGGGGCACCGACGTCCGGCTGGAGGCGAGGTCGAACCGGGCACGTGCGGCGGAACGGCTCGCCGCCCGCAAGGCTCGCCGTGTGCGCTCGGGTGACGAGGTGGGCGCCGACGCGTCCGACGACGTCGCGGACATCGACGAGGACGACGCCGAATAGCCCGTTGCGCTCCGTGATCGGGTTGATTGCCGGAAACCTCCGCGAAATCAGCCCGGCCTAGCGTTGGGTGATGCTGATCGAATCGCGGCCCGCCATCGATGCGGAGATCTCCGCCCTCGTCATCGCGCAGCAGCGTGAGCTGCGCGAGGCCGACGGCGGGTTGGACGGGCAGGTCACCGTCACCCACGACGACATCCGCTACCTCGCGGTGGTGCTGAACGGCCGGGCCGTCGCCTGCGGCGGGCTCCAGTCGCTCGACGCCGCCACCGGCGAGGTCAAGCGGATGTACGTCCGGCCGGCGTACCGGGGGCGGGGGATCGCCCGCCAGTTGCTCGGCGCGCTGGAGGAGTTGGCGTTCCGGCAGGGGCACTCGGTGGTCTGCCTGGAGACCGGCACCTACCTGCCGGCCGCCATCGGGTTGTACACCTCGTGCGGCTACGACCCGATCCCGGTCTACGGCGAGTACGTGCACAACCCGTACAGCGTCTGTTTCGCCAAGCGGCTGCCGGTCGCGGCCTGACGGCCGTGCCGCCGCACCCGGCGCTCAGGCGCCGGTGCTGGCGTGCTCGACCGTGACCGGCTTGGACTCGGGTGAGGCGTGCTGGCGCAGGACGATGCTCAGCAGGATCAGCGCGCCGACAGCCAGGAACTCGCTCTGCCAGTTCTGCATCGACTGGAACCAGAAGTCGCTGGTGCCGAGGAAGTCCCAGGCGCCGATCGGCGGTGCCCCGCTCTGCAACGCCTGCTCCTGGTTGTAGGCGGCGGTGCCGCCGAGCAGGTGCCCGACGAACGACCCGGCGAAGATCAGCAGCAGTGCGATGGACAGGCTGTTGCGGTAGACCACCAGCGGCAGGCCGCCGACGCGCACCGGCCACGGCGACTGCGGGGTGGCCCGGCGCTCGTCGTCCTCCGGCCGGTCGGTCTGGTCCATCGGCTTCGACTCGGCCGAACCGCGCTGCACCAGGTACGCGGTGAGCAGCACGTACCCGCCCATCTGGAGGAACTCGGACTCCCAGTTCTCGAAGACCGCCTCGGCGAAGTGCCCGGTGGTCAGGTACGCCGGCCAGCTCAGCGGCGCGGCCCCGAACTCGGTCAACTCCTCGTTGTGGGTCTGCCACCCGAAGATGCTCTGCAAGACCAGGAAAACCAGGAACGCGCCGAGCATGGCGATGCTCAGCGCGTTGTCGCGTAGCCACCGAGGCATGTCGTCCTCCTTCAAGGATCAACCCCCCGTTACCCACACTCCTGCGACGGCGAAACCGCCGCTACGCCAGGTCAGGGCCGGTCGAGGGGGGTGTCCAGCCGCCCACCGGTGCCTGCCCGGTTGGACAGCAGCAGCCCGAGCGCCAGCATGCCGAAGCCGAGCGCGAGGTGCAGCCAGTTGTCGGCGTCGTTGATCGGGAGGATGTTCGCCCCGCTCTCCGGGTCGATCCCCTCGATCGCCAGGCCGTACAGCCAGAGGGCCAGGTAGCTGGCGCCGCCGACGGCCAGGAAGAGCCGGGACCCGGCGACGCTGCGGGCCAGCACCAGGCCGGCCAACCCGTACAGCAGGTGCACCGCGTTGTGCAGGATCGACACCTGGAACAGCCCGAGCAGCTTGGCGTCCGAGTGGTGCCCGGCGAACCTCAGCTCGCCGTAGTCGGTGGTGATGCCGGGGATGTAGCCGAGGATGCCGACCAGCAGGAAGACACCGGCCACGGCCAGCGCGGCCGACTGCACCCGGGGCCGGGAACCCGCCGATCGGGCCCCTCGCGCGTCTCGTGCCATCGCTGCCCCCTCCGTGGATCTGTCAGCCCTGCGAACCTCACTGTCCGCGGCGGCGACGTGACGCAGCCCGACGATCCTCCATTTTGAAGTTGATCCGACCGGCCGCGCAGAGAAATGCACGAAGAGGTATGGAAGCCGGAACGGAGGGTAGGTGAATTGTCGCCGGCGGCGGCGACGCAGCCGAATCCCCCCAGCACAACCGCGACGACTTTCCGAGCGGAAGGGAAATCATGACTTACGATCTGTCACCCACGACTTCCACGTACGGGCAGGAGTCGACCAACGGCGGTGGCGTCCGCGATCAGGCGCGCCAGGTCGGTTCCGAGGCCGCGCAGGCCGGCGGGGCGGTCGCGCAGACCGCCAAGGAGCAGGGCACCGAGGTTGGCCGCGAGGCTGCCCGGCAGGCCCGCAACCTGTACGGCGAGGCCCGCACCCAGCTCGCCAGCCAGACCGGCGAGCAGCAGCGCCGGGCCGCCGGTGGGCTGCGTTCGCTGGCCGACGAGATGCGCTCGATGGCCGAGCAGGGCGGCCAGGCCGGCCCGGTGAGCGAGTTGGCCCGCCAGGCCGCCGACCGGGTCCACGGCGTGGCCGGCTGGCTCGAGGAGCGCGAGCCCGGTGACCTGATCACCGAGGTACGCGACTACGCGCGACGCAACCCGGGCACCTTCCTGGTGGGCGCGGCGGTCCTCGGCGTGCTGGCCGGCCGGCTGACCCGCGGCATCTCCGCCGCCGGCGACGACTCCGGCAGCGGCTCCCCGACCTACCGGGGTGCCGGGGCGTACGACCCGGAGCAGACCGCGGTGATCCCGACTCCGCCGGCGCCCCGCGCGGTGCCCGACGCCGTCCCGCCGGGCGGCTACCTCGACCCGACCCCCGGCACGTACACCGAGCCGACCTCCGGCGGTTACACCGAGCCGACCGGCACCGGCCAGCCGCTGCCGCCGGTGAGCCAGACCGACCCGCTGCCCGGCGTGCCGTCCAGCGGCACCACCCGCCCGTGAGCGACCGAGTCATCCGAAGGGAGGCGACGGCATGAGCATGCCGACGCAGGGGTCCGGACTGGGCTCCGGATACCACCCCGACGCGGGTGCCCCGCACACCGCGGCGGAGGTGAAGGGCAGCTCCATCGGTGAGCTGCTGCGCCAGGTCACCAGCGACATGTCGACGCTGATGCGCCAGGAGGTGGAGCTGGCCAAGGCCGAGATCCGCCAGGAGGGCAAGAAGGCGGGCAAGGCCGCCGGGCTCTTCGGCGGTGCCGGCTTCGGCGGCTACATGGTGGCGCTCTTCCTGTCGCTGGCCCTCTGGGCCGGGCTGTCCAACGTGATGGACGCCGGCTGGGCAGGCCTCATCGTGGCCGTCATCTGGGCCGTGATCGCCGCGGTTCTCTACTCCATGGCCAAGAAGAACGCCGAGCGCGTACGCGGCCTCAAGCAGACCAACGACAGCGTGCAGCGGATCCCCGACGCGCTCAAGCCCCACCCGGAGGGAGTCACCCGATGAGCACCGATCCCGACCAGATCCGCCGGGAGATCGAAGCCACCCGCAACAGCCTCAGCTCCGATGTGGATGCGCTGGCGTACAAGGTCAGCCCCAGCCGCATCGTCGACGACCGCAAGCAGCGGGCCCGCTCCGCGCTGCAGAATGTGAGGGACAAGGTCATGGGAACCGCGTCTGACCTCGGCCACGGCACCGGCCACGCCGCCCACTCGGTGGGCGACCGCGCCTCGTCGGCGGCTTCCAGCGTCAGCGACGCCGCGCACTCGGCGGCCTCCAGCGTCAGCGACGCCGCGCACAGCGCGCCACGGGTGATCCGGCAGAAGTCGGAGGGCAACCCGCTCGCCGCCGGCCTGATCGCCTTCGGTGTGGGCTGGCTTGCCTCCTCGCTGATCCCGGCGTCCCGCCGCGAGCAGCAGGCCGCGACCCAGATCAAGGAGAAGGTCGGCGAGCACAGCGGCGCGGTGAAGGAGAAGCTGGGCGAGGTGGCCAGCGAGCTCAAGGAGGAGCTGCGCGAGCCGGCCCAGCAGGCGGCCGAGTCGGTGAAGTCCACCGCCCAGGACGCGGTGCACGCGGTCAAGGACGACAGCAGGTCGGCCGCGCAGGACGTGAAGGACCAGGCCCAGCAGTCCCGCCAACAGGTCATCTCCTGACCACTCTCGACGAACGACAGCTCGCGGCCATCCCCCGAGGATGCCCGCGAGCTGTCGTTTCCGCGCCCTGCCCCTGACCTTCCGCGATCTTGCAGTTTCGGCCCGGCTTATGCCGGCTTCGCGTCGATTCGTCCGGGCAGCAAGTGCAAGATCGCGGGGCTGGAGCGTCAGTGGGGGTGGTGGGGGTGGGGGTGGTGGGGGTGGTGGCGGTGGCGGAGGGTGCGTTCGGAGTGGGCGGCGCGGCGGACGCGGCCGCCGGCGTAGCGGACGCCGCCGAACAGCACCCGCCGGCCCACGGCAAGCCAGGCGCAGACGCCGCGCTCCAGCAGCCACAGCGGCGCGGCCAGCGCGGTGCTCGGCGGGAAGACCGCGCCGCCGCCGGCCCGCCGCCGGCCCAGCTCGGCCAGGCCGACGGTGGTGGCCGCCGCGCCGAGCAGCAGCCCCGGCCGGCGGGACGCGACCGCCGCCGCCAGCGCCGGCACGACCGCGAGCGAGGTCAGCAGGCGGACCGGCTGCGCCAGGTCGTCGTACGCCTGGCGTACGCGCTGGCCGCGGAAGTGCGCGGCGTCCGGCGGCAACCGGCGGACGTACAGGCCGCGCGGCGTCGCCTCGGTGCCCCCGTACGCCCGCACGGTGCGGATCAGCTCCAGGTTCTCGAAGAGCACGTCCGGGTCGTAGCCGCCCATCGCGAGGAACGTGCTCCGGCGTACCGCCAGGGTGCCCGGGTAGTCCGCGCCGAGCGCGCGGTTGAGCAGCGTCCGCCCGGTGTCCCACCAGGCGTGCCAGGGCAGCGGGTCGAAGTAGTTCTGCGGCCGTACCAGGTCGGCCCGACCCAGCAGCCGGTGGACCCCGCGCAGCGCGGCCTCGTCGTAGCGCACGTCGTCGTCGGCGATCACCACGTGCTCGTGGCGGGCGGCGCGGACGCCGGTGAGCACCCCGGTCACCTTGCCGTTCACCCCGCGCAGGGCCGGGTCGGGCGGTAGGTGCCGGACCAGCCCCCGCCATGCGGCGGCGTGCCGGGTGAACAGGTCGGGCGGTGATCCGTCGACCACGGTCACCTCGACCCGGCCACCCAACCAGCGCAGGTAGTCGGTCAGCTCGGCCAGGCCGGCGTCGTCGGACCAGCGCAGCGGCAGCACGTACGCCAGCGGCAGGTGCGGCGACCGGACACCCGCCCGACGCCGCTGTGCGGCCCGGCCGCCGGCGAGCGGCGCGCCCCCGGCCGGGGCGGGCGTGCCGCCGGGGCGGGTGGTGCCGTGGCGGCGGTCCCCGGGGCCGCCGGGCGGGCCGGCCGGACGGGTCGGGGCGCTCATGCCGACACCGGCCGGCGGTAGACCGACACGTGGTCGCGGCTGTCGTCGGCGAAGGGCCGGCCGCTCCAGTCGGCCCACCGGTGTTCACGGACGAGCCCGGCGAGCTGGGCCATCAGGTCCAGCTCGGCGGGCCAGGCGTAGCGGTGGTTGGCGGGCAGCAGGTCCACCCCCGTGCCGGTCAGCCGGACCTTCGTGGTGGTCATCCGCTGCTCGGCCGGGTGCAGCAGGGCCGCCTCCAGCAGCACCTCGTCCTGCGCCACCCGGACGGGCCGCAGCGCCGCGCCGGCCCGGAAAGCGCCCGGGTCGGGCACCCACGCCTCGACGACGAACCGGCCACCGGGTCGCAGGTGGGCGGCGGCGTTGCGGAAGCAGGCCACCTGGGCGGCCTGGTCGGGCAGGGCGAAGATCGTGTTGAACGCCAGCAGGACCAGGCTGAACTCGCCCGGCACCCGGGTCGAGGCGAAGTCGCCGATGGCCACCTGGATGCGGTCGCCGCCGGTCTTCTTGTGCAGCCGCCCGGCCATCTCCGACGATCCCTCGACACCGGCCACGGTGAGCCCGCGCTCCTGCAACGGCAGCGCCAGCCGGCCCGTCCCGATCCCGAACTCGCAGACCGGCCCGCTCTCGGCGAGCGCCGCCAGCCGGTCGACCGCCTCGGTCGGGTCCAGGTGCGCGAAGGCGTCGTCGTAGACGTCGGCGGGTATGTGTCGGCCGTACTCGCTGGCGTCGAAGGGCACCGCTGCCTCCCGGACGTGGGATGGGACGTCCGCAGCAGGTGCCCGCATTCCGGCCGATCAAACCGGTATGTCGTTTCGACAGGTCGACGTCGGGTAGCGCTGCGGGTGCGGGCGGTCCATTCCCGGGCCCCCGGGTGGAGGAGACGACATGACCAACGGAACGAGGTGGGCGCTGCTCGGCGTCACCGCGGCGACCGCGGTCGGCGTGGGGCGGACGGTGGCGCGCCGCCGCCACCGGCACCAGCCCGAGCGGCAGGACGGCTGGTACGTCGTGCGCCGCGGGGTGACCGTGGACCGGCCCCGGGACGCCGTGATCGGCTTCTGGACCGACCGGGAACGGTTGGACCAGGCGCTGGCCGGGTGGGCGGTCCTGGAGCAGCTCGACGACCAGCGGTGGCGCTGTGTGGCGCGCGACCCGTCCGACGGGGGCACCGAGTGGCGGGCGGAGATCACCGTCGACGGGCCGGGGACGCTGCGCTGGCGGGTGGAGGACGGTCCGGTGCCGCAGGAGGGCCGCGTCGAGCTGGCCGACGCCCCGCAGGGTCGGGGCACCGAGATCCGGGCCGAGCTGCGGTACCGCTCCGGCCCGCTGCGCCGGGCGTTCGGCCTGGTCACGAGCCACGAACCGGACCTGGCGTTGCGGGACACGCTGCGCCGGGTCAAGGCGCTCATCGAGTGCGGCCAGGTGATCGACACGCGGCGTGACCCGTCCGGCCGGAGCCCGGCGCAGGAGAAGGCGACCGACAAGGTCCGGGAGAAGCTGATGACGGGAGGACGGGCGTGAGGGCGCTCTGCTGGGAAGGCGTCGGCAAGCTGGCGGTACGCGACGTGCCGGAGCCCCAGGTCCGTGCCGACGGGGACATCATCGTCCGGGTGCGGGCCAGCAGCGTCTGCGGCTCGGACCTGCACCTGATCAACGGGTACCTGCCGGCGATGCGGGAGGGCGACATCCTCGGCCACGAGTTCATGGGCGAGGTGGTGGAGACCGGGCCGGGCGTACGGCGGCACCGGGTCGGCGACCGGGTGGTGGTCGGGTCGGTGGTCGCCTGTGGCGGCTGCTGGTACTGCCGGACCGAGCAGTACTCCCTCTGTGACAACTCCAACCCGCAGCCCGTGTTCACGGAGAAGCTGTGGGGGCACTCGCCGGCCGGGATCCTGGGCTACTCGCACGCGGCGGGCGGCTACTCCGGTTCGCACGCCGAGTACATCCGGGTGCCGTTCGGCGACGTCGGCGCGTTCCCGGTGCCCGACGGGGTGCCGGACGACTCGGTGGTCTTCGCGTCCGACGCGATGCCGACCGGCTGGATGGCCGCGGACTTCTGTGGGTTGACCGGCGGCGAGGTGGTCGCGGTCTGGGGTGCGGGCGGGGTCGGTCAGATGGCGGCCCGGTCGGCGCAACTCCTCGGCGCCGAGCGGGTCATCATGATCGACCGGTTCCCTGACCGGCTGGCGACGGCCGCCGACCGGGTCGGCGTCGAGACGATCAACTACGCGGAGACCGACGTGCTGGAGGCGTTGCGGGAGTTGACCGCCGGCCGGGGGCCGGACGCCTGCATCGAGGCGGTCGGCATGGAGTCGCACGACGTCGGGGCGGCGTACGGGTACGACCGGGTGAAGCAGGCGGCGCGGTTGCAGACCGACCGGCCCACCTCGGTCCGGCAGGCGATCATGGCCTGTCGCAAGGGCGGCACGGTGAGCATCGTCGGCGTGTACGCGGGTCTGATCGACAAGTTCCCGCTCGGCGCGGCGATGAACAAGGCGCTCGTCCTGCGGATGGGGCAGATGCACGCGCAGCGCTACATCCCGATGCTGCTCGACCGGCTCGCCGCCGGCGAGATCGACCCCGGCTACCTGGCGACCCACCCGCTCCCGTTGGAGCAGGGCGCCGAGGGCTACGAGCTGTTCGAGAAGAAGCAGGACGGCTGCCTCCGCTCGGTCCTGCACCCCTGAGCCGCTACGCGCTGGTCTCGCAGGTGCCGTCGCCGTGACCCGCCGGGTCAGTTCTGTCGGTGCGGCGCCTGTGAGGTCGACGCGGTGGTGCGCTCGGCTCCGGCGGTGCGGCGGATGGTGGTGAGGATGAGGCCGGTCGGTGGCAGGGCGGGCATCCGGTGCAGGTCCAGGGCCAGGTTCTGCGGGGGCACCTCGTAGCGCATGGTGCTGGTCAGGTTGGTGACCGCCCGCTTCATCAGGTCAATGGTGATCCACTCACCGGCGCAGCGGTGCCCGGTGTCGGGGTCGCCGCCGCCCTGCGGGACCAGCTCGAACGGGTCCACGCGGCGGCCGGCGAACCGCTCCGGGCGGAACAGCTCGGGCTGCGGCCAGAGCGCCGGGTGGTGGTTGGTGCCGTACAGGTCGAGCAGCACCCGCCGGCCCTGCGGGAAGTGGTGGCCCTGCCAGTCGAAGGAGTGTCGGACCCGGGCCGCGGCGAGCGGGAAGAACGGGTAGTAGCGGCGTACCTCCTGGACGAACTGCCCGGTGGTCTCGTCGTCGTCACGGACCCGGTCCCGCCACGCGGGGTGGTCGTGCAGGGCGAGGGCGGCGAAGACGATGAACCGGTCCACGGCGACCGTCGGCCGCAGCACGTTCAGCAGCTCGACGGCGGCGATGCGCCGGGGGAGCAGCCGGCCCCGGGAGTCGCGGTGCTCGGCGATCACCCGCAGGGCGCTGCCGTCCGGCACGGAGAGGGTGCCGACCCGGGTGCGTTCGATGACGTCGGCGAGCCAGCGCTCGGCGCGGCCACGGGCGAGCAGACCCCGCCAGTGCCGGGGGCCGACCAGCGCCGGGGCTTCGATCATGGCGTGCAGGTCGACGGTACGGCGGTCGACCTGCGACGGGGCCAGCGGCACCCCGGCCCAGGCGCAGACGGCCCGGGTGAGCAGCCGGCCCAGCTCGTCGTAGAGGACCACCGGCGCGGCGGCCTCCCACGCGGGGAGGCGGGCCTGCCACTCGTCGTCGAAGAGCTGACCCAACCGGCGGATCGCGGTCGGGGTCATGATCGACATGAGCATCGCCTTGCGGTCCCGGTGCTCCGGGCCGTCCAGCCCCTGCACCCCGCCCCGGCCGGTGAGGGTCCGCTGCACCCGCAGCGGCATCGCCGTGCGCCGCTGGCAGCGCTCGGTGTCGTAGAACAGCTCCGCCGCCGCCCGGCCGCGCATGCAGATCGTCCGGGTCAGCAGGATCCGGGTCTGGAAGATGTCGCTGCCGTACCGGTCACAGCGGTCGCTGACGAACCGGTAGCCGGCGCGGAGGAACGCGAGCGTGCTTTCGGGGCTGCGGTCGACTGGCATGGTCGCCATCGGGTCTCCTCACGCGCGGGTGCCCGGTGCGTCTACCCAGGTCGGCGCTCCTGAACCCCGCCGCGGACCGACGCGGTGGTACGCCGTCCGCCCGGTTCGCGACGGCCACCGGATCGGCGTCCGCTGGCCCCTCCCACCGGCGCGGAAACCTGGTTGGCTTCTCGGTGGGTGGCCGGCCGGAAACGGGGGCCGGGGCCGGGTGGCCGGCGGCGTGGCCGCGACCACGGATCACGGGGAGGGTGGATGCGGGACAACAGGTCGCCGTACTGGCGGCAGCGGCGGGCGGTCGGGGCGCTCGGCATCGGCCGGGGGCGGGACGGCGCAGGGCTGATCCGTCCGCCCGGGCGACCGAGCCGGCCGCACCGGTTCTTCACCGTGCATCTGGGCTTCACCGCGCCGGGCGCGGCCGACGCGCGTGAGGTGGCCGTGGCGTACGCCGAGTCGCTGAGCCTGCTCCGCCCGGAGCTGGCGCTCGGTGCGGCGGCCCTGTCACCGGCGGACGCCTGGCACCGGGCCGAGCGGCTGTTCTGCGGGGCGGTCGGCCCGGACGGGGAGCGCTGCGTCGACGTGGCCGACCATCCAGGTTTCCACCACGCCCCGGGGCCCGGCGGCCTGGGCTGGGGCGACGGTGACGGCCCCGGCGACGGGTGACCGGCGGTCGACCACCAGCGTCGCCGTGCCGGTGTCCCGAGGCGGGGCACCGGCACGGCGGTCAACGAACCGGGCCGACCGTCAGTCCAGGTCGAACTCGCCGTCCTGCGCGCCGGCGACGAACGCGTCCCACTCGGCCTGGGTGAAGACCAGCACCGGCCCCTCCGGCTCGGCGGAGTTGCGCATCCCGATCAGGTCGTCGACGAACGCGACCTCGACGGCGCTGTCGGAGGTGTCCCCCTCGGCCCGCTGCCAGACCGCCCGAGAGAGGTCGAAGTCGCCCTTGGGGTGCTGCGCCATGGTTCTTTCCTCCAGTGCCGAGGGTCGTGTGGTGACCGCGTGCGGATCCCCATCGGGCAGGATAAGCGGATGCCCAGCCTGACCCGTGTAGAGGCGACCGCGCGTGGCGCGGCGATTACTGTCGAGTCTTATCAGGTGGACCTCGACCTGACCGGCGGCGCCGACCTGTTCCGCTCGCGTGTCGAGATCCGGTTCCGGGCGACCCCCGGCACCGCGACCTTCGCCGAGATCAAACCCGCCACACTCCTGGCGGTACGCCTCAACGACCGCGACGTCGACCCCGGCGTGCTGACCGACAACCGGCTGCCGCTGAGCGACCTCGACGCGGAGAACACCCTGGTCGTCGAGGCGGAGATGGCGTACTCCAACAGCGGCGAGGGGATGCACCGCTTCGTCGACCCGGCCGACGGTGAGACCTACCTCTACGCGGTGACGTTCCTCGACAACGTGCAGCGCGTCTTCGCCGCCTTCGACCAGCCCGACCTCAAGGCGTCGTTCACCCTCGCGGTGACCGCCCCTCCGGAGTGGACGGTCGCCAGTAACGCCGAGCTGGCCGCCAACCCCTCGCCCGGTCGCTGGGAGTTCGCCCCGACCGCGCCGCTGGCCACCTACTTCTTCTCGCTGATCGCCGGGCCGTACCACGTGCGGCGGGCCGAGCACGACGGCGTGCCGTTGGGCATCTACTGCCGCCGGTCGCTCGCCGAGCACCTGGACGCCGACGCCGAGGAGATCTTCACCATCACCCGGCAGTGCCTGGACCGGTTCCACCAGCTCTTCACCGAGCGCTACCCGTTCGGCAAGTACGACCAGGCGTTCGTGCCGGAGTTCAACGCCGGCGCCATGGAGAACCCGGGCATCGTCACGTTCCGCGACGACTACGTGTTCCGCTCGGCGGTCACCGACACCCAGCGGGAGCTGCGGGCCACCACCATCGCCCACGAGATGGCACACATGTGGTTCGGCGACCTGGTCACCATGCGCTGGTGGGACGACCTGTGGCTCAACGAGTCCTTCGCGGAGTACCTGGGCACCCGGGTCACCGCCGAGGCGACCCGTTTCGACCAGGCGTGGACCACCTTCGCCATGCGCCGCAAGGCCTGGGGGTACGCCGCCGACCAGCGTCCCTCCACCCACCCGGTCGCGCCGGATGAGGTGGCCGACACCGACGAGGGTCTGCTCAACTTCGACGGCATCTCGTACGCCAAGGGCGCCGGCGTGCTGCGGCAACTGGTCGCGTGGCTCGGCGACGAGGCGTTCCTCGCCGGCCTGAACGCGCACTTCGCCGCGCACCGCTTCGGCAACGCCACCCTCGCCGACCTGCTGGCCAGTCTCACCGCCGCGAGCGGCCGGGACCTGTCCGGCTGGGCCGACGTGTGGTTGCGCCGGCCGCAGGTCAACACGCTGCGCGCCGAGGTCTCCGTGGACGCCGATGGCCGCTACACCGAGGTGGCCGTGGTGCAGACCGCGCCCGAGTCGTACCCGGTGCTGCGCCCGCACCGGATCGGTGTGGGCCGCTACTCGGCGGACGGCACCGTGCGACGCGACGAGGTGGACCTCGACCCGGTCACCGACGGCGGCCGGACGGTGCTCGGCGAGCTGGCCGGGCAGCCGGCGGCCCGGCTGCTGCTGCCCAACGACGGCGACCTCACGTTCGCGAAGGTGCGCCTCGACCCGGCGTCGGTGGACGCCGTGCCGCTGGTGCTGCCGGGGCTGGCCGACCCGCTGGCGCGGGCGGTGCTCTGGAGCGAGGCGCTGGACGCGGCGACCGACGGGGAGCGACCGGTCACCGGCCTGGTCGACCTGATGGTCGCGGCGCTGCCCGCCGAGACCGAGGTGATCATCGCGGAGGACGTGCTCACCCTCAGCCGCTCGCTGGTCGACCGCTACCTCGACCCGCTGACCCGGTCCGCGGCGCTGGCCCGGGTCGCCGGGGCGTGCCGGCAGCTTCTCGACGGCGCACCGGCGGGGGAGTCGTTGCAACTCGCCGCCGCGCGGGCCTGGATCGCCGCGACCACGGACGCGGACCTGCTCACCGGCTGGCTCGCTGGCCGGGCAGTGCCGGCGGGGCTGAAGGTCGACGCCGAGCTGCGCTGGTCCGTACTGCGCCGGCTGGTGGTGCTGGGTGCCGCCGGCGAGGCGGAGATCGCCGCCGAGGCGGCCGCCGACCCCAGCGCCACCGGCGCGGAGCGGGCCGCCCACTGCCGGGCGGCCCTGCCCGACCCGGTCGCCAAGCAGGCGGCATGGGACATCATCGTGCGGGACACCGAGCTGTCCAACCGACTGTTGGAGGCGACCGCCGAGGGGTTCTGGCAACCCGAGCAGCCCGAGCTGACCGCCGCGTACGTGCAGCGGTACTTCGTGGACATGCCGGCCGCCGCGCATCGGCGTACCGCATGGACGGCCGACCGGGTGGCCTCCCTCGCGTTCCCCCGCTACGCGGTCGCGCAGCCGACCCGGGAGGCGGCCGCGGCGCTGCTGGCCCGCGACGACCTGACGCCGGGCCTGCGACGGGTGGTCACCGACGCCGACGATGACCTGCGCCGCGCGCTGATCGCCCGGACCGCGGTGGCCGCCGCGACGGCCTGAGACGCCTCGGGTGCGGGGTGGCCGGAGAGGCCACCCCGCACCCGGCGTTCAGCGCAGCGCGGGCTCCGCCGTGACCGGGGCGTCCCAGTCGATGACGTAGCGCTGCTCGTGGGCGACCGTCTTCTCCGGGTCCATGGCGGTGCGCACCAGCAGGGGCATCAGCAGCGGCATGAGCGTCCGGGCGACCGGTCCCGGCGCCTTGGCCTGGTTGATGCGGGCCGCGCGGGCCGCCACCTTCTCGACGCGGGCGCGGCGGAGCCGCTCGAACGCGGCGAACGCCGACGCCACGTCCGGCAGGTCACGCAGGCAGCGGGCGAGCTGCACCGCGCTCTCGATGGCCAGTGACGCCCCCTGCCCGGAGCTGTTCGACGGCGCGTGCGCCGCGTCGCCGACCAGCACCATCCGCCCCCGGTGCCAGTGCGGCACGGGCGGCATGATCTGGAGCGCGCCGACCACCTGGAGCTCGTCGGCGCTGCTGGTGGCCGTCAGCTCCCGGCCCGGATCGTCGTCGCCGTAGGCGGTGCGCAGCGTGGACAGCCACTCCGTCGACGGCACCGTGCGGGCCTCGACCAGGCTCAACGGCCGCTGGTGTGGCAGGTTGGCCCCCCATCGGGTGCCGCCCCCGGGCTCCGGCCAGTAGAGGTAGTAGCCGCGTCGCCCGAACGCGAAGGTCATCGTGCCGGGCTCGACGTCCACCTCGTGCCGGGCCACCGCCTCGAAGCCGAGCAGCCCGGTGAACCTCGGGCCGGGCGCGGCCGGGTCGATGAGACCACGCACCGTGGACCGGATGCCGTCGGCACCGACCAGGATGTCGGCGGTGGCGGTGCTGCCGTCCTCGAAGCGGGCGGTCACGCCGTTCCGCGTCTGCTCGGCGTCGACGAGCCGCTTGCCGTAGACGAAGGGGACCCCCTCGGCGACCGCCCGGTCGTGCAGCACCCGGTGCAGCTCGGCCCGGTGCACCACGCGCAGCGGCGGCACCCCGGCCAGCATGGGCAGGTCGATGCGGCGACGACCGACGGCCATGACGCTGCGTTCGATCGGCGTGGCGATGGCGGTCACCGCCTGGTCCGCGCTGACCGTGCGCAGCGCGGCCACGCCGTTGGGCGCGAGCGCGAGGGTGCCGCCGATGCCGCCGACCCCGCTGGCGGTGGCGGGGTACGCCTCGTGGACGGTGGCGGTGATGCCGGCGCGGTGCAGCGCGAGTGCGGTCACCGGGCCGGCGATGCCGCCGCCGACGACGATCGCGGTTCGTACCGTGGTCATGTTCTCTCCCTGGGGTTCGTCGGTGTGCGCGTACGAACCGACCTGGGAGGGACCCCGGCTATCCTCTGGTTGCCGCTTCGGGCCGGATGCCTTCCCAGGTGTCGGTTCGAGGTATGGGCTCCGGCGGGGTGTTGGCGCACCCCGCCGGAGCCGTCCGTCAGTCGGGGGTGTCGAGGTTTCCGTTGCTGGTCCTCTCTGCCAGCGCGGTCAGCTCGGCCGGCATCGCGCCGGTCTCGTGGAAGGCCCGCCAGGTGTCCAGCCCCGGATAGCTGCCGGAGGTGAGCTCGGCGAGCAGTGCCCGCAGCCAGGACGCTTCCGCGCCCCGCATGGCCAGGTCGTACTCGGTCTCCACCAGGAACAGGCGGGGGATCTCCCGCAGGTGCGCGTCGAGCGTCTCCCGCTCCTGGCGGATCGTGTCCTCCAGCCGGTCGAGGCGCTGCCGCAGCAGGTCGGTGGCCTCGTCGGGGTGCAGTGCGGCGAGCACGGACAGGCCGGCGCGGAAACGGGGATGCTCCGGCATCGGGGTGGAGACCAGCTCGCGGGCCCAGTCGACCAGCTCCGCCCGCCCCGCGTCGGTGATCCGGTAGACGGTGCGTTCCGGTCGCCGGCCTTCGCGGAGGCTTTCCACGGCCTCGATCATGTCGTGTTTGTCCATGTTGCGGATCACCGTGTAGAAGGATCCCCACTTGAAGTCCATGTCCTGGTCCTTGCCCCAGGCGCGGAGTGCGGTGGCGATCTCGTACGGGTGCATCGGCCGCTGGACCAGCGCGGACAGCACGGCCAGCGCCAGCAGGTTGCCGACCTTGCGCCGCTTCGGCACGACAACCCTCCCGTCCTCGCTTCCGATTACTCGTATACGAGTATAGGCGCGCGGAACATCCCGCCGCGACCCTCGGCCGTGACCCACTCGCTTCCCGGACGGGCCGGAACGGTCCGCCGAGACGCCCGGCCTACGATCACGGGGTGGAGGAAGATATCCGGCGGATCGGGATCATGGGTGGCACCTTCGACCCGATCCACCACGGGCACCTCGTCGCGGCCAGCGAGGTGGCTGACCGGTTCGGCCTGGACGAGGTCGTCTTCGTCCCCACCGGGCAGCCGTGGCAGAAGGCCGACGAGCCGGTCAGTCCCGCCGAGGACCGGTACCTGATGACCGTCATCGCCACCGCGTCCAACCCTCGCTTCCAGGTCAGCCGGGTCGACATCGACCGGAGCGGGCCGACCTACACCGTCGACACGCTGCGCGATCTCCAGGCCGAGTACGGCCCCAAGGTGCAGCTGTTCTTCATCACCGGCGCGGACGCGCTGCAACGCATCCTGTCCTGGAAGGATCTGGACGAGATCTTCGAGCTGGCCCACTTCATCGGGGTGACCCGGCCGGGTTTCGCGCTCAGCGACAAGCATCTGCCGGCGGACACCGTCAGCCTGATCCAGGTGCCGGCGATGGCCATCTCGTCGACCGACTGCCGTGCGCGGGTGGCCCGGGGCGAGCCGGTCTGGTATCTCGTGCCCGACGGTGTGGTGCAGTACATCGCCAAGCGACGCCTTTATCAGCGCTGATGGTGCCCGGTATGGCCCATTTCATCCGCGTAAACGGCCAGAACTGACAAGTCGGGGCGTCGCCGGGTGTGAGACGCTTGGTGGATCGCACGGTTGATCGAAGGAGAACGGTGACAGTTTCCGAACGCGCTCACGAGCTGGCAATGGCTGCCGCCCAGGCCGCCGCCGACAAGAAGGCGCAGGACATCGCGATCATCGACGTCGGCGACCAGCTCGCCATCACCGACGCGTTCCTGCTCGCCGCCGCCCCCAACGAGCGTCAGGTGCTCGCCATCGTCGACGCCATCGAGGAGCGCCTGCTGGAGCTTCCCGAGAAGGCCAAGCCGATCCGGCGCGAGGGTGAGCGTGGCGGCCGCTGGGTGCTGCTCGACTACGTCGACATCGTGGTGCACGTCCAGCACACCGAGGAGCGCGAGTTCTACGCGCTCGACCGGCTCTGGAAGGACTGCCCCACCATCCCGTTCGTCGACCGCGACCTGGTCGAGGCCGAGGCCGGCGGGTCGACCGCAGCCGAATGACCCGTCTGATCGTCTGGCGGCACGGCAACACCGACTGGAACGCCGCCAACCGCGTGCAGGGGCAGACCGACGTACCCCTCAACGAGCTGGGGCGCGACCAGGCCCGCGCCGCCGCGCCGCTGCTCGCGTCGCTGCATCCCGACGCCATCGTTTCCAGCGACCTGAGCCGCGCCGCGGAGACCGCCGCCGCGTTGGCCGCGCTGACCGGGCTGCCGGTCCGCAGCGACGCCCGGCTGCGCGAGCGGCACTTCGGCCAGTGGCAGGGCCTGCACCTCACCGAGGTCGCCGAGCGCTTCCCCGACGAGTACGCCCGTTGGCGCGCCGGTGACCCGGCCCCCGGCGCCGACCTGGAACCTCTGCGCGACCTCGGCGAGCGGGTCTCCGCGGCGCTGCGGGAGGCGGCCGACACGGCGCCCGGCGGCACCGTGGTGATCGCCACCCACGGTGGCGGCTCCCGGCAGGGCGTCGGTCACCTGCTCGGCTGGGACCACCGTGTGCTGCGCACCATCGGTTCACTGGCCAACTGCCACTGGACCGAGCTGCGGCACGACGACGTCCGGGGCTGGCAACTGCGGGCACACAACGTCGGCGTGGTCAGCGCGCCGGCCGTCGTCGACGCGGTCTGACCGCCGTCGCGCCCGGGCCGGCTTCCGCTGACCGGCGTCCGCCCGCGTCTCGGCGTTCGGCGCCCCGATCGGCTAGCGTGCCGGGCATGCCCGTCGCGGTCGTCATCGACTCCACCGCCTACCTTCCGCCCGACCTGGTGCAGGCGCACCGACTGACCGTCGTCCCGTTGACCGTCGTGCTCAACGGAGCCGAAGGGTTGGAGGGGGTGGAGACCCAGCCCTCCGACGCCACCCGGGCGCTCAGCGGCCGGCGGGTCACGGCCAGCACCTCGCGGCCGGCACCCGAACAGTTCGCGCGGACGTACCGCCGGCTGCTCGACGCCGGCGCCGACGGAGTCGTCTCGGTGCACCTCTCCGCCGGCCTCTCCGGCACGGTGGAGGCGGCCCGGCTGGCCGCCGCCGACCTGGACGGCCGCGTCGAGGTGGTCGACAGCCGCTCGGCCGGCATGGGCCTCGGCTTCCCGGCCATCGCGGCCGCCAGGGCCGCCGAGACCGGCGCCGACCTGACCGGGGTACGCGACGCCGCGCTCGCCGCCGTCGCCCGGACCACCGTCTGGTTCTACGTCGACACGCTGGAGTTCCTCCGCCGGGGCGGCCGGATCAACGCGGCCGAGGCGCTGCTCGGCACCGCCCTGTCCGTCAAACCGATCATGCACATGCCGGACGGCGCGATCGTGCTGCGGGAGAAGGTGCGCACCGCCAGCAGGGGAGTCGCCCGACTGGTCGACCTGGCCGTCGAGGCGGCCGGCGACGACGAGGTGGACCTCGGAGTGCACCACCTGGCGGCGCCGCAACGGGCGGATGCGCTGCTCGCCGCGCTGACCGAACGGCTGGGTGAGCGGCTGCACGACACGTACGTCTCCGAGGCGGGCGCCGTGGTCGCCGCGCACGCCGGTCCGGGGTTGGCCTGCGTCGTCGTCCACCGCCGACCGAAGGGCTGAGCCGTGCCCACGTCGTGCGTGGTGACCGGGGGTGGCCGTGGTGTGGGCCGTGCCGTGGTGGAACGGCTGGCGGCGGCCGACGGCATCGTCGTCGTCATCGAGCACGACGCCGAAGCGCTGGACTGGCTGGCCGGGCACCGTGCCGCCGACCGGTTGATCGCGGTGGTCGGCGACGCGGGCGACGAGCGGGTGGCCGAGCGCGCCGCCGAGCTGGCGGAGCGGGCCGCGCCGCTGACCGGCTGGGTGAACAACGCGGCGGTGTTCCGGGACGCCTCCCTGCACTCGACGTCGGCCGACGCGGTGCTGGACCTCATCGGGCAGAACCTGCGCCCGGCCGTGGTGGGCGCCGCCGTGGCGGTCCGCCGGTTCCTGGCCGCCGGCGCGGGTGGAGCCATCGTGAACGTCTCGTCGCACCAGGCCCACCGACCGGTGTCCGGCGCCCTGCCGTACTCGACGGCGAAGGCCGCCGTGGAGGGGCTGACCCGGGCGCTGGCCGTCGAGTACGGGCGGCACGGCATCCGCGCCAACGCGGTCGCGCTCGGCTCGATCGCCACCGAACGCCACACCGATTTCCTGGCCGCGCAGGAGCCCACCCAGGCCGAGTGGATCGACGCCGAGTTGGCCCGGTTGCATCCCGTGGGCCGGATCGGGCGGGCCGACGAGGTGGCGGAGGCCGTCGCGTACCTGCTGTCGCCCGCGGCGAGCTTCATCAACGGGGTCACCCTGCCGGTGGACGGGGGACGGGCCGTGCTCGGCCTCGACCCGGAGGCCCGCTGAGCCCGTCGTCACGGTCGGGTCGTTTCTCCCGTCAACGGGCGCGAGCCCAGTCGACGAAGCGGTCCGTGAGGTTGACGGGCGGGTTGCTCGGGTTCAGCGCGGTGAGGTCGCGGGCTGCTTCCTCCTGAAGGGACGCCAGGTGCACCAGCAGGGCCGGACGGTCATCGCGGTACTCGCCGAGGAGACGCAGCTTCGCGGCCGAGCAGGGCCAGGCGATCCCGCAGGTTCGGCAGCGCCAGGACGGCTTGAGCACGGGGTGTTCCGAGCGCCAGGTCATCCGCCGACCCTCACCGGGTTCCGGCCAACCGAGCGGCGGCGTCCCGGAACGACCGCAGGGGCGACCACGAACTGCGCACCCCCGGGTATGACGTACAGCGACCGCCGGGCCAGCGCCATGCCGTCAGGCCCAAGCTGGTAGGCGTCGATCCACAGCCAGCCGTCGTACGCGGTCCAGTCCAGCACCCGGATGACCCGGACCGTGATGGGTCGGAAGAACTGCGGGCTCGCCGCACGGGTCAGCAGCAGGACGTCGCCGGACCGAACGCTGCGGGCGATGCGGCCCGGCACGACCGGGCGGGCGGGCGGCGACGTTGGCGGTGGCGTCAGTGGCGGGCCAGTGGGCTTCGGCTGCGGCTTGTCGTTCGGCACAGTGCGCCCCTCGAACTCGTTGGGAGGGGCCGCCCCGGTGAGTGCTCGCCCGCAGGGCGGCCCCGCTACGAACGCGTCCGCCGGGTTCGGGTCCCTGCCGGCCGCGCCGTCTACGAAGCACCCTGCCAACTGTTGCCGAACCAACACACTGCGTAGCAATATCTCCTGTGGACGTGCAGAACGTTCCGGGAAGGATTCAGATGAACCACGCGGTCATCGAAGCGATGTCGGCATCGGGCGAGACGGCGGACAGCCTGGCAGGTCAGATAGGCGTCGATCCGAAGACGGCAGCCAAGTGGGCCAACCCGGGACGTATTCCGCAGACTCGCCATCGGGCAAAGGTGGCGGCAATCCTCGGCCGCGAAGAGACGGACCTTTGGCCCGACCTGTTCAAGCGGCGAGAACCAGCATGGTTCCGGCCGTGGACCGACATCGAGCGCGAGGCTGTCGCATTGCGGTGGTACGAGTCCGCTGTGTTACCCGGCCTCCTTCAGACCGAGGCGTACGCGCGAGCAGTGTTGAGCAGTGGGCACTGGGCTGGCGACGATATCCAAGGGCACGTCGAGACCCGCCTTCGCCGTCAGGCTGCCGTGTTCAATCGGCCTCGTCCACCGCTCACCGTCTTCGTCATCGACGAGGCAGCACTACGCCGGGGGCAACCCGACATCATGATCGACCAGATAGATCACCTGATAGCGCTCGCCGAGCGGCCGGCCATCATGGTTCACGTGGTCCCGCTGACGGCTGGATTCCATCCCGGGCAAGCAGGACCGTTCGTCATCGCCAGCACACCCGCAGGTGACGATGTCGGCTACCTCGACGACCAGGCATCTGGGCGCATCAGTAATGACGTTGCTCCGTTGTGGGCGGTGTGGGATACCGTGAGGTCGGTAGCGCTACCGCGAGACCTGACCATCGATCTGATGAGAGCGCGAGCATGGATGACCTGACCAGCGCCCGCTGGCGCACCAGCACCCGCAGCAGCTCGAACGGTGGGGCGTGCGTCGAGGTCGCCGACAACCTTCCCGGCGTCGTCCTCGTCCGCGACACGAAGGACCGTGACGGCGGAACGTTGACCTTCGGGCCGGCGGCCTGGCAGAGCTTCGTGAACCTGGCCAAGGGGATCGGCACCGCAAGCTGACCAGAGGCAAGGAGAGCCCCGGTCACCCGTGACGGGTGTGCCGGGGCTTATCTGTCACCGCCGGAGGCCGCCTGGTCCTGACGGTCAGGGGCGCGCCGGGTACTGGAGCGCGGTGAGCAACTGACTGTGCAGGTTGGCGTTGGAGTACAGGCCGCCGCCCTGATCGCCCGCACGTCCTCCGGTTCGATCGGTGAAACGGCCGCCCGCTTCCTCGACGAGAAGGATCCATGGCGCGTGATCCCAGATGTGGTAGCGCTCGACCAGGAAAGCATCGATCTCGCCACGAACAAGCTCGACGAGCGGGAGAGGGCTCGCCGGTGGGCGGGCACTCGGTGGGAGACTGGATCTGGACGCATTGTCCAGAGCATCGAACCGAGCCTCAGCCAACATCGACGTGGCGCTGACTTCGAGGCGTTTCGGTTCGGCCTCCTCACGGGGCCAGGACGATTCGAAAGAACCGCCGCCCCGGGTCGCCCACCAGCAGCGTCGCAACGCAGGAGCGGTGACGACCGCAAGCTCGGTGCTCCCGGCAACCTCCAGCGCGATGTGCACTCGCCAGTTCGGATCTCCCCGGCTGAAGAACGACGTGCCGTCGACCGGGTCGATGATCCAGACCCGATCGGACTGACCGTGGTGGCCGAATTCCTCGCCGAGCAGCGCATCTTCTGGCCTCGCCGCGGACAACGTCTCGCGAAGCAGTCGCTCGACTGCCCGGTCGGCTTCCGTGACCGGTGTGCCGTCGGCCTTCAGCGTCGCCGAGACACCGGACTCGAAGTAGGCGAGCGCGAGATCCGCCGCCAGATCCGACGTGTCGAACGCGAGTTGTAAGTCAGCAGCGCTGTCCACGACCGGCGACGCTATCAGCCCAGCGGCCCGCCTCAGAGTGCCGGCCAACCCCGAACAACGCGACAAGCACCAACCGCTCCTGACCAGGCATTCTTGGCACATGGGCCATTCCGCGAACCTATCCCCGGAGGCATCACCATGTTCACCACGAAGTTCTGGAAGGCCACCGCCGAGCGGGCGGTGAAGAGCGCCGCGCAGGGCCTGTTGCTCTACTGGGGCGCCGACGTCGCGTTCAACGCGTGGCAGGCGGACTGGGCGGCGGCTGGTGGCATCGCGTCCGGCGCCGCTGTGCTGTCGGTGCTCACCTCACTGGTCAGCGCGAAGCTGTCGGGAGAGCCGGACTCGCCGAGCCTGGTCAGGAGCGAGTGGTAGCCGCCTGGGTGTGGTCACGCGGCGAGCGCCGGAGTCGGTCAACGCGGCGAATCCCGGTCGGGTGAGGCGCTGATGATTCGGACGGCCGGGGCGCAGCTCGCTGGATCCCGCCGGCACCGGCAGATGCCCGACTGGTGAATGCCGTCCCTCAGCCGGTGATGTGCAGGATCGTGTCGGCTCCGTCGACGGTCGCCTGGTCGAGCGGGAAATAGCCCTGCTGCGGGAGGGTGTCCGTGCGGGTGCGAGCGGGGGAGACCTCGGTGGCCGGGATCAGGCCCCAGCCGGTGATGCGGTGTTGCAGGAAACCCTCGAAGGTGTCCGGATCAGGCTCGCCCAGCTTGATTGCCGCACTGCTTCCGAGGCTGGCTGCGATGAAGTGGTAGCTCCCGATCCGCAGGGAGTCGACGATGGCCCCGGCGCCGAACCAGTTGGCGCTCATGTCGCCCATGCTCCAGGTGCTTCCGTTTCGTTGCAGGTGCGTGTTGTGGGCGAAGACCATCGTCGGGCCGCGCCCCGCTTCGACGCTGCGGATGTCGAGCAGATTGCGCGCCATCAGCGTGTCCCGCGTGGTCAGCAGGAGGCAGATCCGATCGCTCTGGGCGAGGGGCTGCGCCGCCTGCCAGTGATAGTGCAGCAGCGCGAGGCCGGCATCGAGGTGCGTCTTGGCCCGGAGCCACTCGGCGCATGAGGTCCTCGCGATCAGCTCCGGTGCGCGGGCGTACAGCTTCGTGAGCAGATCCTCGCCGATCTTTCGCAGCCGCTCGGCCTCGGGACTGGTGCCCATGGACAGGGCGAAGTCGAGGATCGCCTCATCGCGGCTCCAGCGATGGTCGTCTCCGGCGATGCCGGCGATGTCGAGGTTCTCGACGTGGAGATAGTCGCGTGCGTACTCGAAGTAGCTTCTCGGGCTGGGTGCGCTGGTGTTCTCGGTCGGGGCGTCGAAACCGTGGAAGGTCAGGCGCTCCTGCGCCTGTCGGTTCTCGTTGTACTCCCGCATCCAGGCGACCAGCCGCCGATTGGCGTCCAGGGCGCCGAAGTCGTGGGAGAACCCCTCGGCCATCACCGAGTCGAGGTCTCCGGTGCCGTGCAGGACATGGTCGTTGACCGCGAGCGCCGCGACGCGATCGGTCTCCAGGGCGATCGAACGGAAGCCGAGCTCGACCAGTTGGGCGAAGAGCTCGTTGCGGACCGCGCCGAACGCGGGCTCCTGGTGGGTCGGCTCGCCGAGGGCGAGAAGGTCACATGGCTCGGGTACGAAGTCTCGAATGTCCTGGCTCATGTGGCTCAAACGTACCATTGAAACATCGGTTGAGACTTTTCCCGATGAGCAGCGCATGACCTCGCGGCGAACCCTCAAACAAGCGGTGAACCACCCGGTGGGCGACGGGCCTGGCCTGACCTGGACGCCCGACGACCGCTAGCACGACGGAGGCATGATCAGGCGGTTGTCCACAGTGGCGTCGCTTGTCCACAGGACGACCACAAGCCCGCCCGCTGCCCGCGTCCGCCGCCATAGCGTCGCGTCGTGTCGCACGACGAGGAGACAGAGGTACGCCAGCGCCTGCGCCGGTTGGCCTACCCGCCAGCCGGGGGACAACCGCCTGAGGGGGCGCCGCTGTCGGGCGTACCTCCCCGGGGCTCGCCGTCACCCCTCGTCGAGATGCCGCCGCTCGCCGAGCCGGAGGCCGGCGTGCCTCCGGCTCCGGACGGCCTGACGGCTTCGGCGGGGTCGCGGCTCCCCGGGCCTCGGGCGTTCGACCCCGGGCGGCGTGGCGTGCGGGCGCTGGCCGTCGTCGCCGCCGTGGTGGTGCTGGCCACCGCCGGGTGGGCCTGGCGGTCCAGGCCGCAGCAGGAGGCGGTGGCCCCGCTGGCCAGCGAGGCCGCTCCGGCCACCTCGGCGGCCGGCGACCCCGGCGTGTCCGGCTCGGGCGAGCTGGTGGTGGCGGTCGCCGGCAAGGTTCGCCGGCCCGGGTTGGTGCGGTTGCCGGCGGGCGCCCGGCTCGCCGACGCCGTGCAGGCGGCCGGCGGCGCGCTGCCCGGTGTCGATGTGGCGCTGCTCAACCCCGCTCGCAAGGTCACCGACGGGGAGCTGATCGTCGTCGGGGTGACACCACCGCCGGTGCCGGGTGGTCCGGCCGGCCCGGCGGCGGGCGGGGCGGCACCCGCCGCCGGGCCACTGAACCTCAACACCGCCACGCTGGCGCAGCTCGACGCGCTGCCCGGGGTCGGGCCGGTGCTCGCCCAGCGCATCCTCACCCACCGGGACCAGCACGGCGGCTTCAAGTCCGTCGGTGACCTGCGCCAGGTCGACGGGATCGGCGACGCACGCTACGAGCAGCTCAAGGACCTGGTGACGGTGTGAAGGCCCCACCCGCCGCCCGTGCGCAGCCGCCGGATCCCTCGCCGCCGGACCTGCGGCTGGCCGGGCTCGCCGTGGCCGCCTGGCTCACCGCGCTTGCCGGCCTGCACCTCGGCGCCCGCCCGCTCCTGGTGGTGGCCGCGGTTGCGGCCACCCTCACGGTGGTCGGCGCCCTGCACCTGCTCGGCCGCCTCGGCCGCCCCCGGGCGACCGCCCGCCGCTACGGCTGGATCGCCGTCGCGGTCGGCCTCGGAGTGGTCTGCGGCGCGACGGCCACCGCCGCCCGGCTCGCCGTCCGGGACGCACCGCCGATCCGCGTCCTGGCTGAGCAGCGCGCCCCGGTCACCGCGGACCTGGTCGTCCGGGACGATCCACGCCCGATCCGGTCCGCCGGGCGGCCGGGCATGCTGCTGGTGCCGACCGAGCTGGTCCGGCTCACCGGTCCGGACGGTCGACGGGTCCGAGCGTCGGTGCGGCTGCTGGTTCTGGCCACCGATCCGGCCTGGCGGGGCCTGCTGCCCGGGCAGCGCCTCACCGCCGATGGCCGGCTCGGCGTTCCACGCGGCGGTGATTTGACCGGAGCGGTGCTCAGCACCAACGGCCCTCCCGAACGGCACGGTGCGTCGTCCTGGGCCCAGCGCGCCGCCGGGACGCTGCGCGCCGGCCTGCAACGGGCCTGCGAACCGCTCCCCGATGAGCCGGGCGGCCTGCTGCCAGGGCTGGTGGTGGGCGACACCAGCCGGCTGCCGCCCGGCGTCGAGGAGGACTTCCAGGCCACCGGCATGACGCATCTGAACGCCGTTTCCGGGAGCAACGTGGCGATCGTGGTGGGGGCGGTGCTGTTGCTGGCCCGGTGGGCGCGGGCCGGCCCGTGGCTCGCCGCCGGGCTCTGCGGGGTGGCACTGGTGGGTTTCGTCATCCTGGTGCGCCCGTCGCCGAGTGTCGTCCGGGCCGCCACGATGGGAGCGATCGGGCTCGCCGCGCTGGCCGCCGGCAGACCCCGGGCCGCGCTGCCCGCGTTGGCCGCCGCCATCGCCGTGCTGGTGCTGGCCGACCCGGAGCTGGCCGGCGATGCCGGGTTCGCACTGTCCGTGCTCGCCACCGGTGGTCTGCTGCTGCTCGCCCCCCGCTGGCGGGACGGGTTGCGCCGACGGGGCGTTCCGGCCGGGCTGGCCGAGGCGCTCGCCGTCCCGGCGGCCGCGCAACTGGCCTGCGCGCCGGTCGTCGCCGGCCTGTCCGGCACCGTCAGCCTGGTGGCGGTGCCCGCGAACCTGCTGGCGGTGCCGGCCATCGCGCCAGCGACCGTGCTGGGCGTGGTGGCGGCCACCGTGTCGCCGGTCTGGCCCGCCGGCGCCGAGTTCGCCGCATGGCTGGCGAGCTGGCCGGCCTGGTGGCTGGTGGTCATCGCCAGGCAGGGCGCCCGACTGCCGGCCGGCACCCTGCCGTGGCCCGGCGGGGTGTCCGGTGCCCTGCTGCTGGCCGGGTTGACCGTGGCGTTGCTGGTCGCGGTGCGCCGGCCGTTGGTGCGCCGGCTGGTGGCGGTGGTGGGTGTCGCCGCGCTGCTCGGTGCCCTCCCGGTCCGGTTGGTGGCCTCCGGTTGGCCGCCGCCCGGCTGGGTGGTGGTGGCCTGCGCGGTCGGTCAGGGCGACGCGCTGGTGCTGCCGGTCGCCCCCGGTCGGGCCGTCGTGGTGGACGCCGGGCCGGAGCCGGCGGCCGTGGACGGCTGCCTGCGCCGGCTCGGCGTGCGGGAAGTGCCGCTGCTGGTGGTCAGCCACTTCCACGCCGACCACGTGGGCGGGGTGGCCGGGGTGTTCCGGGGCCGCCGGGTGACGGCCGTGTTGACGCCACCGTCGACGGATCCGGCGGGCGGCCGGGATCTGGTCCATTCGGTGGCGACCGCCGGGCGGGCCCCGCTGCTGACCACCGTGGCCGGTGCCCGCCATCCGGTCGGCGGGGTCGACCTGCTCGTGCTCGGCCCGCCGTACCCGCTGGCCGGCACCAGATCCGACCCGAACAACAACTCCCTGATGCTGCGCGCCACCGTTGCCGGAGTGCGGATCCTGCTGCCCGGCGACGCCGAGACCGAGGAGCAGCACGCGGTGCTGGCGCGGGTGGCGCCGGGCCACCTGCGCGCCGACGTGTTGAAGGTCGCCCACCACGGCTCGGCGTACCAGGACCCGCAGTTCCTCGACGCGATACGGCCAGCCGTCGCGCTGGTGACCGTGGGCACCGGCAACACCTACGGGCACCCCAACCCGGGGCTGCTCGCTCGGCTGAGCAGGGGTGGCGCCCGGGTGCTCCGCACCGACACCGACGGTGACCTGGCGGCGATCCGGACGGGCGCCGGCCTGGCGGTGGTCCGCCGAGGGGTGCCACCGGGCCGGCAACCCTGAACCGGCCCACGACGGGCAACAGAGGTTCCTGGAAATTGCAGCGTCACCGACGAAATGGTGGGCGTATTGAGGATTGTGCGGTGGATTACGATGAATGTCGGGATTTGCACTGAGTGCGGGCTGCGCCGACTGAGCAGCGAATGACCAGGCACGATCCCGCCGTGGGCCGTGCGAATATGGGCGGCGTGACCCCCGCCGACCTCGCCCCCATTCTGCTCGTCCTCGGTGACGAGGAACTGCTCGCCACGCGCGCCGTGACCGAAGCTGTCGCAAGGGTCCGCAGCGTCGATCCCGAGGTGGACGTTCGCGAGTACCAGGCCGGGGCGCTCACCGTCGGCGAGATCGCCGAGATGCTCAGCCCGTCGCTGTTCGGCGGGCGGCGGCTGCTCATCCTGCGCTCCGGCCAGGATGCCCGCAAGGATCTGGTCGCCGCGCTGCTGGCGTACGCGAAGAACCCCGACCCCGAGGTCCAGCTCCTGGTGCTGCACCTGGGCGGCGCCAAGGGCAAGGCGTTCGCCGACGGGCTGCGGTCGGCGGGCGCGACAGTGGTCCCGGCGGCCAAGCTCAAGGGACACCGCGACCGGGTGGCCTTCGTCCGCGACGAGATCCGCCGGCTCGGCGGCAAGTGCACCGACGACGCCGCCGAGGCGCTGATCGCGGCCGTCGGCAACGACCTGCGCGAGCTGGCCGCCGCCTGCTCCCAACTGATCGCCGACACCGACGGGCGGATCGGCGCCGACACCGTCGCCCGCTACTACCGGGGCCGGGTCGAGGTGACCGGCTTCACGGTGGCGGACGCCACGATGGTCGGCGACGTGCCGGGGGCTCTGGAGGCGCTGCGGTGGGCTCTGCACGTCGGGGTCGACCCGGTGCCCATCGCCGACGCCCTGGCCGACGGGGTGCGTACGGTGGCCCGGGTGGCTTCGGCCGGGCGGGGCAACCCGTACCAGCTCGCCAGCAGCCTCGGAATGCCGGCGTGGAAGATCGAGCGCGCACAGCGGCAGGGGCGGGGCTGGACGCCGGAGGGCCTGGTACGGGCCATGCAGGTCGCCGCCGAATGCAACGCGGCCGTCAAGGGCGGCTCGGACGACCGGGCGTACGCCCTGGAACGCGCGGTCTTCTCGGTGGCGGCGGCCCGGCAGGGCAGCAGCCGGTGACCGGGCCGAACCGTACGGCGTGGGCCACCATCCCGGCCGACGAGGAGCGCTACCGGCCGCTCTACGCCCGGCTCCTCGGCCTGCGGTTCGTCAACCCCGGTGGGGTGCTCTGCTTCCTCTTCTTCGAGGGCACCATCGCGCTGGCCGTGCTGCTCGCGCTCGCCGAACTGGTCACCTGGTGGGCCGTGCTGGTGCTGCCGGCCGTGGTGGCGGCGATGGTCAAACTCAACGACATGGTGGCCGCGATGGTGGTCCGCTCCGCCGCGCTGGTGCCCGAGCAGGAACGGGACCGCTTCCGCCGGCAGATGGAGCCGGTGGTCGGCCGGGCCCGGGTCGAGTGGATCTCGCACAGCGTCACCGGCGTGGTGGTCGACGCCGATCCGGTGCGGCCCACCCACCGCTCGGACCGGTCGGACTGACCGACGCCGACGCCGGCACGGCCGCCAGCGACGGTGGCCGGACATGCGGAAGCCCCGGACCGGAGTCCGGGGCTTTCCGAATCAGTCTGACGGCAGTCGTCAGGCGGAGAGTGCACCCACGCGCTTCGCGATCGCGGACTTGCGGTTCGCGGCCTGGTTGGAGTGGATCACGCCCTTGCTGACGGCCTTGTCCAGCTTGCGCGAGGCCTCCTGCATCAGCGCGGTGGCCTTCTCGACGTCACCGGCCTCAGCAGCCTCGTTGAACTTCCGGACGGCGGTCTTCAGCGACGACTTGACCGACTTGTTGCGCAGCCGGGCCTTCTCGTTCTGCCGGTTGCGCTTGATCTGGGACTTGATGTTCGCCACGCGACAGCCTCGTCTTGATAGCTCGGGTTGGTCAGCTTGTGCGCGGCATGACGAACATGCGTCATCGCTGCGCGAAGAGCCAGGTTACCAGGTCGCCCGGGACGAGCCAAAACGGCTCGGCCCTCGCGCGGCCGAACGCGCCGGTCACCCGGCCCGCCGGGACCACACTACGCCCGACACTCAGCCGAGCCGGCCCGTCACCGCCAGCCCTGGCGGTGGGCGAGCCAGTCGAGCGCGTGTCCGCCGCTCCACCGCTGGTGGGCGGGCAGGTGCGGCGAGGCCGTCACCGGTGCCGCCTCGGCGCCGGTGAGGTAGTAGCCGGCCAGCGCGGCCAGGCTGGCGTCCAGCGCGTCGGGGGGTGCGTCCGCGGTCGCCGGGTGCGTGGCGAAGAGCCGGTCGGCGTCCAGGCCGCTGGCGTACGCGGTGATCAACAGGCCGGCCAGATCGAACCAGGCCGGCCCGTGGCACACCCAGGTCCAGTCGCAGAACCAGGCCCGGCCGTCGGCACCGATGAGCACGTTGTCCAGCCGCAGGTCGCCGTGGATCAGACCGGTCGCCCCGGCGGCGTACCGGGGGAGGCGGGACTCCAACGCCACCAGCTCGGGCAGCCGGCCCCGCACGGGCTCGGGCAGCGCCGGTGACGGCTCCCGGCCGGCGGCGACCTCCTCCCACCAAAGGATGTCCGACCGGGCCAGGTCCGCCAGGTGCGGCAGGCCGAGCGCGGTGAGCCCGGCCGGCGGCTCGGCCAGCGCGGCGGCGACCTCGGCGTACCCGGCCAGGGTGGCGTCCAGTTCGGCCGGCACCCAGGGCAACTGCGGCGTGTGGCCGTCGACGGCGTCGGTGCAGAGCACGAACCAGCCGGCCTCGGACAGCGTCCAGCGGGGGCGGGGCGCCGGCAGGCCGCCCGGCAGCCGGTCGAGGATCGCGGCCTCCCGGGCGTACCAGTCGACCAGATGCGGTTGCTCGGCGGCGGGTGCGGCCTTCACGAAGGCCCGGCCGCCGTCGGCGGTGTCGAGCACGGCCGCGAAGCCCCGGGTGAAGCCCGCGCCCGCGACCCGGACGGTGACCACCGGCGCGCCGAGGCGCTCGGCTGTCGCGTCCCGCAGCGCCGCCGGCAGCGCCGACCACGACGGGCGCAGCGCGCTGGCGTGGTACGGCACCGGAGGCAACGACGTGGGCGACGACACCCCACCATGCTGCCCCGGGGTACGTGCGCGGCGCGCGGCGACACTGCGAGACTGCCAAGCCATGAGGACCGAGGACTTCTGGGAGCTGATCGACCAGGCCCGCGCCGGCGGCGGGGGTGAGCCGGGGCCGGTCGCCGCGCGGGCCGTCGCCCTGCTCGCCGAGCGCGATCCGGAGGACATCGTCGGGTACGCGCGGCACCAGGCGCGGGTGCTGGCCGCCTCGCACAAGGCGGATCTCTGGGGAGCGGCGTACCTGATCAACGGGGGCGCCTCGGCGGACGGCTTCGAACACTTCCGGGGCTGGCTGATGACCCAGGGCCGGGCGGTCTTCGCCCGCGCCGTCGCCGACCCGGACTCGCTGGCCGAGCTGCCCCAGGTGCGGGCCGCCTCGCTCACCGGTGAGGAGTTCTCCGCCGAGCGGATGCTGGCGGTCCCGTGGGATGCGTACCGCAGGGCCACCGCGGCGGAGCTGCCGGCGGACCGGGAGCCGGTGCGCGCGCCGGACCTCAACGACTTCTGGGACTTCGACGACGAGGAGGAGGCCCGCCGGCGGTTGCCCCGGCTGGCGGCGCTCTTCGTGGAGCCGCCGATGGAGTGACGGTCCGGGCGGTGCGGCGCGGGTCGGGGCGGGGAGGATCGCCCGCGCAGCGGACGCGCCCCGGCGGCGTGGGATCATAGAGGGGGTCGGCGTCGCGCCGGCCCGCTCACGTCAGCCGATCAGAACGGACCGCTGTGCCACCGACGCCCGATTCCGCCCGGAACGCTCCCGGTGCCACCGAGCCGGCTGTTATCCGGAACTTCGGCATCATCGCCCACATCGACCACGGAAAGTCGACCCTGGCCGACCGGATGTTGCAGCTCACCGGTGTGGTCGACCCACGGCAGATGCGCGCCCAGTACCTGGACCGGATGGACATCGAGCGCGAGCGCGGCATCACCATCAAGAGCCAGGCCGTCCGCATGCCGTGGACCATCCGCGAGGGCGAGCGGGCCGGCGAGCACGCTGTCCTCAACATGATCGACACCCCGGGGCACGTCGACTTCACCTACGAGGTGTCCCGGTCGCTGGCCGCCTGCGAGGGTGCCGTGCTGCTGGTCGACGCCGCGCAGGGCATCGAGGCGCAGACCCTGGCCAACCTCTACCTGGCCCTTGAGAACGACCTGCGCATCATCCCGGTGCTCAACAAGATCGACCTGCCGGCCGCCCAGCCCGAGAAGTACGCCGAGGAGCTGGCCCACCTGATCGGCGGCGACCCCGCCGACTGCATCCGGGTCTCCGGCAAGACCGGCGAGGGCGTGCCGCACCTGCTCGACGAGATCGTCCGGCAGTTCATCCCGCCGACCGGCGACGCCGAGGCGCCCGCCCGGGCGATGATCTTCGACTCGGTGTACGACGTCTACCGCGGCGTGGTCACCTACGTCCGGGTCATCGACGGCCGGATCAGCGCCCGCGACCGGATCAAGATGATGTCCACCGGTGCGGTGCACGAGCTGCTGGAGATCGGCGTCATCTCGCCGGAGATGGTGAAGGCCGAGGCGCTCGGTGTCGGCGAGGTCGGCTACCTGATCACCGGTGTGAAGGACGTCCGGCAGTCCCGGGTCGGTGACACGGTCACCATCAACAGCCGGCCGGCGAAAGAGGCGCTGGGTGGCTACAAGGACCCGAAGCCGATGGTCTACTCCGGCCTCTACCCGATCGACGGGTCCGACTACCCCAACCTGCGTGAGGCGCTGGACAAGCTCAAGCTCAACGACGCCGCGCTGGACTACGAGCCCGAGACCTCCGGCGCGCTCGGCTTCGGCTTCCGCTGCGGCTTCCTCGGCCTGCTCCACCTGGAGATCATCCGGGAGCGGCTGGAGCGCGAGTACAACCTCGACCTGATCTCCACCGCGCCCAACGTGGTGTACCGGGCGATCACCGACGACGGCGAGGAGATCGTCGTCACCAACCCCAGCGAGTACCCGACCGGCAAGATCGCGGAGGTGTACGAGCCGGTGGTGCGGGCCACGGTGCTGACGCCCAACGACTACGTGGGCGCCGTGATGGAGCTGTGCCAGGGCCGGCGGGGCAGCCTGCTCGGCATGGACTACCTCTCCGCCGACCGGGTCGAGCTGCGCTACACGCTGCCGCTCGCGGAGATCATCTACGACTTCTTCGACCAGTTGAAGAGCCGCACCAAGGGCTACGCATCGCTCGACTACGAGCCCTCCGGCGAGCAGGCGTCGGACCTGGTGAAGGTGGACATCCTGCTGCACGGCGAGCCGGTGGACGCGTTCAGCGCCATCGTGCACAAGGACAAGGCGTACAACTACGGCGTCACGATCGCCGCCAAGCTGCGCACCCTGATCCCGCGCCAGCAGTTCGAGGTGCCGATCCAGGCGGCCATCGGCAGCCGGGTCATCGCCCGGGAGACCATCCGGGCGATCCGCAAGGACGTGCTCGCCAAGTGCTACGGCGGTGACATCAGCCGTAAGCGCAAGCTGCTGGAGAAGCAGAAGGAAGGCAAGAAGCGGATGAAGATGGTCGGCCGGGTCGAGGTGCCGCAGGAGGCCTTCATCGCCGCCCTCTCCTCCGACTCCGGCGACGGCAAGTCCGCCGGCAAGAAGTGACCCTGACGCCGCCGCGGCGGCGCTGATCGACGAAGACGGCCGGTGTCCACGGCCGGGCCTGGTCCTGACGACCGGTCCGGCGGGGCACCGGCCGTCCGGCGTCCGGGCGTCCGTCTGGCGGTTCGTGTCCGGCGTCCGGCGCCCCGCGGAGAAATTTTTCTGCGCCCGGCGCATGGTGGACGACCCCACGACATGGCCTCCTACCTGGATGGACGCGCTCCCACACCAATCGACGCACCCGATCCGGCATTGACGTGTGCCGCTGCTGCGCGAGGTGAGTCGGTTTGGATTTTTGGCGGGTCGGGAACTTAGCGGTCACGACAGGAAGCACACATTGTGTGTCAGACATTCTTTGAAGGAGGGCGATCGTGGAGCTCACCGTGTGGGGCATCATCACTGCGCTTGTTGTTGGTCTCATCGTCGGCGCGCTGGGCCGCCTGGTCGTCCCGGGCCGGCAGAACATGCCCATGTGGCTGCACATGCTGATCGGTGTCGGCGCGGCTCTGCTGGGCACCGTGCTGGCGCGGGCCATCGGCATCGCGACCGAGACGAACGGCATCGACTGGGGCGAGCTGCTGGTGCAGGTCGTGGTGGCGGCCATCGCGGTCGCGCTGGTGGCCGGCGTGGGTCGCCGCCGCAGCGTCACCCGATAACCCGCGCAACAGCACTCCGTACCACTGCGACACTTCGATGGGCGCCCGGCCGACAGGTCGGGCGCCCATCGGCGTCCGCCCCTCTCCGGAAGACGTCTCGCGTCCGGCCGCCCGCCGGCCCCAAGATCCGCGCAGTTTCGCCGGAAGTGCTGCCTCAACCCGTTGGGAGGCAGCACTTTCAGCGATGGTGCGGGGATCGTGGCGTCGAGCGGCCGAAGACCGGCCACCGGAGGCGGGCGGGTGGCGGTGCAACCCGCCCTTGTATGCCCGATCGTGATCGTCTGGTGAGCGAAGTCGGTTTGGGATTTCGACCGGTCGGGAACTTAGCGGTCACGACAGGAAGCACACATTGTGTGTCCGACATTCTTTGAAGGAGGGCGACCGTGGAGCTCACCGTGTGGGGCATCATCACCGCCATCGTTGTTGGTCTCATCGTCGGCGCGCTGGGCCGCCTGGTCGTCCCGGGCCGCCAGAACATGCCGATCTGGCTGCACCTGCTGATCGGCGTCGGCGCCGCTCTGCTGGGCACCGTGCTGGCGCGGGCCATCGGCATCGCGACCGAGACGAACGGTGTCGACTGGGGCGAGCTGCTGGTGCAGGTCGTGGTGGCCGCGATCGCGGTCGCGCTGGTGGCCGGCGTGGGTCGCCGCCGCAGCGTCACGCGGTAACGACCCGGCATCACCGCACTACCGAAAGAGCGCCCGGCCATCGGCCGGGCGCTCTTTCGTGCTGCGGTGCCCGACTTCGGCCCGATGCCACAGCCCCTCTCGCCGACCCCCTGCGGTACGGTCGCCTCGCCTCCACCTCCGCGCCCACTGTCGTAAAGGAAATCTTCGTACTAAGGTGCGGCGTGGAAGGTTAGTTCCAGGCGGCGCGAGGGGAGAAGTGGCGTGAACAGGTGGAAGCGGCTGGCCCCGGTCACCGCCGTGGTGGCCTCGGCCGCGATGGTGCTGACCGGCTGCGGGGGCTCCGATGAGGACGCGGCCGACAACAGCAAGCTCACGGTCTGGATGATGGGCGAGGGCGGCGACGCCCAGAACACGTTCCTGGACGGCGTCGAAACCGAGTTCCGGCAGAAGCACCCCGACACGGACGTGGTGGTGCAGTACATCCCCTGGCTGGAGGCGCCCAAGAAGTTCCAGGCCGCGCTGGCCGGCGGTGAGGGGCCGGACATCACCGAGCTGGGCAACACCGAGACCCAGGGCTGGGCCGCCCAGGAGGCGCTCGCCGACGTGAGCGGCCGGATGAGCGGCTGGACCGACGGCAAGGACCTGCTGCCCGACCTGGTGCGCAACGCGCAGCTCGACGGCAAGCAGTACGGCGTGCCCTGGTACGCCGGAGTGCGGGCCATCTACTACCGCACCGACTGGTTCGCCGAGGCGGGCGTGCAGCCGCCGAAGACCTGGGACGAGCTGGTGACCGCGGCCAAGACCGTGCAGGCGAAGAAGCCGGGCACCTACGGCATCGCGCTGCCCGGCAACTCCGAGTTGCCCTTCTACTCCTTCCTCTGGGGTGCCGGCGGCGAGATCGCCACCAACCAGGGCGGCACCTGGAAGTCCGGCTACACCACGCCGGAGGCGCAGCGGGCGGTCAAGTTCTGGACCGACCTGGTGACCGTGCACAAGGTGGCCCCGCCGGCCGCCGCGGGCTGGAACGAGATCGACGCCCGCACCCAGTTCGCCACCGGCAAGGCGGCCATGGCCTTCGCCGGCAGCTGGCAGCAGGGCGCCATCAAGAAGGACAACCCCGAGATCGAGAAGGTCTGGGGTACGTTCCCGATCCCCGGCCCGGACGGCAAGGCCGCACCCGGTTTCGCCGGTGGTTCGGACGTGGCGATCTGGAAGGACAGCGAGCGCCAGGACCTGGCCTGGGACTACCTGACCGTGCTGCTCAACAAGAAGAACTCGCAGAGCTTCGCGAGCAGCCTCGGCTTCTTCCCGGTCTACCAGGACCTGGTCGCCGGTGACGCGTACGCCAACGACAAGGTCATGGCGGCGTTCGCCACGACCATGCAGAACACCAAGCTCACGCCGCTCACCCCGAAGTGGGTGGAGGTCAGCCGGACGAAGACGGTGACCCAGGCGATGAACAGCTCGGTCATGAAGGGTCAGAAGACGGTCGAGAAGGCTACCGCTGACGCGGCCGGTGAGATGGAAAGCATCCTCAACGCCAAGTGACCACGCTGACCGAGGTGCCGGAGACGGCCGCCGCGCGGGAGACCCCCGCGCGGCGGCGTCGCCGGGTTGACCGCCTGCCCTACCTGCTGCTCCTGCCCGCACTGGTGATCATCGGGGTGCTGCTGCTCTGGCCGCTCGGCCAGGTGGTGGCGATGTCCTTCTACCGGCTCAACAGCGTCCGGCAACTGCGCGGCGACCGGGAGTGGCCGTGGGTGGGGCTCGGCAACTACACCCAGATCCTCTCCGATCCGTTCTTCCTGACCGTGCTGCGCAACACGGTCCTGTTCGCCGTGGCCAACGTGCTGCTCACGATGGTTCTCGGCACCCTGGTCGGGTTGCTGCTCAACCGGCTCGGCCGCAAGATGGCCACCTTCGTGGCCAGTTGCGTGATGCTCGCCTGGGCCACCCCGGCGCTGACCGGCACGATCGTGTGGAAGTGGATTTTCGACGACACGAGCGGCCTGGTCACGTGGCTGTTCAACGCGCTGCCCGACGGCCTGTCCAACGGCCTGTTCGGCCGCAGCGACTGGACCGGCTACGGGTGGTTCAACTCCCCGCTGCTCTTCTTCGCCATCCTCACCCTGGTGGTGGTCTGGCACTCGTTCCCGTTCATCGCGGTGAGTGTGCTCGCCGGCCTGAAGAGCGTGCCGAGCGAGCTGCACGAGGCGGCCCGGGTGGACGGCGCCAGCGCGTGGCGGGTGTTCTGGCGGATCACCTTCCCGCTGCTGCGCCCGGTCTTCGGGATCCTGATCGTGCTCTCCACCATCTGGGACTTCAAGGTCTTCACCCAGCAGTTCGTGCTGGCCGGCGGCACCCAGGACCGGCCGACGTTCATGCTCTCCATCTACTCCTACGCGGAGGCGTTCTCGCCGCCGCCGAAGTACGGGCTCGGTGCGGCCATCGCGGTGATCCTCACGCTGATCCTGCTCGTGGTCACCGGCTTCTACGTACGGATGGTGCTCAGGCAGGAGGACGAGTCGTGAGGAAGGTGGCCCTCAACGCCGCCGGGCTGCTGGTCGCGCTCTTCGCGGCGTTCCCGGTCTACTGGATGATCTCCACCTCGTTGAAGCCGAGCAGCGAGATCTTCTCGTCCACTCCGCAGCCGGTGCCGACCCACCCGACGCTGACGCACTACCGGGAGATCCTGACCGGCAACCTGATCCCCGGCGTGAGCTTCTTCGACTTCTTCCTCAACAGCGCCCTGGTCGCCGTCTCGACGGTGGTGCTCAGCGGCCTGGTCGCCCTGCTCGCCGCGACGGCGGTGGCCCGGTTCCGGTTCAAGCTGCGGACCAGTTTCCTGATCATGCTGCTGGTGGTGCAGATGATCCCGTTGGAGGCGCTGGTCATCCCGCTGTTCCTGATGATCCAGCGGCTCGGGCTCTACAACACCCTGCCCAGCCTGATCCTCACGTACCTCGGCTTCTCGCTGCCGTTCGCGGTCTGGATGCTGCGCGGCTTCGTCGCCGCCGTACCCAAGGAGTTGGAGGAGGCGGCGGCCATCGACGGGGCCAGCCGGGCCCAGACGTTCCGCCGGATCCTCTTCCCGCTGGTGGCCCCCGGCCTGGTCGCCACGAGCATCTTCTCCTTCATCACGGCGTGGAACGAGCTGATCTTCGCGCTGACGTTCATCAACGACCAGGGCCGCTACACCCTGCCGGTGGCGATGACCTTCTTCTTCGGCCGCGACGACACCAACTGGGGGCCCGTGATGGCCGCCTCCACCCTGTTCACCCTGCCGGTCATCATCTTCTTCCTGCTGGTGCAGCGGCGGATGGTCTCCGGCCTGGTCGCCGGCGCCGTCAAGGGCTGACCGGCCGGCACGCCGGAGCGCGGTGATCGGCGGACGCGGCCGGCGCCGGGTCGCCACTAGGCTGATCGCCATGACGGGCAGGGTGGCATCGGTGAACCTCGGCGTGGTGACCGAGGCGGAGTGGGCCGGCGACGCGAGCGGTCGCAGCGGCATCGACAAGCGACCCGTCGACGGGCCGGTGCCGGTGCTCGCCGGTGGTCTGGCCGGCGACTTCATCGGCGAGCGGGCCCACCACGGCGGGCCGGACAAGGCCGTCTACGCGTACGCCGAGGAGGACGCCGCCTGGTGGTCCACGGAGATCGGCCGCGGCGTCCGGCCCGGCGGGTTCGGCGAGAACGTGACCACCTACGCGATCGACGTGACCGGGGCGGTGATCGGTGAGCAGTGGGCGATCGGGACGGCGGTGCTCCAGGTGACCATGCCCCGTACCCCCTGCACGACGTTCGCCGGCTTCTGGGGAATGCCCGACCTGATCCGGCGCTTCACCGTGCGTGCCACCCCGGGGGCCTACCTGCGGGTGCTGCGCGAGGGTGAGGTGGGTGCCGGCGACCCGGTCGAGGTCGTCGAGCGGCCCGCGCACGGGGTGACCATCGGCGAGGTGTTCCGAGCGACCAGCCTGGAACCGGAGTTGCTGCCCCGGCTGCTCGACGCGGAGGACCTGCCGGAGCCGATCCGGGAGAAGGCCCGCCGCCGACTCGCCAGCCGCGGCTGACGGACAACCGCCGGACGCGCGGGAGCCCCTGCCATCGTCGGATGACAGGGGCTCCCGATCAGCGGGTCAGCGGAGCCAGGGGATGTTGCGGTCCAGCAGACCGCGCTCCTTGAGCTCCTTGCGCAGCGGGATCTCGTCGTCGACGTACCCGTCCCAGTTGATGCCCCAGTAGTTCGCGGTGTGGGTGCCCTCACCGATCAGCTGGCGCTGCACCGGCGTGCGGTTGCGGTACCACTCGCCGTCCAGGTCGGGGTGCAGCTCGTCGAGCGGGCGGATCCACCGGTAGGTGTAGCCGACGAACAGCATCTTGCGGGTGATGGTCGACAGGTTCGTCGACCGGGAGTGCCACTGCCGGCGGTCGAAGATGAAGGCGTCGCCCGGGTTGGCGGTGATCTCCACCGTGCCCTCCGGGTCGGGGTTGTGCACGCTCAGGTCGGCGGGCCGGGGCAGCGAGTTCCACAGGTGGCTGCCCGGGATGACCTTCGTGGCGCCACGACCGGTCTCGGAGAGGTCGGAGAGCACGTACGCGACCTTGAGCGAGAACATCGGGCGGGGCAGGTTCGGGTCCATGGTCTCCGGGTCGGAGTTCTGGCGGTACCCGTCCTGGTGCCAACCCCAGTACGGCTTCTCCGGCTCCAGGGCCGGGGGAGTGACGTCCAGGTGGTTGTGGTGGGTGTAGATGTTCCAGCCGGCCAGCCCCCACATGTACGGGAAGGCGATCGGGTGGGTGAGCAGCTCGCCGAAGAGCTCGTCGCGCTCCAGGAAGCCCAGCAGGTGCAGCGTGCCGTCCTTCTTGGTGTTGCCCTTGGCCTGCTCCTCCGCGTAGACGCGGTCCACGGCCGCCTCCAGCGCCGCCCGGTGGTCCTCCGTCAGGACGTTGCGCAGCAGGAGGAAGCCCTGCTCGTGGAACTCCTTGCGGTCAGTGTCGCTGATCGGTTCGTAGCCGGTCCGGTCGCCGTAATCGAACACCGTGTCGTACCCCTCCCCATGAGGTGGAACCATTTCTGGCACAGGCCGCCGATCGTAACGCGATCACCTCGGCGTCGGGGAGTGCGCGCGGCAGGAAAGAACCGCTGCCGGACCATATGAAGCGAAACCGCTCCGCAGAGTGATATTTCGACAATCAATAAGGCGTTTTGAAGGGTTTTGTCCGATTGTGCGGTGACTGCCGGTTAAGAGATCCGGGCCCGGTCACCCTTCGGCGAACACCTCGGCCACCACCTGGCCGGTCGCACCCTGCTCGCCGGTCACCTGGCCCCACGTGCCGTTCCGGGCGGTCCATTCCAGGTCGCCGAAGCGGACCCGCTTCACCCCGTGGTCCTGGGCGTGCGACACCAGCCAGTGCGCGTACCGCCAGCCGTCGCGCTGGTCGCCCGCGGTCACCGCCAGCCCGGTCTGCCCGGCCGTGTCCGTGCCGGACAACCCCCAGTCCAGCATCAGGTTGCGGGTCAGCTGCGCTGCCGCCGCCGCGCCGCGCATTACCGGGGTACGCCCCACCGTGCAGGCGACCGCGCCGGTGGCGTCGCCCAGCAGCGCCCGGCTGAGCACCTCGGAGTCGTCGGCCCACTTCTGGTACGCCTCGGGGAAGGCTGAGCGCTGCACGCGCTGCGCGGCGTCGGTGACCCGCATCTTCTCCCAGCCCCGCACCTTCTTCAGTGCGGCGTAGAAGCGGTTCGCCGCGTAGCGCGGGTCGCGGATCTGCGTCGGGGTGCCCCAGCCCTGGCTCGGGCGCTGCTGGAACAGGCCGACCGAGTCACGGTCGCCGTCGGCGAGGTTGCGCAGCCCCGACTCCTGGTACGCGGTGGCCAGCGCGACCACGACGGCCCGCTCCGGCATCCCACGCTGCGCACCGATCGCCGCGATGGTCGCCGCGTTGGCCATCTGGTCGGCGTCCAGGGCCACCCGGCCGTCGGCCTGGACCGTGCACTTCCGCGCCGACAGTGGCAGCTGCAGACGGTCCCCCACCTGCCGCACGACGAGCCAGACTGCGATCACGGCGACGAGGATGAGAACCACTCCACCCGCCACGGCTGCCCGAGTTCGCACCCACACCCCCACATCGACAGTCCGACAAGCGTACGTCCCTCCGCGACCGGTCCGGGTCGTCCGACCGGTTTCGACCTGGCCGCCCGGCGCAGCTCACCCCGAGGTTCCCGCTTCGGCACCGGTCTCACCTGCCATATCGCCTTCCGTCCGGCTGAATTCGCCGACAATCGGGGCTTGGGCGTTCTCACCGCATTCGGGCTGCCCGCACCGATCCGTGCCAGCCGTCTGACGCTCGCCCGGCTTCGGCCTGTCTCGCGCGTCCGGTCTTCCTCGCGTCCGACCGGGCGTCGTACATCACCGGGGCGAACTACCCGGTCGACGGCGGCGCTACCGCGTGGTGACGGGCTCCGGGGTGCCGCCGTTCCCGGGCGGCACCCCGACCCTCATCGAGGCCCTTTGCTCTGCTTCACCGGACGCACCATCAAACGTCCGCTATTCGGACAGCGAGTGGTGCGCCGGTTGAAGCAGAGCAAAGGACGCACACAGCAACGCCACCCGGAGCGCTCAGACGTCGAGAGCGGGCACCCAGCGCGCCGGTCGTTTCTCCCGGAACGCGGTGACCCCCTCGCGTCCCTCGTCCGAGAGGAAGTAGCCCGTCGACAGAGCGGACAGCCGCGCCAGCTCAGCGCGCAGCTCGGCCGTGCCCGGTTGGCGCAGCAGCTCCTTCGCGCCGGCCAGCGCACCCGGCGCGCCCCGCACCAACGAGTCGCAGTACCGGTGTACCGCCGCGTCCAGCCCGTCCGCCGGCACCGCCGCGGTGACCAGACCGATCTCGGCCGCCCGCCGGCCGTCGAAGGTGTCCCCGGTCAGGTACAGCTCGGCGGCCGCACGCGGGTGCAGCCGGGGGAGCACGGTCGCCGAGATCACCGCCGGGATCACCCCGATCCGCACCTCGGTGAAGGCGAACGTCGCCTCCTCGGCGCAGACCGCCAGGTCCGCGGCGGCGATCAGGCCCAGCCCGCCGGCCCGCGCCGGCCCGGCCACCCGAGCCAGCACCGGCTTCGGGCACTCCCAGAGCGCCGCGAGCACGTCGCCCAGCATCCCGGCCGGCACCGTCCCGCTGGCGTACGCCGCAGCGGTCTCCTTCAGGTCGGCACCCGAGCAGAAGACCGGGCCGGTGTGGTCGAGCACGATCACCCGGACCGCGTCGTCGGCCACCGCGTCGGCCAGCCCGGCCAGCAGCTGGGTCATCAGACCGGTGGAGAGCGCATTGCGGTTGTGCGGGCTGTCCAGGGTGAGGGTGGTCACCCCAGGGGCCGTGGCGACCCGCACGAGGACGTCGGGAGAGGTCATGCCGGGCACACTAGTGGCCATGCCCGGCGTCCTTCCAGATGGTGAGACCGTCCCCGTCGACGGATCGCTGCCCGCCACCGCCACCGCCGCGGTCGGCGAGCGCGGCTTCGGCGTGTACGTGCACGTGCCCTTCTGCGCCAGCCGCTGCGGCTACTGCGACTTCAACACCTACACGGCCGCCGAGCTCGGCGGTGGCGCCAGCCGCGAGGGGTACGCCGACACCGTGCTGGCCGAGCTGGCCCTCGCCGCCCGGGTGCTCGGCGACAGCCCACCGCCCCGCGTCGACACGGTCTTCGTCGGCGGCGGCACGCCCACGCTGCTCCCCGCCGACGACCTGGCCCGCATCCTCGACGGCATCGACCGCACCTGGGGGCTGGCCGCCGACGTCGAGGTGACCACCGAGGCCAACCCGGAGTCGGTCACCCCGGAATCGCTGAAGGTGCTGCGGGCCGCCGGCTACACCCGGATCTCGCTGGGCATGCAGTCCGCCGCACCCGGGGTGCTGGCGATCCTCGACCGCAGGCACAGCGCGGGTCGGGCCACCGCCGCCGCCCTGGAGGCGCGCGACGCAGGGTTCGACCACGTCAACCTCGACCTGATCTACGGCACTCCGGGGGAGCGGGCCGAGGACTTCGCCGCCTCGCTGGAGCAGGTGGTCGCCGCCGGGGTGGACCACGTCAGCGCGTACGCCCTGATCGTGGAGGACGGCACCCGGCTGGCCGCGCGGATGCGTCGCGGCGAGCTGCCGTACCCCAGCGACGACGTCGCCGCGGACCGCTACCTGGCCGCGGAGGCCGCCCTCGGCGCGGCCGGCCTGTCCTGGTACGAGGTCTCCAACTGGGCGCGCACCGACGAGGCCCGGTGCCGACACAACCTGCTCTACTGGACCGGCGCCGACTGGTGGGGGCTCGGGCCGGGGGCGCACAGCCACGTCGGCGGGGTGCGCTGGTGGAACGTGAAGCACCCGTCGGCGTACGCCCAGCGGCTGGCCGCCGGCGCGTCTCCCGGCCTCGCCCGGGAGGTGCTCACGGTCGACGAGGCGCACATGGAGGACGTGATGCTGCGGCTGCGACTGGCCAGCGGGCTGCCGCTGGGGGTGCTCGACGCCACCGGCCGGGCCGGCGCCGAGCGGGCGCTGGCCGACGGCCTGCTGGCCGCCCCGGAGTACGCGGCCGGCCGGGCGGTGCTCACCCTGCGGGGCCGGCTCCTCGCCGACGCCGTGGTCCGCGACCTGCTTCCCTGACCCGGTCGCACCGCCGCGGGTGACGGTGCGCCGGGCCGGCCGGGGGAGCGGCCGACCCGGTCACTTGATGAAGTTGGCGGACATCGGGTAGCGGTAAGGCGTGCCCTCGTTGGCCTTGATCCCGGCGATGATGCCGAACAGGATCTGGATCACCACCACCGCGATGCTGGGCAGGAAGAGCAGGCACCAGCTCACGAAGAGCAGCACGAACGCGATGATCGACCAGAGGATCTGGAAGTTCAGCGCGGCCAGGGCGTGCGCCCGGACGGTCGGCGACTGCTGGCCACGGGCCAGGTAGGCCACCAGCGGGGCGACGAAGCCCAGCGGGCCGAAGCTGATCAGGGCGCCGACGGCGCCGCCGAAGTGCGCGACCAGGGCCCAGGTCTTGTCCTCGTTGTTGGCGAAGCCACCGGCGGGCGGGCCGTACGCGCCACCGGTCGGATAACCGCCGGGAGGAAAGCCACCGGGCGGAGGGTAGCCACCGGGCGGAGGGTAGCCACCGGGCGGAGGGTAGCCGCCTGACGGCGGTTGGTCACCGGTGGGCGGAGGATAGCCACCGGCCGGGGGATAGCCGCCCGGTGCGGGCGCCCCGGACAGTGGTGCGGTGGGTGGCTCGGCCGAGGGGGACGAGGCCGGGGAGGTCGGCTCCGGCGGGTAGTTGCCGGGGTCACCCGCTCCGGGAGGGCGAGGAGGTTCAGTCATGGATGTCACGGTAGGGGTCCACGGCAACGGCGCACCAGAGCGACACCGCCGGCCCGGCAGGCCGCTCGGCCACCCGGCGTCCCGGGCCGCACCGACGGTGCGTCGTTGATCATCGCGCTGGCGGGCACGCCGACGTAGACTGGCACTCGCTACAGTCGAGTGCCAGGACGGCCCGCCGACCCCACCGTGGCCGGCGGCCGACGTGCGACAGGAGGTGCGGAGGATGGGTCTCGACGACCGCAAGCTCGCCGTGCTCCGCGCCATCGTCGAGGACTACGTCTCCACCCAGGAGCCCGTCGGCAGCAAGGCGCTGGTCGAGCGGCACCAGCTTGGTGTGTCCCCGGCCACGGTCCGCAACGACATGGCCGTGCTGGAGGAGGAGGGCTACATCCGGCAGCCGCACACCAGTGCGGGGCGGGTGCCCACCGACCGCGGCTACCGGCTCTTCGTCGACCGGCTGTCCCGGGTCAAGCCGCTCAGCCCGGCCGAGCGCCGGGCCATCGAGCGCTTCCTGGTCGGCGCGGTCGACCTCGACGACGTGGTGCACCGCACGGTGCGGCTGCTCGCGCAGCTGACCCGGCAGGTGGCAGTCGTGCAGTACCCGAGCCTGGCCCGCTCCTCGGTGCGGCACCTGGAGCTGGTGCCGATCTCCACCACCCGGCTGATGCTCGTCATGATCGCCGACACCGGGCGGGTGGAGCAGCGGCTCGTGGAGCTGCCCGGGCCGGTGCCCGCCGACGACGTCACCGACCTGCGCCGGCTGGTCAACGAGAAGCTCGCCGGCGCCCGCCTGTCCGACACGCCGCCGCTGGTGCAGACGCTGGTCGACGAGGCGTCGCCCGAGCTGCGCCCGACGATGGCCACCCTCGCCACGGTGCTGCTCGAGACGCTGGTCGAGCGGCACGAGGAGCGGATCGCGCTGGCCGGCACCGCCAACCTCACCCGCGGCGGCCTGCTCGACTTCCAGGGCTCCCTGCGGCCGATCCTCGAGGCGCTCGAGGAGGAGGTCGTGCTGCTCAAGCTCATCGGCGAGACCGAGCCGAGCACCACCCGGGTGCTCATCGGCGACGAGAACGAGTTCGACAACCTGCGCGCCGCCTCGGTGGTCAGCACGGGGTACGGCCCGGGCGCCACCATCGTGGGCGGCCTGGGGGTGCTGGGGCCCACCCGCATGGACTACCCCGGCACCATCGCCACGGTGCGCGCCGTGGCACGCTACGTGGGCGAGCTGCTGGCCCAGAACTGACCAGTCAGGGCCGACGGCCGGCTGCGGCCGCCGACCGGCGCAACGCGAGACGAACATGAGGACACGGAACGCAGTGGCCAGGGACTACTACGGCATCCTCGGTGTGAGCCGGGAAGCCTCCGACGACGAGATCAAGCGCGCCTACCGCAAGCTGGCGCGCCAGTTCCACCCGGACGTCAATCCGGACCCGGAGGCACAGGAGAAGTTCAAGGACATCAACGCCGCGTACGAGGTCCTCTCGGACGACCGCAAGCGGCAGATCGTCGACCTGGGTGGCGACCCGCTCGCCCCGGGTGGCGGCGGCGCCGGTGGTCCGGGCGGTCCCGGCGGTGCCGGCCCGTTCGTCGGTTTCCAGGACATCATGGACGCGTTCTTCGGCGGCGCGGGGGGCGGCGCGCGTGGTCCGCGCCCGCGGACCCGGCCGGGCGCCGACGCGATCCTGCGGCTGGAGTTGGACCTGCACGAGACGGCGTTCGGCGTCGAGGCCCCGATCACCGTCGACACCGCGGTGCTCTGCACCACCTGTTCCGGCGCCGGAACGGCCGCCGGCACCCACCTGGCCACCTGTGAGGCGTGCGGGGGTCGGGGCGAGGTGCAGTCGGTGCAGCGCACCTTCCTCGGCCAGGTGGTCTCCGCCCGACCGTGCACCGTCTGCCAGGGCTACGGCACCACCATCCCGCACCCCTGCCCCACCTGCGCCGGCGACGGCCGGGTGCGGACCCGCCGCTCGCTGACCGTCAAGATCCCGGCCGGCGTCGAGGACGGCATGCGGATCCGGCTGGCCCAGCAGGGCGAGGTGGGTCCGGGTGGCGGCACCGCCGGTGACCTCTACGTGGAGATCCACGAGCGGCCGCACGACGTGTACTCCCGCAAGGGCGACGACCTGCACTGCCGGGTCACCGTGCCGATGACCGCGGCGGCACTGGGCACCCGGCTGACCATCAAGACGCTGGACAGCGAGGAGACGGTCGACGTCAAGGCCGGCACCCAGCCGGCCAGCACCCTGCGGCTGCGTGCCCGCGGCGTGCCGCACCTGCGGGGCACCGGCCGGGGCGACCTCTACGTCCACCTGGACGTCCGGACGCCGACGAAGCTCGACCCGGACCAGGAGCGGATGCTGCGCGACTTCGCCAAGACCCGCGGCGAGGAGGTCGCCGAGCTGAGCAAGCAGGGCGGCTTCTTCTCGCGGATGCGCGACGCGTTCAACGGCCACGCCTGACCGGCGCGGCTAGCCTGATCATCGTGTCCGCGCCGCTGTTCCTGGTCGAGTCCCTGCCCACCGCCGACGCGTTGACCCTCGACGGTCCCGAGGGGCACCACGCCGCCACCGTGCAACGGTTGCGGGTCGGCGAGGAGTTGCTGCTCTCCGACGGCCGGGGCGGCACGGCGGCCGCGGTGGTCACCGCCGTCGGCCGGGGCAGCCTGGAACTCACCGTCACCTCCCGGGGGTACGCGGACGCGCCCGTACCCCGACTGGTGACCGTGCAGGGCATCGCCAAGGGCGACCGGGGTGAGCTGGCCGTGCAGGCGATGACCGAGGTCGGCGTCGACGAGATCGTGCCCTGGGCGGCGGCCCGCTCGGTGACCCAGTGGCGTGGCGACCGGGGCGTACGGGCCCGGGAGAAGTGGGTGGCCACCGCCCGGGAGGCCGCCAAGCAGGCCCGCCGGCCCTGGCTGCCGGTGGTGGCCGGCGCACCGGACGAGTCCACCGCGACGGTGGCCCGCCGGATCGCGGGCGCCGCCGCCGGGTTCGTGCTGCACGAGGAGGCCGAGGAGCGGCTGACCACCGCCGACCTGCCCTCGACCGGGGAGATCGTCCTGGTGGTCGGCCCCGAGGGCGGCATCGACACGGCCGAGTTGACCGCGTTCCGCGAGGCCGGTGCCCGGCCCGTACGACTCGGCCCGACGGTGCTCCGCACCTCCACGGCGGGCGTGGCGGCACTCAGCGTGCTCGCCACCCGCCTCAACCGCTGGTAGTCCGGCCTCCGAGCGTCTACGCACGCCGGACGGCCAGGCGCGGCCCCCGACCCACCTGCCTGCGCCCTTTGCTCTGCTTCAACGGACGCACCACCGACGGTCATCACGTGTTGCGGTGGTTGAAGCAGAGCAAAGGGCGCGATGAGCAGGGTGGCGACTCGGCGCGCCCGGGGTTCAGCTGCGGAGGTAGGAGGCGCCGTTGAGGTCGACGATGGTGCCGGAGGCCCACTCGGCCTGGGGCGAGGCCAGCCAGTGCACCGCGGCGGCGATCTCCTCCGGCTGGGCGACCCGGTCGAACGGGCTCTGCGCGCGGATCGCCGCGCCGCCCTCACCGCTCAGGTGATCGGTGGTCATGTCGGTGGCCACGTAACCCGGCGCGACGGTGGCCACCGCGATGCCGTACGGCGCGAGTGCCACGGCCAGCGACTGGCCCAGGGCGTTCAGCCCCGCCTTGCTGGCGCCGTACGCCGGCTGCTGCGGCTCACCTCGGAACGCGCCGCGGGACGAGACGTTGACGATCCGGCCGCCGCGCTCCCGCATGTGCTGGGCGGCGCACCAGGTGACGTTGCCGGCGCCGGTCAGGTTGGTCTCCAGCACCTGCCGCCAGCGCCGCTGCCACTCTTCGTAGGAGGCGCCGAAGACCGGGTGCGGATCGTCCCGGCCGCCGTACATCCCGGCGTTGTTGACCAGCACGTCGATCCCGCCGAGCAGCTCGGCGGCCCGGTCGACCATGGCCCGTACCGCCTCCGGTTCGGTGAGGTCGGCGCGGACCACGACGTGACCCGTTCCGGGCAGGTGCGCGCGCACCTCCTCGGCGGCGTCCGCCGAGTCGCGGTGGTGGATCGCCACCCGGTCGCCGCTGGCTGCGAAAGCCGCCGCCACCGCCCGTCCGATCCCGCGCGAGGCTCCGGTCACCAGTACCGCCCGATCCGTCATGCACGGCATCCTGCCGTAGGGGCGCGAACGTCGGGAAGGGACCCTTCCGCCACCGGCGGCGTCGCCCGGGGCACCTTCCTTAGACTGCCCCGATGGGATCCGACTGCCTGTTCTGCCGCATCGTCGCCGGGGAGATCCCGGCCACCGTGGTCCGGGAGACCGCCACGACGCTCGCCTTCCGGGACATCGGCCCGAAGGCGCCGGTGCACGTGCTGATCATTCCGAAGGAGCACTACGCCGACGTGGCCACCCTCGCCGAGGGTGACCCGGCACTGGCCGGTGAGGTGCTGGCCACGGCCGCCGCCGTGGCCGACGACGAGGGGTTGCTCGGCGACGGTTTCCGGTTGATGTTCAACACCGGCGCGTACGGCGGGCAGGAGGTGTTCCACGCGCACGCGCACCTGCTCGGTGGCGCTCCGCTCGGGCCGATGCTCGCCCGGGACCTGGCGTGAACGCGGGGCCGGCGCCGGACAGCCGCGTGGACGAGCGGTTGGGACGACTGGTCCGGCGGGTGCAGGCCGACGCGCGCGTACCGGCGGTGTCGGCGGCGCTGCACCGGGCGGACCGGCCGCTGTGGCAGTGCACCGTCGGCGGCACCGGCACCGACGACGCGCTGGGGCCGCGTACCCAGTTCCGCATCGGCTCGGTCACCAAGACGTTCACCGCGGCGCTCACCCTCCAGTGCCGCGACGACGGACTGCTCGACCTGGACGACCCGGTGGGCCGGCACCTGGACCTGCCGGCGCACGGGGAGCTGACCGTCCGCCGGCTGCTGTCGCACACCGGCGGCCTGCAGCGCGAGCCGTTCGGCGACGTGTGGGACACCCTGCGCGCGCCGGACGCCGACGAACTGGTCGCCGAGCTGGCCCGGGCCGAGCGGGTGTTGCCGCCGGCCCGCCGCTTCCACTACTCCAACCTCGGCGTGGCCGTACTCGGGCAGCTCGTCGCCCGGCTGCGCGGCGGCAGCTGGGCGGAGGTGCTCGGCGAGCGGGTCCTGACGCCACTGGGACTGACCGACACCACCGTGACTCCGGGGCCGGCCGCGGCCACCGGGTTCCTGGTCGACGCGTACTCCGACGAGGCTCACCCGGAGCCGCCGACCGACTTCGGCGGGGTCGGCCCGGCAGCCCAGCTCTGGAGCACCGCCACCGACATGGCCCGCTGGGCGGCGTTCCTCGCCGACCCGGCGGCGCTGGACCCGACCGGCGCGGTGCTCGCCCCCACCACCCTGGACGAGATGCGCTGGCCGGTGACCACCACCGACGAGACGCTCTGGGGTGCCGGCTTCGGGCTGGGGCTGATCCTGGTCCCGCAGGGCGAACGGGTGGTGCACGTGGGGCACGACGGGGCGATGCCCGGTTTCCTGGCGGCGGTCTACGGCCGCCGGGGTGGCGACGGCACGGCGGGCGCGATGGGCGCGGCCGTGCTCGGCTCGTCCGGCACGGCGGCCGAGCTGTTCGACCTGCCGCACCAACTGCTCGCCGCGGCGGTCGAGCACGACCCGGCCGAGATCGAGCCCTGGCGGCCCGGCCCGCCCGCTCCGGCGGCCCTGCGGGGCGTGCTCGGCCGCTGGTGGGGTGAGGGTTTCGAGTACGTCTTCTCCTGGCACGACGGCACGCTGCGGGCACGTGGGGCCGGCGACCCGGCGGGACGCCCTCCGGCGGTCTTCACCCCCCTGCCGGACCGCCCGGACGTGTTCCGCACGGTCTCCGGGCGCGAGACCGGGGAACTGCTGCGGCTGACGCGGGACGAGGCCGGCACGGTGGTCCGGATGCACTGGGCGACGTACCGGTTCACCCGCCACCAGGAGAGCTTCGACCGGTACGACTTCCGGGCCGGGGGTTGATCGCGGCCAGCGGAAATGGGAGCGATGCGGGCCGCGTTGAACGGATACGATGGGTGTAACGTCCGCACGCCGTGCCAGCAGGGCCGGCGCTGAGATCGAGAGCAGGTGCGCAGGGCCCTTCGGCCCAACTTATGACCGGCACCCCACCTCCCGGCCCGCCCCGGGTGCAGACCAGGATCACCGTGCCCGACTCGAAGATCATGGTCAATCTCCTCGGCGCGGGTGACGAGATCCTACGACTCGTCGAACGCTCGGTCACCAGTGACGTGCACGTCCGGGGCAACGAGATCACCATCACCGGTGCCCCCGCGGACAATGCCCTCGCCGAGCGGGTTTTCAGTGAGCTGCTCGAACTCATCGAGAAAGGCGAGACCCTGACCACTGACGCGGTGAAACGTACCGTCGGCATGCTCGAGCAGGGCAGCGCCGAGCGGCCGGCCGAGGTTCTGACGCTCAACATCCTCTCCCGGCGCGGGCGCACCATCCGTCCCAAGACCCTCGGGCAGAAGCGGTATGTCGACGCGATCGACTCGCACACCATCGTCTTCGGCATCGGCCCTGCCGGCACCGGCAAGACCTACCTGGCGATGGCGAAGGCCGTCCAGGCGTTGCAGGCCAAGCAGGTCAACCGGATCATCCTGACCCGGCCGGCGGTCGAGGCGGGTGAGCGGCTGGGCTTCCTGCCCGGCACGCTGAACGAGAAGATCGACCCGTACCTGCGCCCGCTCTACGACGCGCTGCACGACATGCTCGACCCGGAGTCGATCCCGAAGCTGATGGCGGCGGGCACCATCGAGGTCGCCCCGCTGGCGTACATGCGTGGCCGGACCCTCAACGACGCGTTCATCATCCTGGACGAGGCGCAGAACACGACGCCCGAGCAGATGAAGATGTTCCTCACCCGGCTCGGCTTCAACTCCAAGATCGTCGTCACCGGTGACGTCACCCAGGTGGACCTTCCCGGCGGGACGACCAGCGGTCTGCGGGTCGTACGGGACATCCTGGAGAACGTCGAGGACGTGCACTTCGCCCAGTTGTCCAGCTCCGACGTGGTCCGCCACCAGCTGGTCGGGCAGATCGTCGACGCGTACGCCCGCTGGGACGCCGAGCGGGAGAACCAGCAGGCGCAGGGCGTCCACGCCGTGCCCGGGCGACCCGCCCAGGGCGGCCGGGCCGGCCGACGCCGCTAAAGCAGAGGAAAGCTGTTGTCCATCGAGATCGCCAATGAGTCCGGTGTCGACGTCGACACCGACGCCGTGCTCGCCGTCGCCCGGCACGCCCTCGACGAGATGGGGGTCAACCCCCTCGCCGAGCTGTCCGTGCTGCTGGTCGACATCGACTACATGACCGAGCTGAACCACCGATGGATGGGTGGCGACGGCCCGACCGACGTGCTCGCCTTCCCCATGGACGAGGGCAGCGTCGACCACGGCCCGGGCGAGACCGCCCCGAGCGGCGGCGAGCCCGCCCTGCTCGGTGACATCGTGCTCTGCCCCGAGGTGGCGGCCAAGCAGGCGGCGACGGCCGGGCACGCCCCGGCCGACGAACTGCACCTGCTCACCGTGCACGGGGTGCTGCACCTGCTCGGCTACGACCATGCCGAGCCGGAGGAGGAGCGGGAGATGTTCGCGCTCCAGGCCCGACTGCTGGCGAGCTGGCGGTCGACCCGCACCCAGTGATGCCCACTTCACTACTGGCGGCCGGCCCCACGGCCGGCCTGCCCGACCTGCAACTGATCGTCTTCGCGGCCGGCCTGGTCGTGCTCGCCGGCGTGATCGCGATGACCGAGGCGGCGCTCGCCGCGGTGTCACCGGCCCGAGCCGCCGAGTTGGCCCGGGACGGCGTACGCGGCGCCCGCACCCTCCAGGCCGTGGCCGGCGACGTGGTCCGGCACCTCAACCTGCTCCTGCTGTTGCGGCTGCTCGCCGAGCTGACCGCCACCACGCTGGTGGCGCTGGTCGCGGTGGACACGTTCGGCGCCGGCTGGCGGGCCGCGCTGGTCACCGCCGGCGCGATGACCGTCGTCAGCTTCGTGGTGGTCGGGGTCGCCCCGCGCACCATCGGCCGGCAGCACGCGTACGCCGTGGGGCGGGCGGTGGCGCCGCTGGTCCGCTGGCTGGGCCGGGCGCTCAACCCACTCGCGTCGCTGCTCATCCTGATCGGCAACGCGGTCACCCCGGGGCGCGGCTTCCGGGAGGGGCCGTTCGCCACGCAGGTGGAGCTGCGCGAGCTGGTCGACCTGGCCGAGCAGCGCGGCGTGGTGGAGCACGGCGAGCGACAGATGATCCACTCGGTCTTCGCGCTCGGCGACACCATCGCCCGCGAGGTGATGGTGCCGCGTACCGAGATGGTGTGGATCGAGGAGGGCAAGACCCTCTCGCAGGCGCTGGTGCTCTTCCTGCGTTCCGGCTTCTCCCGCATCCCCGTGATCGGCGAGAGCGTCGACGACGTGCTGGGCGTCCTCTACCTCAAGGACCTGATCCGGCGCTCCCGCGGCGGTGACCCGGCCGCCGAGCAGCTGCCGGTGGCCGAGCTGATGCGCCCGGCCACCTTCGTGCCGGAGTCCAAGCCGGTCGACGACCTGCTGTCGGAGATGCAGGCCGCCCGCAACCACCTGGTCATCGTCGTCGACGAGTACGGCGGCACCGGCGGCCTGGTCACGATCGAGGACATCCTGGAGGAGATCGTCGGCGAGATCACCGACGAGTACGATGTCGAACGCCCGCCGGTCGAACGCCTGACCGACTTCTCGGTGCGGGTCACCGCCCGCCTGCCGGTGGAGAATCTGGGCGAGCTGTTCCACACCGACCTGCCCACCGACGAGGTGGAGACGGTCGGTGGTCTGCTCGCCCAGTCGCTCGGGCGGGTGCCGATCCCGGGGGCGGAGGTCGAGGTGGCCGGCCTGCGGCTGGTCGCCGAGGGCACCACCGGCCGGCGCAACCGGATCGACACCGTCCTGGTCAGCAAGGTGGAGCCGGGCGACGAGCAGGACAACGCGGGGCGCGGCGAGCACGCCGGCCCCGGAGACGACCAAGGTCACAATCGAGACGAGGAGAGGCAACCCGCCGATGCCTGAGACACCCGCCGCGCCCGCCGCCCGGCCCACCCCCACCGCGCCGGCCCCGCTGAGTGCCGAGGACGGCAAGCTCGTCGTCCTCGCCCGGGGCGCCCGCGGGCGGGTCGGCGCCGTGGAGGGTGCCGCGGTCCGGGACCAGGACGGCCGGACGTACGCGGCGGCCAGCGTCGCGCTGCCCTCGCTGACCCTCACGGCGTTGCAGTTGGCGGTGGCCTCGGCCGTGGCGGCCGGGGCGAGCCGGCTGGAGGCGGCGGCGGTGGTGACCGAGGCGTCGACGCTGGACGGCGCCGGGCACGCCGCGGTACGCGACCTCGCCGTGGACGCGCCGATCCATGTGGCCGCGCCGGACGGCACGGTGCTCGGCACGGTGACCCAGTGACCGGCGGCGTGAAGGATCCGCAGCCCCGCCCGTACCGGGCCGGGTTCGGCTGTTTCGTCGGCCGGCCCAACGCGGGCAAGTCCACGTTGACCAACGCCATCGTCGGCACCAAGATCGCGATCACCTCGAACAAGCCGCAGACCACCCGGCACGTCATCCGGGCCGTGCTGCACCGGCCGGAGTCGCAGCTGGTCCTCGTCGACACGCCGGGCCTGCACCGTCCGCGTACGTTGCTCGGCGAGCGCCTCAACGACCTCGTCCGGTCGACGTGGACCGAGGTCGACGTGATCGGCCTGTGCATCCCGGCCGACGAGCCGGTCGGGCGCGGTGACCGGTTCATCTCCGGCGAGCTGGCCGAGCTGAAGGCGACCGTGCTGGCGGTGGTCACCAAGACCGACCTGGTGGACAAGCGCCGGCTGGCCGAGCAGCTCCTCGCGGTCAGCGAGATGGGCGACTTCGCGGCGATCGTGCCGGTGAGCGCGGTCTCCGGGCACCAGGTCGACACCCTGGTCGACGTGATGACCGACTACCTGCCGGCGTCCCCGCAGCTCTACCCGGACGACATGCTGACCGACGACCCGGAGCAGGTGCTGGTCGCGGAGCTGATCCGGGAGGCTGCCCTGGAGGGGGTCCGCGACGAGCTGCCGCACTCCATCGCCGTGGTGGTGGAGGAGATGATCCCCGAGGGTCAGGTCATGAAGATCTACGCCGACCTGTACGTGGAGCGGCCCAGCCAGAAGGCGATCGTGCTCGGTCACCGGGCGAGCCGCCTGAAGGAGGTCGGCACCAACGCCCGCCGGCAGATCGAGGAACTGCTCGGCACTCGGGTCTACCTGGATCTGCACGTGCGGGTGGCGAAGGACTGGCAGCGCGACCCGAAGCAGTTGCGCAAACTCGGTTTCTGACGCGTCCCACCGGTCCGGCCGGGCACTCCCGGTCGGTCCGGCGCGGGGTGGGCCGTACCCCTCGGGCGTGATCATCTTCGGTCGAGCCGATGGCAAGATTCACGTTTGCCCGGGGTCGCGGCCGTTTGGTGCCGCCGCCGCGCAGGGTAGGGGACGTACATCCGGTGTCCCCGACCGAGATGCAGGCTGATGCGCAACAGGTACCTCGATGTGCTCCGTTTCCTGGCCATCGTCCGAGTGGTCGTCTACCACGTCACCGGGTGGGCCACCCTCACGCTCGTCTTTCCTGCCATGTCGGTGATGTTCGCGCTGGCCGGCTCGTTGATGGCCGCCACGCTGACCCGCGTCGGGCCGGCCGCGGTCGGTCGCCGGCTGCGCCGGCTGCTGCCCTCGCTGTGGGTCATGGCGGCGGTCTTCGTGCCGGCCATGCTGTTCACCGGGTTGCCGGTGACGCCGCGGCTGCTGCTGTGGCTGTTCCCGGTCGCGGATCCGCCGGCCAACCACTGGGGCGCCCTGGCGCTGAGCGTCATCTGGTACCTGCGCGACTACCTGTGGTTCGTGCTCGCCTCGCCGATCGCGTTCTGGCTGTTCCGACGGGCTCCGCTGCCCACCCTGCTCGCGCCGTACCTGCTGCTGGTGGCGATCGAGGCGGGGATCTACCCGGCGCCACCGGTGCTGCGCGAGTTCGGGCTGTACTTCGGCGCGTGGCTGCTCGGCTTCGCCCACCACGCGGGGATGCTGCGCCGGCTCGCCGGCCGGGTGCTCTACCCGGCGGCGCTGGTGCTCGCGGTGGCCGGCGGCGCGTGGATCGTCGCCCATCCCGGCCCGCGAGGGTACGACCTCAACGACAACCACCTCGGCAACGCCCTCTGGTCCGCCGCGTTCATCCTGATCGCCCTCGGTCGGGCACCGGCGGGCATCTCGTGGTTGGCGCGCAGCCGGTTGGCCGACCGGGCGGTGACCGTGGTCAATCGGCGGGCGCTCACCATCTATCTCTGGCACATGCCGTTCGTGGTGGCGCTCACCCCGCTGGTGGACGTGGTCGGCTGGTCCCACCAGGATCCGCTGGGGCTGGCCATCCGGGTGCTGCTGGTCTTCGCGCTCGTCGGGGTGGTCACCCTGGCCGTCGGCTGGGTCGAGGACGTCGCAGCCCGCCGGGTCCCGGAGCTGGTGCCCGCGGGCCAGTCGGGCAACGCCGGACCGCCGGCCCGGGCCGCTGCCACACCGGCGGCCCGATCCGGCACCGATCCGGCGCCCGTACCCGCTGCCCGCCCGGCGGACGCGACCGTCGGGCGAGCGGTGGTGCCGGCGCAGCGGGTGCCCATGGAGGCGGCCACCGTCGAGATCAGCGCTGGCTGATCGTGACGTTGCCGCTGCCGGCCGAGCCGTCGAGCACCAGGGAAGCGGCCGGGTCGTCGGCGACGGTCACGCGCTCGTCGCCCGAGCCGGCGTTGGACTGGACCCGGTAGCTGCCGGCCGGCACCAGCAGCGTGACGTCCCCGCTGGAGGCGTGGGCGCGGGCGGAGGCCGGCTTGTCCAGCTCCACGGTGACGTTGCCCGAGCTGGCCTCGGCGTCGACCGCGCCGGCCAGCCGGCGGGCGGTGATGTCCCCGGACGAGGCGCGCAGCCGTACCGCCGCGCCGGCCTCGCTGACCTCGATGTTGCCCGACCGGGTCTCCACCCCGAGCGCGCCGGAGGCTCCGGCGATCCGCACGTCGCCCGAGCCGAGCTGCAGCTCCACCGTGCCGACGCGGCTCAGCTCGATGTTGCCGGAGCCGACCTCGCCCCGCACGGCCACGCCCTCCGGCACGGTCACCTCGTAGGAGACGGTGCACCGCGAGCCGCAGTCGGTGTCCAGCACCAGCTCGCTGCCCTCGATCTCGTACCGGGCGTTGTCCGGTTCCCCGCCCTGGTAGCGCACGACCCGCTTGATCCGCGCCTCGGACGCCGGGCCGGTGCCGCGGACGACCACGTCGCCCGAGCCACCCCGCACCTGGATCGCGGTGACCCGGACCGGCTCGGTGTCGTCGTAGTCGAGCCGGCGGAAGGACAGGTTGTCGCACCCGGCGAGCACGATGAGGGTGGTGGCCAGCCCCAGCGCGACGGGGACGGCGGCGCGACGACGGCGCGGGGCGGAGATCCGGTGCAGTGCCATGTCCAGCACGCTACGACCGGTCACGAGTCCGGCGCATCGGGGTTCGTCCGCGCATCCACCCCGAACCGACCCTGATTTCACACCCCGAGGGAGAATGGTCCGATGGCCGGGTACCGCCGACAGCTCTACCGCGACGACGCGGTGGTGCTGCGTGTGCAGAAGCTCGGCGAGTCCGACCGGATCATCACCCTGCTCACCCGCCGGCACGGCCGGTTGCGCGCGGTGGCCCGGGGCATCCGCCGCACCACCAGCAAGTTCGGCGCCCGCCTCGAGCCGTTCGGCCACGTCGACCTCCAGCTCGCCGGCGACCCGAAGGGCAACCACGGCAGCTCGCTGCACACGGTCAGCCAGGTCGAGGGCATCGACCTGTACGGCAAGCGGTTCCTGGGTGACTATCCCCGCTACACGGCGGCCAGCGCGATCGCCGAGACCGCCGAGCGGCTGACCCCGGTGGAGCGGGAGCCGTCGCTGCGGCTGTTCCAGCTCACCGTGGGCGCGTTGAAGGCACTGTCGCGCGGTGAGCACGCCACCACGCTGGTGCTCGACGCGTACCTGCTGCGCGGGATGGCCCTCGCCGGGTGGGCGCCGGCGCTGATCGCGTGCGCGGTCTGCGGCACCCCCGGGCGGCACCGGGCGTTCTCCGTGCCGGCCGGCGGCGCGGTCTGCCCGGACTGCCGGCCGCCCGGCGCGGCCCATCCCGCGCCGGCAACCATCGATCTGATGTCCGCGCTGACCACCGGCGACTGGGTGGTCGCCGACGCCACCGAGAGCGGCGTACGCCGGGAGTGCAGTGGGCTGGTCGCGGCGCACCTGCAGTGGCACCTGGAACGCGCGCTACGCTCGCTGCCGCTGGTCGACCGGGGTCCCTCGGTGGCCGGCACGATCCCGCCGCCGGGGGGCGCCGGGGCCACGATGCTCCAGCCGGGCGGCGACGTCGCGGCCGGGGCGGACGGTGCGAGCAGGGAGAGAGCCGAGTGATCCGATCGATGAGGGCCGGCCGGCGTGAGCCGGTGCCGCCGACACCGCACCCGTCGGGCGCCCGCCCGCCGGCGCTGCCCACCGAGGCGGTGCCGAAGCACGTCGCGGTGGTGATGGACGGCAACGGCCGGTGGGCCAAGGAGCGCGGGTTGGCGCGCACCAAGGGTCACGAGGCGGGGGAGCACAGCCTCTTCGACACCATCGAGGGCGCCATCGAGATGGGCATCCCCTATCTGTCGGCGTACGCGTTCTCGACCGAGAACTGGCGGCGCTCGCCGGACGAGGTCCGGTTCCTGATGGGCTTCAACCGGGACGTGATCCGCCGCCGCCGCGACCAGTTGGTCGACCTGGGCGTCCGGGTGGTCTGGTCGGGCCGGCCGGGGCGCCTGTGGAAGAGCGTCATCTCCGAGTTGCAGACCGCCGAGGAGATGTCGCGTGGCAACTCGACGCTGACGCTGCAGTTCTGCGTCAACTACGGCGGGCAGGCCGAGATCGGCGACGCCGCCGCCGCGATCGCGCGCGACGTGGCGGCCGGCCGGCTGGATCCGGCGAAGGTCACCGAGAAGACCGTGGCGAAGTACCTCTACCACCCGGAGATTCCGGAGGTGGACCTGTTCCTGCGGCCCTCCGGGGAGGAACGGATCTCCAACTTCCTGCTCTGGCAGACCGCGTACGCCGAGCTGGTCTTCCTGGACACGCTCTGGCCGGATTTCGACCGTCGCCACCTCTGGTACGCCTGCGAGCTGTACGCCCAGCGGGACCGGCGGTTCGGCGGCGCGTTGCCCAACCCCGTCGCCCCGGTGGTCTGACGGAGGCTTGGCAGCACCTCACGGTGGGTATCAGTGACGTCAGGAGCCACTGACGGAGGTGAACCCACATGATCCAGAAGCGCATCGCACAGTGGGCGGTGATGGCGGTCGCGGTGCCACTGGCCGCGGCCGGTGCCCGCCGTCTCAGCCACACCCTGGAGGCCCGGCGTGGTCCCTCCGGGGTGAGCCGGTTGCTGACCAAGGGTGCCGACATGATCCGCCCGCAGAAGGCCAAGCGCCGGCGGTTCTGGTAACCCGCGTGACCCTCGGCGCCGCCCCCAGATCTTCCAGGGGGCGGCGCCGCCGCGTGTCCCCACCTGGTCGTTTCGGGGTGGCGACGGGTGGGGGCGGGTAGGGTCCGAAGGTGGCGGGACCACGGCGGTCGGGGGTGGACATGCGGGATCTCCGGTACAAGATGATCATGGCATTGAACGCGGCCGACCTGGGCGACCCGATCTGCGAGCAGGTGGCCGACATCTGCGCGGAGATCGCCGAGCAGCACTGCGCCGAGTTCGGTCACACGCCGCAACTGCGCAGCGGTGAGATCGCCGAGCTGGCCACCGGGGAGCCGGCGCTGACCTGGGCGCCGACGCCCTCCGACACCGGGCAGCGTGCCTGGTGACCGCGTCCGCCCCCTCGGTCGACCTGCGCCGGGCGGAGGACCGCTTCGCCACCCGGATCTCCTGGCTGGACTCCAAGCACTCCTTCTCGTTCTCCCGGCACTACGACCCGGCCAACACCCACCACGGTCTGCTGCTGGTCAACAACGACGACGTGGTCCGCCCGGGTGCCGGCTTCGAGACCCACCCGCACCAGGACATGGAGATCGTCACCTGGGTGCTGCGCGGGTCCCTCGTACACCAGGACTCCACCGGCCACTCCGGGGTCATCTACCCAGGGCTCGCCCAGCGGATGAGCGCCGGCACCGGCATCCTGCACTCGGAGAAGAACGACGCCTGGCGGCTCAACAACCTGGAACCGCACAGCGATCCGGTGCACTTCGTGCAGATGTGGGTGCTCCCCGACGAGGAGGGCGTCGACCCCGGCTACGAGCAGCTGGAGATCGAGGACGAGCTGCTGCGCGGGGGCCTCGTGCCGATCGCCTCCGGGATGGACCGCTACGACGGCGCGTCCGCCATCCGGATCCGCAACCGCTACGCCACCCTGCACGCCGCGCGGCTCGGCTCCGGCGACGAGATCACCCTGCCCGACGCGCCCTACGTGCACCTCTACGTGCCCAACGGCACGGTGACCCTGGAGGGCAGCGGCCCCCTCGGCACCGGCGACGCGGCCCGGCTCACCAGCACCGGCGGCCGGCGGGTCACCGCGGACGAGCCGGCCGAGATCCTGGTCTGGGAGATGCACGCCACCATCGCCTGACCCCACCCCGGGTGGGGCGAGGCCAGGCGTCCGCCGTCAGGCCGGCGATTCGGTGCGGTCACCCGCCCAGGTGGTGTGGAACGAGCCCTCGCGGTCGACGCGCTGGTAGGTGTGCGCGCCGAAGTTGTCCCGCAGGCCCTGGATCAGCGCGGCGGGCAGCCGTTCGGCGCGCAGCGCGTCGAAGTACGCCAGCGACGACGAGAACGCCGGCGTCGGCACCCCCGCCCGGACCGCGTCGGCCACCACGCGCCGCCAGCTCGGCACACCGGCACCGACCGCGTCGGCGAAGTACGGCGCCACCAGCAGCGTCGGCAGGTCGGGCTGCTCGTCGTACGCCTCCCGGATCCGGTTCAGGAACCGGGCCCGGATGATGCAGCCGCCCCGCCAGATCGTTGCCGTGCCGCCGAGGTCGATGTTCCAGTCGTACTCCTGGCTGCCGGCGCGGATGTGGTCGAAGCCCTGCGCGTACGCGACGATCTTCGAGGCGAGCAGCGCGCGGCGGACGTCCTCGATGAACGCCTCCCGGTCGGCCACCTGCCACTTCTCACCGGCGTCGGGAAACGCCCGGTGGGCCGCCGCACGCTGGTCCACGTGCCCGGACAGGGAACGCGCGAAGGTCGCCTCGGCGATCCCGGTGATCGGGATGCCGAGGTCGAGTGCGCTCTGCACGGTCCACCGCCCGGTGCCCTTCTGCTCGGCCCGGTCCTGCACCACGTCCACGAACGGCCGGCCGGAGTCGGCGTCCCGGTGCGCCAGCACGTCCGCGGTGATCTCGATGAGGAAGGACTCCAGCTCGCCGTCGTTCCAGTTGCGGAAGATCTCCGCGATCTCCGCCGGCTCGGCGTCCAGGCCGGCCCGGAGCAGGTCGTACGCCTCGGCGATCAGCTGCATGTCGGCGTACTCGATGCCGTTGTGCACCATCTTGACGAAGTGCCCGGCGCCGTCCGGCCCGACGTGCATGCAGCACGGGACTCCGTCCACGTGGGCGGAGATCTTCTCGAACATCGGCCCGAGCTTCGCGTACGACTCGGCGGAACCGCCCGGCATGATGCTCGGCCCGAGCAGTGCGCCCTCCTCGCCCCCGGAGACGCCGGTGCCGACGAAGTGCAGACCGTGCGTGCGCAACGCCTCCTCCCGGCGGCGCGTGTCGGCGAAGTGGGCGTTGCCGCAGTCGACGACGATGTCGCCCTCCTCCAGCAGCGGCACCAGTTCGTCGATCACCGCGTCCGTGGGCGCACCGGCCTTGACCATCACGATCACCGCGCGGGGCCGCTCCAGCGACGCCACGAAGTCGGCCATCGACTCACCGGGCACGAACGTGCCCTCGTCGCCGTGCTCGGCGATCAGGCTGCGCGTGCGTTCGGGCGAGCGGTTGTGCACCGCCACCGTGAAGCCGTTGCGGGCCAGGTTGCGGGCCAGATTGCGACCCATCACCGCCAGCCCGGTCACGCCGATCTGCGCCGTCGCCTGCTCAGCCATCCGTGCCGCCACCTCTCACCGTCGCACTGCCGTGCTGCGACCGTATCGCGGTGCGCGGCGGTGCGGGCGGCGTCGTCGACAGCCGGTGACCCACCGGTGGCGCTCAGCCCCGGGCCAGCCGATCCTCCACGTGGGCCACCTTCGCGGTGAGGGCGTCGGTCACTCCCGGACGGATGTCGGCCTTGAGCACCACACTCACCCGGGGTGCCTGCGCGCCCACCACGTCGACGGCCCGCTTCACCACCGCCATCACCTCGTCCCACTCGCCCTCGACGGTGGTGAACATGGCATCCGTCCGGTTGGGCAGACCCGACTCGCGGACCACCCGCACCGCCTCGGCCACCAGGTCACCGACGGACTCACCGACACCGAGCGGGGTAATCGAGAACGCGATCAGCATGCCGCCGATGGTGCCAGGAAAACCGGATGCGCCGCCGCCCACCCACGCGATAGCGTGCCGGCATGCGTAAGTGACGCCCCACCTCCGAGCCGGCCCGCAGCCCCGCGCCGCGGTCCGTGCGCTCCCGGGCGTCCCGCATTCTCCACCGCCGTGTGGCGGTGCTGGCGCTGTCGATCCCGGTGAGCAGTCCCTTCCCGATTCGACTGTCGCGCCGCGACGGTCACCAGTCGAGCCGACCGGCCCCGGAGCGCGGGACCGGCAGTGACGGTCGGCACCGAAGGAGGCCCGGATGCCCGCGAGGCGCAAACCGAAGAGGTCCCGTACCACCACACCCACGCCCGCCGGCGCAGACCCGGCGGCCGGCCATGACGCGCTCCTACCAACCCGCCCCGCCGTGGGTCTCGCGGTCGAACCGGCGCTCCTGGTCGAGCCGGCTCTTCCGACAGCGTTGGGTGAGCCGGCAGTGCTGGTCGAGCCGCCGCTGCCGGCGGTGCTGAATCAGTCGGCTCTGCCGGCGGCGGTGCCGGGTGAGCTGGTGCCGCCGGTCGACGTGCCGGCGGTGGTCGACGCGCCGGTGGTGGCAGACCTGTCGAAGGTGGCTGGGCGACCGAAGGCACCGACGGCCGGACCGCCGCAGGGTGGCGGGACGCGCTCGGCCGGCGGACGTGGCCAACAAGCTGGCCAGAGCCGCCGCTACGCCTTCCGCCGCAGCTGACCGACCCGCACCACCCGGCGGCGCTGTCCCCGGGGTTGCGGAGGTGAGGCAGCACCAACACGGATGGTGCTGCCTCACCGCCCCGCGAAGCAGCACCATCCCTGATGGTGTGCGGATCATGCCGGCGCGGCGACTCAGCCGATCAGGGGGCGGAAGGTTCCGAGGAGGATGCTCGTGGCCAGGGCGGTGGCGGCCAGCGCGGCGGCTGCGGCGATGAGCAGGGTGTCCGCGCGGGTGAAGGGCTGGCGGCGGGCCACCGTGCGCGGGGTGCCGGCGTCGAAGCCGCGCGCGTCCATGGCCACGGCCAACCGGGTGCCCCGGCGGATCGCACCGACCAGCAGGGCGAACGCGGTCGAGGTGAACAGCCGCAGCTTCGCCACCGGGTTGCGGCCCGCGTCGACGCCCCGAGCACGCCGGGCCATGCTGATCATCTGCCACTCCTGACCGAGCAGCGGCACCAGCCGGAACGCGGCCAGCGCCCCGATGGCGAACCGGGCCGGTGCCTTCGCGTTCTGGATCAGCGCGTCGGCCAGGTCGGTGGGGTCGGTGGTGGCGAAGACGATCACGCCGGGCAGGGCCACCGCCAGCACCCGCAGCACCAGGCCGAGCGCGGTGAGCAGCACTCCGGTGGTCACCAGCACCGGTCCCACGTCCAGCAGGACCCGGCCGGACCGGTCGGCGGCGAAGAGCACCAGCGTGATCAGGATGCCAGCGGCGCTGACCAGCAGCGGCCAGGCCCGCCGGGCCAGCACCCGGTAGCGGATGCCGAACAGCGGCAGCACGGCGAGTTCGACCGCGATGGCGATCGCCGGGGCCACCGGGTCGAGGGTGGCCAGCAGGGTGAACGAGAACACCAGTGCGGCGGCCACCTTCGCCACCGGGTTGCGGCGGGCCAGCGGCGCACCGGGCGCGGCGACCGGCTCGATGCTGATCATCGGGTGTCGTCCCGGCTGGTCACGGTCGCTCCAGGGTGACGGTGCGGTCGGCGAGCGCGGCGACGAAGTCCACGTCGTGGGTGACCGTCACGACGCCGTGCCCGGCGTCGCGCAAGTCGGCGAAGAGGTCGACCAACTCCCGCCAGGTGCGTCGGTCCTGGCCGAAGGTGGGTTCGTCGCAGATCAGCAGACGGGGCGCCGTGGCCAGGGCCGTCGCCACGCTCAGCCTCCGCGCCTCGCCACCGGAGAGGGTGTACGGGTTGGCGGCGGCGAGCCGGTCCAGCCGCAGCCGGTCCAGCAGCCCGGCCACGGTGTCGTTGACCGCCGCCTCCGGCTGGCCGGTCCGGCGCGGGCCGAGGGCCAACTCGTCGAAGACGGTGCTGGTGACGAACTGGTGCTCCGGATCCTGGAAGACCGACCCGATCCGCCGGGCGAGCGCGGGTGCCCGCCACCGGTGCGGGGGAGTGCGCCGATCCGCCCCGGCCAGCTCGGCGGACGCGGTGACCCGCCCCGTGCCCGGCCGGAGCAGCCCGCCCAGCAGCAGAGCCAGGGTCGACTTGCCGGCCCCGTTGGGTCCGCGTACGGCGAGCGCCTCCCCGGCGCGTACCGCCAGGTCGGTGGCGCCCAGCCGGGGCGGCAGGCCGAGCCCCTCGGCGGTGAGCAACAACTCCCCCGGGGTGGTGGTCGCCGGCCGGGGCGCGATGGGGTGACCAGGCACCCAGACGCCCTCGGCGGCGAGCGCGGCCCCGTGCGTGGCGAAGACCTTCCCGGGCGGGCCGTCCGCGCGGACCCCGCCGCCGGGCTCCAGAACGACGACCCGGTCGACCAGCGGCAGCGCCTCGGCGACCCGGTGCTCGACCAGGATCAGCGTGGTGTCGGCGTCCAACGCGCCGGCCACCGCGCGCCGGACCAGGGTGGCGCCGGCAGGGTCGAGGTTGGCGGTGGGCTCGTCGAGCAGCAGAAGGCCGGGGCGCAGCGCCAGCGCACCGGCGAGGGCGAGGCGTTGCTGCTCGCCGCCGGAGAGCGCGGCGGTGTTCCGTTCCCGGGAGTACGGGAAGCCGACCCGGTGCAGCGCCTCGTCCACCCGGGGCCAGATCTCACCGGCCGGTACCCCCCGGTTCTCCAGCCCGAACGCGACGTCGTCGCCGCAGCGGGCCATCACCAGCTGGGTCTCCGGGTCCTGGAAGACGATGCCGACGCGTTCCCGCGCCTTGCGGGGGTCGAGGCCGTCGATCTCGACGGTGCCCTCCTGCTCGCCGGAGTCCTCCGGCAGCAGCCCGGCCAGCGCGCTCAGCAGGGTGCTCTTGCCAGCCCCCGACGGCCCCAGCAGCAACACCCGCTCGCCCGCCTCGACCCGCAGGTCCACACCGCGTACCGCCCAGGCCCGCCGCCCGGCGTGCCGCCACCCAAACCCCCGCAGCAGTACCCCGCTCACCAACCCCCACCCCTCCCTCCCGTGCCGGCCGCCCGTGTTCCGGTCGTTGATCAAGAGGTCTGCGTCAGTTGGCCGCCCTTCGTTGACGCAAACCTCTTGATCAACGAAGGGGGTGGGGGTGGGGGGTGTGGGGTGGGGTTAGATGGCCGCGCGTTCGCGGCCTACCGGGAAGCGGTCGAGGACGCCGGTGTTGGCCAGGGCGCGGGTGAGCAGCCAACCGCCGGCGCCGGCGATGAGCGTGGCGCTGACGATGGTGAGCAGCGCGTACGGGATGCGGTAGTCGCCGAGCGCGTAGTCGACGTTCCAGACGAAGAAGTCGAACAGCGCGGCGCTGAGCCCGGTCAGCGCGCCGGCGAGCACCGCGGTCGGCAGCCGGAACGACCGGTACCGGAAGGCCGCGAAGGCCAGCTCGGCGCCGATGCCCTGCACGATGCCCTGCGGGATCACCGTGCCGGCCCACTGGCTGCCCAACAGGGCGGAGAGGACCGCGGCCACCGTCTCGCAGTAGAGCGCGGCGCCGGGCTTGCGGATGACCAGCCCACCGAGCACGGCCGGCATCAGCCAGACACCGTAGAGCACGGTCTGCGCCGGCGGGAAGAAGGCGAACGCACCCTCGGTGGCGCTCCAGACCAGGCCCCAGGCCCAGAAGATGACGCCGAAGGCGACCGCGATCACCGAGGCGACCACGATGTCGATGGTGCGCCAGCGGTTGGTGTCGCTGTGGTTCATGTGGATGCTCCCAGTCCAGAGTGCGAACCAGGAGAAGACGCACGCCGCACGCCCGGTTGGCACCGGACGGCGGCGCGGCTGGAGGTCGACCGAACTCCCTGCGCTGGCATTACCCAGATCAGGTTCGAGGGTCTGCGGGCGTGCCCGCACTCTCAGCGCTGTGCGCTCCCCTGTCGGATGTGAAGTTGTCTCGCTGACGCTAGCACCGTGCAGGGTCACCGGCCCAGCAGGGCGACCGCCACCTTGGCGTACGGTCAGCCGGCGCTGCGCTGGGTAGTCTGACGATCATGCGGGTCGACGCGCGAGGTCTCACGTTCGAGGTACACACCGGTGGTCCGTCGGGCGGGGCGCCCGTCCTGCTGCTACACGGCTTCCCCCAGCACTCCGGGGAGTGGGACGAGGTCGTCCCGACGCTGCACACCGCCGGGCTGGCCACGTACGCGCTCGACCAGCGCGGCTACTCTCCCGGCGCCCGGCCGGCGGCGGTCGCCGAGTACCGGATCCCCGAGCTGGTCGCCGACGTGGTGGCCGTGCTCGACGCGCTCGGCCTGGACGCCGTCCACCTGGTCGGCCACGACTGGGGCGCCGTCGTGGCCTGGGCGGTGGCCGCCGTGCACCCCGAGCGGGTCCGCACGCTGACCGCGGTGTCCGTACCCCATCCGGCGGCCATGGCGCACGCGCTCGCCAACGACGGGCAGCAGAAGGCCCGCTCGTCGTACATCGCGCTGTTCCGCAAGGAGGAGAAGGCCGAGAAGATGCTGCTGGCGTGGAACGCGACCGCGCTGCGCAAGCTCCTCGGCGGGGTGGGCGACGCGACCCGGGTGGACCGCTACGCGGACCCGATGCGCGAGCCGGGCGCGCTCACCGCCGCCCTGAACTGGTACCGGGCGATGTCCCGCGCCGACCTGGCCGCCGTCGGCCCGGTCGCGGTGCCGACCACGTACGTCTGGAGTGACCGCGACATCGCCATCGGCCGGACCGCCGCCGAGGCGTGCGCTGAGAACGTCACCGGCGATTACCGCTTCATCCAGCTGCCCGGGGTGAGTCACTGGATTCCGGACGCCGCGCCCGGCCCGCTGGCCGAGGCGATCCTGGCCCGGGTCGCCGGCTCGGCCTGAGCCGCGCCACGCAACGAGGAGGACCACCGTGACGACGGACGCCAGCGCGCCGGGCACCCGACGGACACTCGCCGCGCAGCTTCGGCTGCTGGGCGTACGCCCAGGGGCGACGCTGCTGGTGCACGCCGGGCTGCGCTCGCTGGGCTACGTGTGCGGCGGGCCGCAGGCGGTGGCGCTCGCCCTGCGCGACGTCCTCGGCCCGGACGGCACGATCGTGGTGCCCACCCACACGCCGGACAACAGCGACCCCGCCGAGTGGCGCAACCCGCCGGTACCGGTGGACTGGTGGCCGCTGATCCGCGCGGAGATGCCCGGTTTCGACCCGGCGGTCACGCCGAGCCGGTGCATGGGGGTGTTCGCCGAGACGATCCGCTGCTGGCCCGGCGCGCTGCGCAGCTCGCATCCGCAGGTGTCGTTCGCCGCGCTCGGGCCGGCCGCCGAACAGGTGGTGGGCGGGCACGCCAGGGCCGACATGCTCGGTGAGGGCTCTCCGCTGGCACGGCTCTACGAGCTGGACGCCGACGTGCTGCTCCTCGGCGTGGACCACGGGGTGAACACCTCACTGCACCTGGCCGAGTACCGCCGGCCGGGCCCGCCCCGGGAGCGGGTCGGGGCGGCGGTGCGCACCGCCGACGGTGGCCGCGACTGGGTGTGGTGGCAGGACGTACGGCTCGACGCGACCGACTTCGTCGCGTTGGGCCGGGACCTGGACGCCACCGGTGCGGTCCGTGCCGGACCGGTCGGCGTCGCGACCGGCAGGTTGATGCGCCAGCGGGCGGCGGTCGACTTCGCGGTGCAATGGCTGGCCCGCAACCGGACAACGGAGGACGCATGACGGTGAGCGCCGAGGAATACCTGGCCGTGGTGACCGAGACGATCGGCCGGGTGGCCGCCAGCCAGCGGGAGGCGGTGGGGCGGGCCGCCGACCTGATCGCCGACGCCGTCCGTGCCGACGGGGTGGTGCACGCCTTCGGCACCGGGCACTCGGAGGCCCTCGCCATGGAGATCGCCGGCAGGGCGGGTGGCCTCGTGCCGACCAACCGGATCGCCCTGCGCGACCTGGTGCTGCTCGGCGGGGAGCCGGCCGACCGGCTCGGCCCGCTGCTGGAACGGGATCCGGCGGTGGCGCACCGGCTCTACGAGCTGGCTCCGGTCCGGCCCTCCGACGTCTTCGTGCTCGCCTCGAACTCCGGGGTCAACGGAGCGATGGTGGAGTTCGCCACGCTGGTCAAGCAGCACGGCCACGGGCTGGTCGCGATCACCTCCGCACAGCACTCCGGCCGGATGACCTCCCGGCATCCGTCGGGGCGCAAGCTGGCCGACCTCGCCGACGTGGTGCTCGACAACGGTGCGCCGTACGGCGACGCGACGCTGCCGTTGCCCCGTGGTGGCGCCGTCGGCGCGGTCTCCTCGATCACCGCGGCGCTGTTGGCGCAGCAGGTCACCGTGGAGGTGGTGGCCCGGTTGTTGGCGGCGGGGGAGCGACCCCCGGTCTACCTGTCGGCGAACATCCCGGACGGCGACGAGCACAACGCGGCGCTGGAGGCCCGGTACGCGGGCCGCATCCGGCGTGGCTCCTGAGTCACCGCTCGGACCGGCCGGTGTCGTGAACCTGTTTCGCGCTCGGCCGGGTGGGGCATTGGCGTTGCTGCCGGCGGCCAGGACCGCCGGCAGTACCGTCTGACCGGAGGTAGCGCGTGTCGAAGGAGACCGAGAAGCAGCGTTGGCAGCGCAACTTCGCCGACCTGTTGCAGGAGTTGCGGGTCGCCCAGACCGGCGTACAGATCCTCTTCGCCTTCCTGCTCACGCTGCCGTTCAGCAACGGGTTCGGCGAGACCACCGAGTTCCAGCGGGACGTCTACATCGTCGCCCTGCTCGCCGCGGCCGCCGCCACCGCGTTGATCATCTCGCCGGTGGCGTTCCACCGGGCGCTGTTCCGGCAGGGGCGCAAGCCGGAGCTGGTCCGGTTCGCGCACCGGATGGCCAGCGGCGGGCTCGCCTTCATGCTCATCTCGATGGTCAGCGCGGTGCTGCTGATCACCGACTTCGTGCTGGACCGGCCGATCGCGTTCGTGCTGAGTGGGCTGACCGGGCTCTGGTTCCTCGGCTTCTGGGTCCTCCTGCCGTTCGCCCGGCGCAGCTGGGGTGAGGACGACATCGACGACGAGGACGACGACCCACGGACCCTCGGCGACTGACGCCGCCAGAGCGATGGAACTCGATCTTCACGGACCGCTACCCCTGGGTAACACCCGGGGGTAGCGTGACGGTAGTCGCGCACGTCGACGCAGCCGCACCGATCTTCGAGGGGGCAGCCGTGACCACGACGCAGAACAACCGACCTGCACCGGACGGCCCCGACTCCGGCACCACCCCCAGCACCGCGGGCGCCGCGGCGCCGTTGTCGGCCGAGGCCGGGCAGGTCTCCGAGAAGGAGGCCCGGCAGGTCGCCGAGGCCGCCCGGGAGTCCGCCTGGGACCGGCCCAGCTTCGGCAAGGAGTTGTTCCTCGGCCGGTTCCGGCTCGACCTGATCGATCCGTGGCCTCGCTCCGACCCGGCCGACGTTGCCCGCGCCGAGGACTTCCTCGGCCGGTTCCGCGCCTTCCTGACGTCCGAGGTGGACGGCCAGGCCATCGAGCGGGCCGGGTCCATTCCGGACGCGGTGTTCCACGGGCTGGCCGACCTCGGCGCGTTCGGCATGAAGATCGACCGGAAGTACGGCGGTCTCGGGCTGAGCAACCTGCACTACTGCCGGGCGCTGATGCTGGCCGGCTCGGTCAGCCCGGCGATCGGCGCGCTGCTCTCGGCCCACCAGTCGATCGGGGTGCCGCAGCCGCTGAAGATGTTCGGCACCGCCGAGCAGAAGCAACGGTTCCTGCCCCGGCTCGCCGCCGGTGAGGTCTCGGCGTTCCTGCTCACCGAGCCGGATGTCGGCTCCGACCCGGCCCGGCTGGCCACCACCGCCGAGCCGACCGGCGACGGCACCGGCTACCGCCTCAACGGGGTGAAGCTCTGGGCCACCAACGGCATCGTGGCCACCCTGCTGGTGGTGATGGCCCGGGTGCCGGCCGCCGAAGGTCGGCGCGGCGGCATCACGGCGTTCGTGGTGGACGGTGACAGCGCCGGCATCACCGTGGAGCGGCGCAACGAGTTCGTCGGCCTGCGCGGCCTGGAAAACAGCCTCACCCGGTTCCACGACGTGTTCGTGCCGGCCGAGAACGTCATCGGCGGCGAGGGCAAGGGGCTGAAGATCGCCCTGACCACCCTCAACACCGGCCGGCTCTCACTGCCCGCGATGTGCGTGGGCGCCGGCAAGTGGGCGCTGAACGTGGCCCGCGAGTGGTCCGCCGACCGGGTCCAGTGGGGCCGACCGGTCGGCGAGCACGAGGCCGTCGCCCAGAAGCTCTCCTTCATCGCGGCGACGACGTACGGCATGGAGACCATGCTCGACCTGTGCTGCCTGCTCGCCGACGACGACCGCAACGACATCCGGATCGAGGCGGCGCTGGTCAAGCTCTACGCCAGCGAGATGGCCTGGAAGATCGCCGACGAGCTGATCCAGATCCGGGGTGGGCGCGGCTACGAGACGGCCGACTCGCTGGCCGCCCGCGGCGAACGCCCGGCCGCCGTCGAGCAGATGCTGCGCGACCTGCGGATCAACCGGATCTTCGAGGGCTCCACCGAGATCATGCACCTGTTGATCGCCCGGGAGGCGGTCGACGCCCACCTGTCGGTGGCCGGCGACATCATCGACCCGGAGGCGGGGCTCGGCCGCAAGGCCCGCGCTGGTGCCCGGGCCGGCGCCTTCTACGCGAGGTGGCTGCCCACCCTCGCGGTGGGCAGGGGGCAGAGCCCTTCGGCGTACGCCGAGTTCGGGCCGCTGGCCGCGCACCTGCGGCAGGTGGAGCGGTCATCGCGCAAGCTGGCGCGCTCGACCTTCTACGCGATGTCCCGCTGGCAGGGAAAGATGGAGCGCAAGCAGGCGTTCCTCGGCCGGGTGGTGGACATCGGCGCCGAGCTGTTCGCGATGTCGGCGGTCTGCGTCCGGGCCTTCGCCGAACGGGACAGCCGACCGGAGAACGTCGAACTCGCCGACCTCTTCTGCCGGCAGGCCCGGGTGCGGGTGGATGCGCTGTTCGGTGCCCTCTGGGACAACACCGACTCGGTCGACACGGCCGCGGCGAAACGGATTCTCGCCGGCCGCTACGCCGGCCTGGAGGACGGCGTCATCACCCCGTCGGACGAGCTGCCCTGGGTGGCCCGCTGGTCGCCCGGCCCGTCCACCGCCGAGGATGTCCGACGCCGCATCCCGCCGAAGCCGTGACCGGTGCCGCCCGGCGTGCACCCCGCCGGACGGTCAGCGGGCGACCGCCCAGGCCAGCACCGCCGCCAGGATCAGGCCGTTGAGCCCCGCCAGGGCCAGGTACGCCGCCGGTGGGATCTTCCTGCCCCGGCGGACGAAGGAGACCAGGACCGCGGCGTAGCCGAGCAGCAGGACGGCGATGACGATCAGGAAGTAGAACACGCCGACGACCTTAACGGTCCACCTGGCGGTTCCTGGCACGCAGGCCGAGCTGACGCAGCTCGAGTGCGGCGAGCGCGTCAACCGTGTCGTCGTCGCCGCGCCGCCACGCCTCCGCCACGTCGGGTGCGATCCGGGTCAACCGGCCCAGCGGCTGGGTGGCCAACGCGCGCAGGGCGAGCAGGTCCCGGCCGGCCGGCCCGGCGGCCAGCTTCGCGGCCGAGGAGGCCCGGCGCATCCAACGGACCCGCAGTGGCAGCCAACCGAACAGCACCAGACCGAGCGGGAAGATCAGCACCGCGATGGCGAGGGCGAGGGCGAGCTGGTCGACCAGTTGCTGCTGGTCACGGCCCGCGTCGGCGAGCGACCGGGCGGCGTCGGCGGCTCGCTGGAAGGGCGCGGTCAGCTCGTCGCCGACCAGCGGCACACGACCGACCTTGCTGCCGGCGTCGCCCAGGTTGTCGGCGAGCCCGCTGCCGGCACCCTCCAGCTTCTGCCCGGGTACGGCGAGCTTCTGCACCAGGTCGTGCAGCCACAGCGCGCCGCGGATCGCGACGTACACCCAGGCGACGACGAGCAGGTCGGTGAGCAACTGGCGGATGGCGGTCGGAAAGCGATCGGCGTAGATCTTCACGCGGGACAGCGTGCCACGAACCGCCGGGCACGGCACTCGTCGAATCAGCCGACGCGGAGGTGGCCGAAGCTGAAGGAGGGGGTGTGGAGGGTGCCCGAGGCGTCGGTCAGCGGGCGCAGGCCGGGCAGGTGCCGAAGATCTCCAGGGTGTGGCTGACGTCGGCGTAGCCGTGTTGTGCCGCGACCCGGTCGGCCCAGCTCTCCACCGCCGGACCGGCCACCTCGACCGTGCTTCCGCAGGCCCGGCAGACCAGGTGGTGATGGTGCCCCTCGCTGCACCGGCGGTAGAGGTGCTCGCCGCCCGGCGGGCGCATCACGTCGATCTCACCCGCGTCGGCCAGCCCTTGCAGGGTGCGGTAGACCGTCGTCAGGCCGACCCGCTCGCCGCGCTGCCGGAGCATCGCGTGCAGATCCTGGGCGCTGTGGAAGCCCTCCATCTCGGCCAGCAGGGCGCTCACCGCCGAACGCTGCCGGGTGTTGCGCACCGCCGTGCCGCTCTCGCTCATGATCCCTCCCCGGCATGGCTGACCGCGTCCGCCACGATGTGCGCCACGTGCTCGTCGACCAGGCTGTACGCGATCTCACGGCCCCGGCGTGAACCCCGCACCACGCCCGCGCCGCGCAGCACACGCAGGTGCTGGGAGACGAGCGGTTGGGCGGCGCCCAGCTTCTCCACCAGCTCGTGCACGCACCGCTCGCCGTGGGCGAGCTCGCTGACGATGGCCAGCCGGATCGGCGCCGACAGGGCGCGGAGCAACTCGCTGGCCCCATCGAACCCGTCATAGCCCGTTGCGCTGGTCACCCTGCAACGGTAACCAATACCGCCGACATCCCGCTGATCCGGCTCAGTGGAGCACGACCTCGTGCGGTTCCGGCGCCAGCGCGGCGGTCGGGGTCGCCCGGCGGCGCAACGCCCGCCAGACCCCGCCGGCAACGGCCACCACCAGGAACGAGGCGATCGCCACCAGCACCACCGAGGCACCGGGCGGGGTGTCCGCCGTGGCCGCGACCCAGACGCCGGCGCCCGCGGCGAAGAACCCGAGCGCCATCGCGGCGGTCATCGTGCTCCGGAAGCCCCGGGTGACCTGCTGGGCGGTGGCCACCGGCACCACCATCAGCGCGCTGATCAGCAGCACCCCGACGGCCCGCATGGCGATGGTCACGGTGACCGCGGTGGTGACCGCGATCAGCAGGTTCAGCGTGCGTACCGGCAGGCCGGAGACCCGCGCGTACTCCTCGTCGTGAGAGACCGCGAAGAGCGCCGGCCGCAGCGCGACCATGGTGAAGAGGATGGCCGCGCCGAGCACCGCGATGGTGATCAGGTCGGAGACCTGGATGGTGGTCAGCGACCCGAACAGGTAGGCGTTGAGATTGGTGCTGGTCGCGTCGGAGAGGCCGACCAGCAGTACGCCGCCGGCGATTCCGCCGTAGAAGAGCAGGGCCAGAGCCAGGTCGCCGGAGGTACGCCCGCGGGCGCGGACCAGCTCGATGGCGATCGCGCCGAGAGTGGCGACGATGACGGCCACCAGCACCGGTGAGCGGTTGAGCAGCAGGCCGGCGCCGACGCCGGTCAACGCCACGTGCCCGACGCCGTCGCCGATCAACGCCAGCCGGCGCTGCACCAGGTAGATGCCGAGCGCCGGCGCGGCCAGGCCGATCACCAGCGCGCCGATCAGGGCACGCTGCATGTAGGGGTACTGGAAGAGTTCCATGCTCAGTTGCTCCACAGCCCGGCGGGCTCGTCGGGACCGTGCGGGTGCACGTGGTCGTGGTCGGGCTCCGCGTGGTGGCCGGCCGGGTCCGGCACGGTGCCGTCGTGACAGATGCCACCCTGGTGGACGACGATCGCCCGGCTGATCACCGGTCGCAGCGGGCCCAACTCGTGGGCCACCAGCAGCACCGTGCCGCCGTCGGTGACGAAGTCGCGCAGCGCACCGGCGAACGCCTCCTGGCTGGCGGCGTCCACCCCGGCCGTGGGCTCGTCGAGGACCAGCAGCTCCGGCTGGCCGGCCAGCGCGCGGGCGATCAGGGTGCGCTGCTGCTGGCCGCCGGAGAGGGTGGCCACCGGGTCGGAGGCCCGGTCGGCGAGCCCGACCGAGCGCAGCGCCGCGTCGACGGCGGCCCGGTCGGCCGCACCCGGCGGGCGGAGCACGCCACGGCGGGCCAGCCGGCCGGAGGCCACCACCTCGCGGACGGTGGCCGGCACGCCGCCGCCGGCGCCCAGGCGCTGCGGGACGTACCCGATGCGCTCCCACTGGCGGAAGCGGCGCAACGGGCGGTCGAAGAGGGTGACCGAGCCGGCGGTGAGTGGCACCAGCCCGAGCACGGCGCGGATCAGCGTGGACTTGCCGGAGCCGTTGGCGCCGAGCACCGCGACCACCTCCCCGGCGGTCACGGTGAGTGAGACGTCCCGGAGCACGGGGCGGCCGTCGTAGCCGACCGCCCCGTGTTCGACGGTGATGACGGGTGCGCTCACGAGCAGCTCAACGCCGTCCGCAGGGTCTGCAGGTTGGTACGCATCACCGAAAGGTAGTCCCCGTCGCTGCCAGCGGCGAGCCCTTCGATCGGGTCCAGCACCGCGGTCCTCGCGCCGACCTGACCGGCGATGGTCTCGGCGACCTTCGGGCTGACCAACGTCTCGAAGAAGATCGTGGTGGCCCGGTGCTCCTTCGCCTCCTCGATCACCTGCGCGAGGCGCTGCGGCGAGGGCTCGACGTCCGGGCTCAGCCCGGTGATGCCGACCTGCTCGAGGCGGTACCGGTCGGCCAGGTAGCCGAACGCGGCGTGGCTGGTCACGATCTCGCGTCGCTGGCAGGTCTGCAGGCCCTGGTTGAACTCGCCGTCCAGCGTCGTCAGGTCGGCGCGCAGCGCCGCGGAGCGGGCGGTGTAGTCGGCGGCGTGGTCCGGGTCGGCCTTGCCGAGCCGCTGGGCGAGCTGGTCGCCGATGCCGGCCAGCCGGGTCGGGTCGAGCCAGACGTGCGGGTCCTTGGCGCCGTGCTCCTCCTTGCCGTGCTCCTCCTCGCCCTCGTGGTTGTGCCCACCGGCGGTCGCGTCCAGCAACGGCTGCACGCCGGTGACGTCGAACACCCGGTCGCCGTCGCTCTGCGCGACGGCCTCGTCCACCGCCGGCTGGAAGCCCTTCAGGTAGACGATCAGCTCGGCGTCGCTGACCTGGCCGACCTGGCTGGGGCTGAGCTCCAGGTCGTGCGGCTCGGCGCCGGGCTTGGCGAGGTTGGTGACGCGGACGGCGTCGCCGCCGATCCGCTCGGCGAGGAACTGGAGGGGGTAGAACGCGGCCACCACGTCGACCCGTTGCGGGTCGGCGCCGGCGGCACCGCCGGTGGAGCAGCCGGCTGCGGCACCCAGGGCGAGCAGCGCGGTGGTGGCGGTGGCCAGGACGCGGGATGTGGTGCGGTTGGTCATGCCGCCAACTGTCCGTCGTAACGATAATGATTGTCAAAAACGCATGATTGCATGTCAGAGCAGCTTTGCCAGGCCCACCGTCACCAGCAGGGTCAGCATCAGCAGCCGGACCACCCGGGTCTGCGGAGCCTGAACCGACCAGGTGGTCGCCAACAGGGCGACCAGGCACGCGGCGAGCGCGAGCGTCAGCAGCCCGCCGACGACGCCGGGCGTGAAGAACGCGACCAGCACCACCACCAGGGTGAGCAGGAACACCGACGTCGGGTTCGCCCCGGCCAACCGGGCCAGCAGAGGGCGCTGCGTACGCTGCATCCCACAGACTCTACGAGGAGGAACCCCGGGTGCTGGTGACCAACCGGTTCGTGGTCGACGTCGATGTCGCCGACGACTTCACCGAACGGGCGCACGCCGCCCTCACCGCGCTGGCCGCCCGACCGGGCTACCTGCGCGGACAACTGGTCCGGGCCCTCGACGACCCCCGGTACTGGACCCTGGTCACCGAGTGGGAATCCGTCGGCACCTACCGGCGGGCCCTGGGCGCCTTCGAGGTCAAGGTGAGCGCCGTGCCGTTGCTCGCCGAGTCGGTGGACGAGCCGTCCGCGTACGAGGTGCTCGCCAGCGCGGCACCCGGCGGGGCCGTGGTGGTCGCCGAGAGTGATCGGGCTGCTGGTCCTTACCGCTGAGCCGTCGGGCACTACCCTGCTCCTATGACCGCACCCGCCCCACCGCCCGGTCCCGGGGTGGCTCCGCCGTTCGCCGCGCCGCCCACCGAGGGCCGTCGGACCCGGCTCTGGATCGGCCTCGGCGTCGGCGCGCTCGCCGTGCTGCTCTGCTGTGGCGGAGGCGGCACGGCCGTGGTCGGCCTCGCCGTCACCGGCGTCCAGGCGATCCGTGAGCAGGGCCGCACCGTGACCGGCGACTACTACCAGGCGCTGGTCGAGCGGAACTACGGGCGGGCGTACGACCAGCTCTGCGACGACGCCCAACGGCGCGAGTCCCGCCCGGAGTTCGAGCGGCGGGCCGCCGCCGAGCCGCAGGTCGCCGCGTTCCGGGTCGGTGAGGTGGACACCACCAACCTGACCGTGCCGGTGGACGTGACACTCGACGGCGGCGACCGGGAGCAGCAGCAGGTGAGCCTGGGCCAGGACGGTCAGACCGGCGGCATGGAGGTCTGCGGGGTGAGCTGACCCGCCACCGGTATTCTGCTGGGCTCGGGGCGACGGTGGTCGTACCGTTGTCCCGAACCGACCGATCCATCCACATCTGCCCCCGCCGACCGCCAGCCGGCGTAGGAGGAAACATGCCCGCAGACCGTATCGACGCCGTCGTCAGCCTCGCCAAGCGTCGAGGCTTCGTCTTCCCCTCCAGTGAGATCTACGGGGGCACCCGATCGGCGTGGGACTACGGCCCGCTCGGCGTGGAACTCAAGGAGAACGTCCGCCGGCAGTGGTGGAAGACCATGGTCCAGCAGCGCGACGACGTCGTCGGCCTCGACTCCGCGGTGATCCTGGCCCGCAAGGTGTGGGAGGCGTCCGGCCACATCGCCGAGTTCGTCGACCCGCTCACCGAGTGCCAGTTCTGCCACAAGCGGTTCCGGGCGGACCACCTGGAGGAGGCGTACGAGGCCAAGCACGGCAAGCCGCCGGTCTCGCTCGCCGAGCTCAACTGCCCCAACTGCGGCAACAAGGGCACCTTCACCGAGCCGAAGATGTTCAACGGCCTGATGAAGACCTACCTGGGCCCGGTGGAGAGCGACGAGGGGCTGCACTACCTGCGCCCGGAGACCGCCCAGGGCATCTTCGTCAACTACAAGAACGTCGAGACCGTCGCCCGCAAGAAGCCGCCGTTCGGCATCGCGCAGACCGGCAAGTCGTTCCGCAACGAGATCACCCCGGGTAACTTCATCTTCCGGACGCGCGAGTTCGAGCAGATGGAGATGGAGTTCTTCGTCGAGCCGGGCACCGACGAGCAGTGGCACGAGTACTGGCTCCAGGAGCGCTGGAACTGGTATCTCGACCTGGGTCTGTCGGCGGACAACCTGCGCCTGTTCGAGCACCCCAAGGAAAAGCTCTCCCACTACTCGAAGCGGACCGTGGACATCGAGTACCGCTTCCAGTTCGGCGGCACCGAGTTCGCCGAGTTGGAGGGCGTCGCCAACCGCACCGACTTCGACCTCTCCACGCACAGCAAGCACTCCGGCGTCGACCTGTCGTACTTCGACCAGACCAAGAGTGAGCGCTGGATGCCGTACGTCATCGAGCCGGCCGCCGGTCTGACCCGCGCGGTGCTCGCCTTCCTGCTGGAGGCGTACGACGAGGACGAGGCGCCCAACACCAAGGGCGGCGTGGACAAGCGCACGGTGATGCGGTTCGACCCGCGGCTGGCCCCGGTCAAGGTGGCGGTCCTGCCGCTGTCCCGCAACGAGGCGCTGTCGCCGAAGGCGAAGGACCTGGCCGCGCTGCTGCGCAAGCGCTGGGTGGTGGAGTTCGACGACTCGCAGGCGATCGGCCGCCGTTACCGCCGGCAGGACGAGATCGGCACCCCGTTCTGTGTGACGGTCGACTTCGACACCCTGGACGACAACGCCGTGACGGTCCGCAACCGGGACACCATGGCCCAGGAGCGGGTCTCCCTGGACCAGGTCGAGCGCTACCTGATCGAGCGCCTCCCCGGCTGCTGAGACGGTGGGTACGGGGCTTCGGCCGACGCGGAAAGCGCCGGTCGGGGCCCCGTACACTTGTCCGGTGACCGCCTCGACCCTTCCTGCGCTGCGCCCGTTGACCCTCGGGCGGTACCAGGTGTGGCCGCCGGTGGTGCTCGCGCCGATGGCCGGGATCACCAACGTCGGGTTCCGTCGGCTCTGCCGGGAGCAGGGCGGCGGCATCTACGTCTGCGAGATGATCACGACGCGGGCGCTGGTCGAGCGCAACCCGAAGACGCTGCGCATGATCGCGTTCGGTGCGGACGAGCAGCCGCGGAGCCTCCAGCTGTACGGCACCGACCCGGAGATCACCGCCGCCGCCGTGCGGATCGTGGTCGAGCGCGACCTGGCCGACCACATCGACCTCAACTTCGGCTGCCCGGTGCCCAAGGTGACGCGTCGGGGCGGCGGCGCGGCGTTGCCGTGGCGGCGCCGGCTCTTCGCCCGGCTGGTGAAGGCCGCGGTGGACGCCGCGGCACCGGCCGGGGTGCCGGTCACCGTGAAGATGCGCAAGGGCATCGACGACGACCACCTGACGTACGTCGAGGCCGGGCTCGCCGCGCAGGACGCCGGGGTGGCCGCGGTCGCCCTGCACGGGCGGACGGCCGGGCAGCGCTACTCGGGCACCGCCGACTGGGACGCCATCGCCACCCTCAAGCAGGCCCTCGACGTGCCGGTGCTCGGTAACGGCGACATCTGGGAGGCCGACGACGCGCTGCGGATGGTCGCGCACACCGGGGTCGACGGCGTGGTGATCGGGCGGGGCTGCCTGGGCCGCCCGTGGCTCTTCGCCGACCTGGAGGCCGCCTTCAACGGTCGGCCGGAGCGGCGGATGCCCACCCTCGGCGAGGTGGCGGTGACCATGCGCCGGCACGCCGAGCTGCTGGTCGACCAGTTCGTCGCGGGCGCGCGCAACCCGGCCCGTGGTGAGCGGGACGGCTGCACCGACTTCCGCAAGCACGTCGCCTGGTATCTCAAGGGCTTCCCGGTCGGCGGCGAGCTGCGCCGTTCGCTGGCGATGATCGAGAGCCTGGCTCAACTCGACGATCTGCTCGGCAAGCTCGACCCGGCGGAGCCGTTCCCGGTGGCCGCCCTGGGTCAGCCGCGTGGGCGGACGAACTCCCCGGGCAAGGTCTTCCTGCCCGACGGCTGGCTGGCCAGCCGGGACGACGACGTCGTACCCGAGGGCGCCGAGATGGACGACTCCGGCGGCTGACCCTGCTGGCGCCGCTATCGAGCTGATGTCGCAGACGAGTCAGCGCTCGGCGATACACCGAATCGCTTACGACATCAGCTCCAGGACCAGGGAGCCATCCCGTTCCCCGGCCGGACGGCACTGATCCGGGCATGACGA